>NZ_JBNHFI010000010.1:0-213407 GCF_059090085.1 Arthrobacter sp. K4-10C | reverse complement strand
GAAACGCCCGGTCCCATTCCGAACCCGGAAGCTAAGACCCACAGCGCCGATGGTACTGCACCCGGGAGGGTGTGGGAGAGTAGGACACCGCCGGACACAACATCACGGTCGAGGCCCCAACCACACGGTTGGGGCCTCCCACATTTAAAAACAAACCCCCAACACCGGCGGGAAACCCACACCCCCGCCCAACGCGAGAAAGCGTCCAGGGGAAGGGGCGGCACATGTGTTTGTGGACGTGGGAAGCCCGGCCGTCCTTTTGGGCGGCCTCACTGCAGGCAGCTGTCAACGGGCGGGCCGGAGCCGCGCGAGCCACCAGAGCGTCCGCGGGATCGGACAGAGGATGGCCAGGGCGAGGGCCGGCACCAGGAAGAGTCCGACGTCGGGAAACTGGCGGATGACCACGAACAACTGCGTGTCGAACCTGGCCGGGGCGTAGCCGAGGCACAGCCACATGACGAAGGCGTCCAGGGTAAGTGCTGCAGCGGCGTACGCAGACAACATCCGGCGCCTGCCAGCGGGACGCGGACGGAATAGGAACCGCACTGCCAGCCACAGGCTCAGCAGCTCGGCGAGCAGCAGCCCCAGGGCAACTGCCCAGCTGTACCGCTGGAGCCAGTCCTCCTGGACAACCGCGCGTACCGGGTCCCGGCCGTGGAGGATCCGCAGGACATTGCTGTCGATCGCCTTCAGCCGCGACGGGGCAGCGGCATCGTTCGCGTTGATCACCAGCGCAACGCCCAAACCGGACGACGGAACCATGCCCAAATAGGTGTGGCTGTTACCCCATTCGCCCTGATGCTCCACCAGCCGGGGCAGTGACTCCTCCGGCACCGGCGGAGCGGCTGAATCGGCGGATTCCACCAGCGGCCGGGTGAACCAGCCCATGGCGTACTCCTTGGACCCATCCACCAGGACCTTGGGCTCTAACATCGCCTCCACGCTCTCGGGCCGGAGGACGCGCGCAGTACCGTAGCCGCCGCCGTCGAGCAGTGCGGTCAGCTCATGGCCCAGGTCCTCGGCCGAGGCGTACAGGGTTGACGAAGGCATTCCGGACGTGGGGGCAGGCACGTCCGTCTGGCGCCAGAACGAGCCGAACCAACGGGAGTAGCCGGCGGCGGCCTTGTCGGCCAGGGCCGAGGCGCGGGTGGGGTGGCTGTGCGCCATGTCCAGCGGCCCGAAGACGTGTTCCTCCATGTACTCCCCGAACGGCTGCCCGGCGACGGTCTGCACCAGCAGGCCCAGGATGTTGTAGTTGGCGCTGGCGTAGTGGAAGGCCTCGCCCGGCGTACCGGCCAAAGGCGCATCTGCCAGGGCGCGGACCTCTTCTTCCAGAGCCTCCGGGGCCTGCGCATCAGAGGCTTCGAAGGCCGTGTCCCCGGATCCCATGCCACTCGCTTGGTGCAGCAGGTGCCGCACGGTGATGGACGAGGAGCGGCTGTCATCAAGCGTGAACCAGGGCAGGTAGGCCTGCACCGGTTCATCGAGCCGCAGCCGGCCGGCCTCCACCTGCTGCATCACGGCGATCGCCGTCAGCGACTTGCTGGTGGAGGCGAGCAGGACCGGCGTCTGGACCGTCATCAGCCGGCCAGACTCATCGGCGTGGCCGAATGCGGCCGCGTGCACCTGCGCGCCATCCCGCACGACGGCGACGGCAACGCCCGGGATTCCGAGGATGTCGAGCTGCTCCCGGAGGAAGGCGTCCAGCGTCTCATAGGTCTGCTCCGAATTGGCAGGTGCAGCAGACTGGGAAGCGGCAGGGGCTGCTGAAGGCGTGGCACCGGCGAGAAGGCCAGCGGCCAGTAAGCACACCAGGAAACACCGCAACAAGGAAATCTTCCGCATGCCTGCACCTGCACTTCGGCGGCTTTTCCATTCACGGTATGGCGCGGGAAAGGGCAAGACAAGCCTCGGCCTTTGGGACTGCACAGGAAGTACGACGGCGGCCAGCGCCTCCGGGCGGCGAATTCAGGCAGCAGGGTCTCACCCCATAAAGGTGTTGCCGCATATCCGCCAATTATTAAGCCCTGAAGTTCCAGTACGACAAACAGTCTCAAGATCGGCTCAAGAGCTGCTCAATCTTCAGCGAGGTAAACCGGCGGGACCGAATTCTCTCCCGTCTGGCTAATAGGCTCATCGACAACAAGTTTTGTCGAGTTAAGCAGCAGCCCGGCAATTGCCGGGCCCTTTTCGGGCTCAATCAATGGGGAAATGATGTCCGAATACGAGACCCTTTTGGGTCCATCTCAGTCTGCGCCGGCGCCGAAACCGCCGCGAAGGCCGCTCGCCTCCACAATCACCGTGGGAGCCGTCACCGCACTGTTCGTGCTCGCTGGGGCCCTCAGCAGCGGAATTGGCGGCGCGCTGGTTTTTCTGGCCATCTCGGCCGGACTCACAGGTTTGTACGTCCTGCTGACCGGGCGCCGCTCCTGGGCCTGGCTGCCTGCGAAACGCAAGGCCGGCGCCGTCGCACTTGCAACGTCCCTCGCCCTCTTCATTGCCGGTGGTCTCGCCCTGCCGCGCGTCCCTACCGCGGACCTTGAGGCGGCCGCTTCAGACAGCACCGCTTCGGCTGCCTCCGCCAAAGCGAGCCCAACCGCCACAGCCAAGGCGACGCCGTCGTCCGCTCCCACTGCGGCCGAGACGGGCGCCCCGCTGGATCCCGAGACGCCGTCCCTGGTTGCGCAGGGCGTGTCCGTCACCCCGCCGAATGAGCAGCCCGCGTTCGCTACCAAGGCAATCGACCTGCTGGCCACCCTTCCCATCAAAGGCAGGGCACCGAAGACGGGATATGACCGGGCGCTGTTTGGGCAGGCGTGGGCGGACGTGGACCGTAACGGCTGCGACACGCGGAACGACACCCTCAAGCGTGACCTCACGGGCGTGGCGTACGTGAACAGCGTCCCGTGCAAGGTGAAGTCGGGGATGCTCGCCGATCCGTACACGGGCACGAGCATCAGCTTCCTGCGCGGGCAGACCACCAGCAGTGCTGTCCAGATCGACCACGTAGTCGCTCTCAGCGATGCATGGCAGAAGGGCGCCCAGCAGCTGACCACGGAACAGCGGACGGCGTTCGCGAACGATCCGTTGAACCTCCAGGCGACGGACGGCCCCACCAACATGAAGAAGGGCGACGGCGACGCCGCCACCTGGCTGCCGCCGAACAAGGGCTTCCGCTGCGAGTACGTCGCCCGCCAGGTTTCCGTGAAGGCGACATACGGGCTGTGGGTGACCCAGGCGGAGCACGATGCCATCGCCAGGATCCTCGCCGACTGCAGCGGACAGCTGGCGCCGACGAACGCGCAGGCTCCCGCCCCTTCGCCGGCGCCGGTCGTGGCCGAGCCTGCACCGGCGGCCGTCGCGCCTGCACCTGTCGCCGCGGCTCCTGCACCGGTTGCACCGGCCCCCGCCCCGGCGCCTGCTCCGGCTCCCGTGGCACCGGCTCCCGCCGCGCCGGCTACCGCTTATTTCGCCAACTGTGCCGCTGCCAGGGCTGCCGGCGCCGCTCCGTTGTACGCCGGTCAGACCGGCTACCGGGCCGGGTTGGACCGCGACCAGGACGGCGTTGCCTGTGAGTAGCCGGCTCAGCGTTTTCGGGTCTCGCAGGCCCCAACTGCATCAACATCACAAACCGCCCCAGGGGGAAAAATGAGAGAAAATGCAATTGCTGCAGCTCGCCGTGTGAAGAAGACTCTGGCCTTGGTTGTGCTGGCCGGGGTAACGCTGACCGGATGTAGCGGCCAGCAGGCGGCAACGGAACCCGCAGCCGCTGCTACGGCTGTGGCGACAGCGGAAGACAATGTTACGGTTCCCGGCGTGGTGGACCTGACGCTGGATAAAGCGACGGATCAGCTGGAAGATCTCGGGTTCGAGGTCGAGGCGGTGGACGCCGTTGACGGCAAGGCGATCATGATAGCGAAGAACTGGCAGGTGATTTCCCAGGACCCCACGGAGGGTGCCCTGGCGGCAAAGGGGTCCACCGTCCACCTCGGCGTCAAGTCGCTTGAGAAGGTAGCGGCAGAAAAGGCTGCCGCAGAGAAAGCGGCTGCAGATAAGGCAGCAGCTGAGCTTGCAGCGGTGGAGAAAGCAGCAGCTGAGAAAGCTGCTGCGGAGCAGGTGGCTGCAGCACAGGCCGCTGCCGATCAAGCCGCAAGGGATGCCGCAGCCCGCCAGGCTGCCGAACAGGCAGCTGCGCAACAGGCGGCAAAGCAGGCACCCGCTCCGGCACCGGCTCCTGCAGCTCCCGCTCCGGCGGCTGTCTACTACGCGAACTGCGCCGCTGCACGAGCGGCCGGGGCTGCACCCGTCTATTCTGGTTCACCCGGTTATGGAACGCATCTCGACAGGGATCGGGACGGTATCGGCTGCGATAAGTAAGCCAATGTGAATGCCGTGGATGCCTTTGAAGGTATCCACGGCATTCCTGTTTAAAGCTCGTTCCGGACAACCGCTCCCTGCGCCACCACAACCCGCACCTGCTCAAGAGCGGAAGCACGCCCACAATAGGCGGGCCGCGTGCATGGTTGCCGGTTATATGGGTGCCAAAGGGCTACCGCCCGCCGGGCGCTGCTTTTAGGGTGGGAGCCATGGCTGATACTTTCGCGTCCCTGATTGAGTCATTCAAGAACATCGGCGTCTCCAGGGCCTATGGTTCCCCGGTCCAGCTCGGAGGGGAGGAAGTCATTCCGGTGGCCCTGGTTTCCTTCGGGTTCGGTGGCGGCGGCGAGGCCGGGCAGGAGGGCGCGTCCGGCGGCGGAGGAGGCGGCATGGTGCTGCCGCTGGGCGTCTACCGGAATGTCGGCGGGCAGGTGGCGTTCCGGCCCAACACCGTCGTTGCCCTGGTGTGTTTGGTGCCTCTCATCACCGCACTGGGCGGTGCCGTCCGCAAAGCCATCCGGGCGTCCAAAGCCTAGGAAGCCGCCTTCCCTCGCTGCAGCTCTCATACCCTGGAAAAGAGGGGGAGCCAGGCGGAAAAGGGGGGTCTGTGACCCTTGTTCCCCCTGGTTCCGGTTGGTAGCTTTTGCGTGACGGGCGCGCCCACAGCACGGCTTGGCCCGTACTGCAGGGATTTTGCTGGGAATCCAGTTCACACCCCGCCTCGCTTGATCGGCGGTCCAGCTACCCCTCGTGTCCCATCCAGGAGACAAAGTGTTCAAGCGCATTTTGACGATCCTCGCCACCGTTTTCACGGCAGCTTTCCTCTTCGCAGGGTCCAGCGGACAGGCCACCACCCATGAATCGGGGGCCACAGCCCCCACCACCTACGCCGACTGCCCACTCGAAAGGATCGGCACGCAGCTGGTGCGCTGCGACAATCTCACCGGGAGCGGAGTGGCGGCACCTTTGTGGATACCGGAACAGGAATAGGCACTGCGAAGGAACAAGACCGCACCGTTCTGGAAATGTGTCCGCTGCCGTCCGGCGCCGGTGATGCAGGCGCGCCCATTCGAGGTCAATAAGCAGCAGTGACGATTCAGGCAATTAGTTGGGGTGGACCTGGAGTTTTGAGCCAGCCGATGCTTGCGGAGCTGATGAATATGAAGGCAACAAGAGCGACAGTAGTCACGACCGACACTGAAGTCCGCGCACGTCCCCGTATCAGGAGAGGTAGCACGGTCAGGACCACGGGGATAAGCACCGGCACGAAGATAGACGGGCCGGTTACCTCAAACAGGGTCTGATGGTTCACCTGCCCTAGCCCAGCAGGCGTCACTTTTGCCTGGCTGTACACGGGAACCAGTAAGAGCACCAAGGAAGCAACTAGCGCGAGTGAGCTGGCAAGGACTTGGCTAACATTCGTGGCGTCCCGATGCCGTTCCATCTGTCTCCCCGAACCAAGCTGTACCAGTCAACGAAAGCACCCTTCAAGAGATCCCACTAGAGGAGAGGGACCGCCAACAGCCTGCCTGCAGCCTGGAAACACTGAACCCTTCACTGGGAGTTCCGACAATGACCCCTGGCTGAGTCATTTCCTGTTGCGGACCAGGACCTGAGTTCAGGAGTCGGCCGCTGGAAGCGGATCCGGGGCAGGGAAGTGGCGTTGTGCCGCGATGCGAGAGCAGGACGTGGCGCACTCCAGTGATGCGCCGAAATTCCGGAGGCCATGCATCGTGACGCTCTTGCCAAAATTCAACTGTCCGCCCCTTGACATCGCTCACTGCCTGAAAGGTATCCTTTTTTCAATCCGCACAATCGTTTGCGCTACACGAGAGAAGCAAGCATGGAACAGGTCAAGCTGGAAGGCGTTGTCACCGCGGTAGTGACGCCCTTTAACGACGATGAATCACTGGATCTGGCGTCACTCAAGGCTTATATCGAGCACGTCATTAGCGTTCCTGGTGTAAATGGAATTCTCACCTGCGGGTATTCCGGTGAGGTTACGAGCCTCAACCGCGAGGAGCAGTTGCACGTTGTCAGCTCCGTTGCCGAGGTGGTCAACGGTAGGATTCCGATCCTGACAGGTGTCGAACCAACCTCGACCAGAGACACAATCGCCTTCGGCAATCAACTGAAGGAAGCTGGGGCAACGGTGCTCCAAATCAACACCCCGTTCTACAACATCCTTCGCAGGGGGTTCATCAATAACGAAGACGTCGTCGTGAAGTTCTTCCGGGACCTCGCGGAAGGCATCGACATGCCGATGACCGTCTTTCAGTACCCGGTGTCGTCCGGGGTCAATTATCCGGCGAAGACTATCGCCCGGCTTGCCGAGATCGAGCACGTCATCGGTATCAAGGAAGCAACGTCGATGGAGACCTACGAAGCCGACTACAAGGCCGTGGAGGGTAAGACCGCGGTGTTTGCTGACAACAACACCTACACCCTGCTGGGCATGCTGCTGTATGGATCGCAGGGATCCATGGTCGGCATCGGAAATGTCGGCGTTCACCTCTGGACGGAGCTCTACCGGCGTGTCTCCAGCGGGGAGACCACCGCAGCTGTTGAGCATATGAACTCGAAGATCGTGCCGCTAATCAATACCTTTAGCCGAGACCTGGGGCAGACGAAGTTCTCGTTTATCGCGCGCGTGAAGGAAGCGCTCGTTCAGATGGGGCTAATACCAGGGGGAACTACGCGCGCACCCGAGCCGGCCGTCACGCAGGAAGACAAGGAAGTGGTTCGGTCGACGTTGCTCAAGGTTGGCCTGCTCACGTGAGTGTCGCTCCCGGCATCGTAAGGGGTCAGCAAGGGAAGACTAGGCACTATCGGGCATGGTATAGACGGATCAAGTGCAAGGAGAGGAACATTGCGTACCAGAAAACGCGGCATTGCTGCAGCGATGCTTGCGGCCACAGCCCTCGTCCTCACGGCTTGCCAGGGCGGCCCACCGGGAGGAACCGGCAATCCTGATGAGATTGGTGAGCGAAAGCTCGTCTTCGCTCTGATTACCCCCGAATCGTTCCCCTACTTTGATGGCGCCGAAAAATTCAAGCAAGTAGTCGAAGAGAAAACCGACGGTAAGATCACGGTTGACATATTCGCTGGCGGCCAGTTGGGCCAGGAGCGCGACATCAACGAGTCGATTTTGGATGGTTCGATTCATATAGGTGTCGGAGCTGGGGCGCTTGCGACCCTGGCGCCCGTTATGAATCTGCTCGAGCTGCCATTCCTCATCCAAGACCAGGCCCACATGCAGCGCATCGTTGACTCGCCCGCCGCTGATCAGCTTTCGGAGCGTATCCGCAACGAGGGCAAATTCCACGTGCTCGATTATTTCAGTACGGGAGACAGCTCCATTCAAACTGTGGACGTTCCAATCAATGAACCATCGGACCTCAATGGACTGAAGGTGCGCTCGATTGAGAACCCTGCGCTCACCGACGCTCTGAGGGCCCTGGGCGCGAACCCCACCCCAATGCCTTACGGGGAGGTGTACACGGGTATCCAGACCGGCGTTATCGAAGGTGCAACCCTTGACTGGGGCTCTGTCAACTCGCTGAAGCTCTTCGAGCTCGTCAACTATGCCACCGCTCCGGAGGCTGCTTTCCTCGCGGAACCGCGGCCGGTCATTATGTCGGCGGATTTTTGGGAAACGTTGAACCAGGCTGAGCAAGAGGCTATCTCCACGGCGATGACCGAGGCGGCGACGTATGAACGCCAGTTCTTTGTTGACCTGCAGAAAAAGGCCATTGAAGCCGTAACGGGTGCCGGTGTCGAGGTAACACAGATTAACGAGCAGGCCTTCCTGGAGATTCTAGAGCCGGTCTGGAGGAAGTGGGCAGCTGACCTGGATGCAGAGGACATGCTGAAGACCATCCAGGATTTGCGGGAATGACCTTAGAACCCGCCCACAAGGCCGAGGGTGAAAGGGAGCCATCCACACGGTTGGCTCCCGGGGTACGCCTTGTGAAGGGTCTGGACCAAGCACTTGGGCTCGTTGACCGCATCCTGCTCTGGGTCTGCAGCCTGCTCTTCGTGTCCGTCGTGGGCGTGGTGCTCGCATCGGTCTTTTTCCGATATGTCCTCAACGCCTCGTTGAGCTGGGGCGAGGAACTCGCCCGCTACCTTACGATCTGGCTGGTGTTCCTGGGCCTTACCTGCGCACATCGCCGCAGCGAGCATCCGGCACTCCAATCCCTGCTCGGCAGGATCCCCGGCATCCACCCGGAGATGGCGAGGAGGATCGGTGAACTCGTCACGGTCATCGTGAGCTTTGCTGTCGTCTGGTACGGCGCCGAGGGGACGTTCGCGAATTTCGACCGTAATCAGGTGAGCCCGGCGTTGCAGATTCAGATCGCGTGGGCCTACCTGGCCATTCCGGTCGGCTTTGCACTGATGGGTTTACAGGGGATCGTTCGCATGTTCCTAACAGTGCCGGCTCCACCAGCCGATCCTGAACTCGAGGACATCTGATGCCTGGAATATTGATTGGTGGATTCTTAGGACTGATGTCCCTTGGCGTCCCGCTGGCAATAGTCATTATCGGAACCGGGCTCCTCTACATCATGTTGGCCACGCCTGCGCCGTTGACTGTTGTTGCCCAGCGGCTGTTCGTGGGGATGGACGATTTCACCCTCATGGCCATCCCGCTGTTCGTGCTCGCTGGTTACCTCATGAACGAAGTCGGGCTCACCGAGCGGCTGGTCCGGCTCACTCGGTATTTGTTGCGGAAGATTTATGGAGGACTCGCCCAGGTCGCTGTGCTTGTGTCAATGGTTTTTGGCGGAGTCAGCGGCGCTGCTGCAGCCGATCTCGCAGCAGTTGGAATTACGATGATCCCCGAGATGCAGCGGGACGGGTACAAACGCGAGTTTTCGGTGGCAACAATTACGGCTGCTTCGCTCATGGGCGCAGTGATTCCGCCCAGCATTCCCTTTATCATCTACGGGGTTCAAAGCCAGACTTCCATTGGTGACTTGTTCGTCGCCGGCATTATCCCTGGAATCCTGATCGGTGTAACGGTCATGGTTACCAACTACGTGCTCCTGCGACGGCAGGGCTTTGTCACGCCGACGCTGCGGCCCGATCAGGTGCTAAAGGGCAAAGACCTCGCCATCTCTGCCCGCGACGCGCTGATTGCGCTGTTCATGCCGGTTCTCATCATCGGCGGCATCCTCGGTGGAATCTTCACCCCAACGGAAGCGGCCGCGGTGGCCGTGTTTTACGCCCTCATCGTGGGCCTTGTGTACCGCACGCTGAATGTGGAAAAAGCCCTACATGTTCTTCGCGCTTCGGTCGTCATGACTGCCACCGTCATGATCATCGTGGCCTCATCGGCTGTGCTCAACTGGGCCCTGGCCTACTCCAGGCTGCCAAGTCTCGTGGCGGAACTGATGTTGTCCATTACGGACAGCCAGACGGTGTTCCTGCTAATTGCACTGGTTGTGCTGCTGCTGGTCGGGATGCCGCTCGATCCCGTTCCCGCGATAATCATCGTCACTCCTGTGCTTTTGCCTGCAGCCATCAGTTATGGCGTCGATCCCGTGCACTTCGGCGTCGTCACGGTGCTGGCCCTCACGCTGGGGCTGGCGACCCCGCCTGTCGGGGCAAGTCTTTTCGTCGCTATGTCCATAAGCAAGGTACCAATGGGTCGGCTCTCGGTGGCAGTTATGCCCTTTATCATCGCGCTGCTGGCGCTGACAGTTCTTATTACCTTTGTCCCGCAGATCTACAATTGGCTCCTCGTCGGAGGGTAGTGGTTGAAGGGGTATCGCCTGCGCAGCGTCCGGGTCTTGTTAGGACTAGGAGAGTATTGACGACTGCCTGGGAATCAGTTGGGGGGCCTTAACGACCGACTCGACTGTTTCTCCGTTCATCAAGGCCAAGAGCAGGTCAACGGCGGCGGCCCCCATGTCCATCAGGGGGACGCGGACGCTCGTGAGTGGGATGGGTAGGAGCGAGCTTACTTCAGAGTCGTTGTAGCCAACCACAGCGAGATCGTCCGGGATGCCAAGTCCACAGTCGCGCGCCACGGACATGGCGGCGAGAGCGCTGATATCGTTCACCGCAAAAATCGCCGTCGGCCGGACGGGAAGGTCCAGAAGAGTTCGCGCAGCCCGGCCGGCAGACTCGGCATCGAAGGTGCCCTCCTGTATCAATTCGGAATCGACCGGCAGGTTCGCCTCCGCCATCGCCCGGCGATACCCATGCGCCCGGTTCAGCGCTGTGCTGACGTCCATGGGGCCGCTGATATGCCCAATGCGGGTGTGGCCCTGGTGGATGAGGTGGCGCGTAGCCAGGTAGCCCCCGACTTCATCATCGCCGGTCACGGACGGGTAGTGAGCGGATTTGCGGTTGAGCAGCACGAACGGGACACCCCGCCGCTCAATTTCGGGCAGGTATTGGTCTTGGATCTTTGCCGTCGCGAGTATCAGGCCGTCGATTCTCCTGTCGATAAGACCCTTGATCGCAACATTGTCTACCCCTCCGATCTCCGCTCCCGCGGTGAGCGTGTGGTACCCGAATTCTCTTGCTCGAATTTGCGCAGCCTCAAACATCTGGGCAAGCACAACATCAGTGAAGCGGGGAATCGACAGCCCAATCATCATCGCCCTCTTGGTGCGCAGGCTCTGGGCCCACGGGTTCGGCTCGTATTGCAGCTCGGCGGCGGCCTTGTGGATGCGGTCGACGGTCTCCTGCGGAATGCGGGACGCGGGCAGGCCATTGAGGGCGCGGGAGACCGTAGAGGGATGCACTCCTGCTGCCTCAGCGATGTGCTTGATGGTCGTTTTACGCCTCGATGATTCCACTGTCTCTCTTTTCAGCCAGCCCGGTTCGGATAACCAACTCCAATGTAGTTCTGAACCCTGGTCCTTGACCCCTAACGCCCCTCGTCGGTATATTAGCGCAAACGATTGTGCATTGGGAAATAGGCGTTGGTGCAGCAGTCACGGAGGAAACGAATTGTCTTTCGTCATTGGGGTTGACATCGGCGGGACGTTCACCGACGTTTCCGTCATCGACAGATCTACGCAAGGTGAGGTCATCGCCAAATCGCCAACCACCCCGGATGACCTGATGGAAGGCCTGCTGGACGGAGTGACGAGGGCGGCCCAACAATTCGGACTGTCGTTGTCTGAACTGCTGGAGCAGACAGAGCGCTTCTCCCACGCGACGACCCAGACCACTAACGTGATGTTCACCTGGCAGCAGGGAGCCGTCGTCGGGCTGCTCGCGACCAGGGGATTCGGGGACGAAATCCTCATCATGCGCGCTCGCGGCCGGGTGGCCGGACTGGGACTCGCGGAACGTCGCCATCTCCGCGCCACAGACAAACCTCCCCAGATCGTCACCCGGGACCGCATCGTGGAGCTGGCAGAACGTGTGGACCGCTCCGGGCGAATAATCGAGCCGCTCCGGCGGGAAGACGTTGAGGCCGGCGTGAGGCGGCTCCTCGCCGACGGTGTCACCTCATTCGCCGTCACACTGCTCTGGAGCCACCAAAATCCCGCCCATGAGCAGCTCGTGCGCGAAGTGATCCACGAACTCGCCCCGAAAGCCCACGTGTCGTTGTCGAGCGAAATCTCACCTGTAACGGGCGAATACGAGCGCACCGCAACGACAGTCGTCAACGCATTCGTAGCACCAACACTGGAGAGGTACCTGAAGCGCCTGAATGAACGCCTCATCCGAGAAGGCTTACGTGTTCCCATCCTGATCTTCCAGGCCGGCGGAGGGGTGAGCGACATCCCGTCGATCCAGCCGGTGAGCACTATCGAGTCGGGGCCTGCCGGCGGACTGGTTGCCGTGCAGAAACTAGCCTCAGCTATGAAGCAGGAGCGGGTCATCGCCACCGACGTCGGCGGTACCACGTTCAAGGTGGGCCTCATCGTCGATGGCCGATGGTCAATGGCTCCCGAAACAGTCATCAATCAATACACCCTGCTGTCGCCCATGATCGATGTCGTATCCATTGGCGCGGGCGGCGGCAGTATTGCGTGGGAGGATGACGGCCGCTTGCGGGTCGGCCCCCAGTCCGCCGGGGCGTCACCTGGACCGGCGTGCTACGGCTGGGGCGGAACGAGGCCCACGGTGACTGATGCCGACGCCCTGCTCGGCTACCTCGACCCCGCACGGTTCCTGGAAGGCCGCATCCAGTTGCGGCTGGACCAAGCAGAGGCCGCGGTCAAGGAATACATTGCCGATCCGCTCTTTGGCGGTGACGTGGTAGCCGCCGCGGCAGGCATCCGACTGGTCGTGGACTCGCAAATGGGTGACCTCATCCGGAAAACAACGCTGGAGCGCGGCTATGACCCCAGAAAGTTCGTCCTCGCGGCCTACGGCGGAGCTGGACCGGTGCATGCCGCATCCTACGCGAAAGCTGCAGGTGTCTCCCGGCTGGTGGTTCCGCTCAGCGCGACGGCGTTCTCCGCTTATGGAGTCGTGATCTCAGACACCGTTCGCACGGTCCAGCGGTCCATCAGCAGGGAGGCCGGGCGCGACAACGAGGTACTGGCAGGCAGTTACGACGACGTGTCCAGGCAGGCCATCGAAGCCCTCAATGCTCAAGGCATCGCCACTGACAGCATTACCGTCGTGCGCTGGGCGGACATGCGTTATGAGCGGCAACTGCACGACGTGAGAGTGCACCTCTACGGCGATCATACGCTCAACGGCTCACTCGTTGACGACCTCACGCAAGCTTTCACCCAGCGGTACGAGATCTTGTTCGGAAAGACGGCCCGGCTCAAAGACGCAGTGCCCCGCATTCTGCGGATCGGAGTCGATGCTGCTGCCGCGAGCGGAATCGCAGTCAGGCAAGAGGCACTCCCTCCGGCACTACCCGAGCTTGGTGGACCAGCACACTTGCGCAGTGTCTTCTGGCCCGAGACGGGTGGCTGGATAAACACGGCGATCTACGCCGGCCATCAAGTGAGAATCGGCCACCATTTCGATGGGCCTGCAATCGTCGAACAGCCTGGCACCAGTGTCGCAATTCCACCAGGAGCGGTCGTACAAGTCGACCAGTGGCGCAACCTCATTATTGTCCTGGACCATGCAGGAGAAACCCCATGAGTGACAAAATCGACCCTGTGCTCTTCGAGGTCGTCTGGCATCGCTTGCTGGACATCACCGAAGAAATGGGCATCAAGTACATGCGTACCTCGGGATCGCCCATCCTGGTCGGCGCCTACGATGCCAGCACCGGCATCACGCTGCCCAATGGCAAGCTCGTGGCTATGGGCCCATACATCTCGACTCAGGCCCACGTCTTGCGGCTCATCGTCGATTCCGTCATCAAGCAGCGCGCGGAGCGCCCCGGTATCAACCCAGGGGACATGTTCATCTGCAATGACCCCTACCTGGGAGCCACGCACCAGCCGGACGTTGCCACCGTCGCTCCCGTACATCATTCGGGAGCATTGCGCGCCTGGGTCGGCTCGTCCGGTCACTGGCTCGACATCGGCGGCAGCGAGCCCGGCGGATTCAATATGACCGCAACATCTGTTTTTGACGAAGGGCTTCGCCTGCCACCAACCAAAATCGTCGAGGGACACGAGATCCGTGAAGACATCGTTGACCTCATCATGGCCCAGGTGCGCGAACCCCTCGCCGAGCTCGACTTGCGCGGGCAGCTCGTTGCCAACGAGGTCGGGCGCAGCCGTTTGCTCGAAATCGCGGACGAGGTTGGGCCATCTGTTCTCGATGACGTGATGCGCCGCGGCATCAACCATGTGGCGGGTCGCATGCGTTCCCGGTTGCGGTCCCTCCCAGACGGTGTGTGGCGGGAGGTGCAGTACCTTGACCACGACGGACACAAACAAAACGTCCGCAAGATCGTGTGCACCCTGACGAAATTCGGCGACCACCTGACCCTGGACTTCGCCGGCTCAGATGCGCAGGTCGATGGCTTTGCCAACACAGCTTTCGGTGGGCTTCGCGCCGCGGTGCTGTCCGGCGTATGCATCGCCCTCGGCTACGACTTGACCTGGAACGACGGCGCCGCCGATTGCGTCGAGATCAAGGCGCCGCGGCGTACCATCGTCACTGCCGAATTTCCGACTCCGGTGTCGATGTCAACGATCTCGGCTATCATCGTGACGCTCAATCTCGTGCTCGTTGTACTCTCGCGCATGCTGCTGGCCAGTCCCAGGCACCACGAGCAGGCGATGGCGAGCTGGTGTGCCACGTCGCTCGGAGTCTCCATGGTGGGAGTCAACCGCGACGGAACCTTCACGGTCGCCCCGGAAGCCAGCCACTTTGCCGCGGGAACCGGGGCACGGTCCTATGCCGACGGAGTCGACACCGGCGGCATCATCATCAACACCACGGCGAACATCCCCTCGATCGAAGCAACAGAGGATGCCTACCCGCTGCTCTACCTGTTCCGGCGCCAGTTGACAGACTCAGGCGGAGCCGGGCGCTTCAGAGGCGGGGCATCAGGCGAGGTCGCAATCGTTCCCTATGAGAGCAAGGGCAATTTGTCCACCTCCTTCGCCGGTGTCGGATCGCTCACTCCCAATGCTGTTGGGTTGGCGGGAGGCCTGCCTGGAGCTACCGTCCGCTACCTTCGGTTTCTTAATGCTGCCCGCCTGGACCCGGAAGGCGAAACCCTCGGCCTGGTTGGCACGCTTGACCAGATCGGAGGCACGCGGACCGTTGGCCCACTAAATAGTTCCAAGATCGAGTTCGGAATAAGGACCATTGAGTACCACAACTGGCAAGGCGGCGGCGGGTTCGGTGACACGCTCGACCGGGATCCGGCCAAAGTGCTCACCGACGTGCGAACGGGGCTCGTCTCGGCTGAGGAAGCCTTCAGGACTTATGGCGTGGTGCTGACAGGGAGAACAACCATCGAGCTTGACGATGAGGGGACCGAGGCGCATCGCCAACAACTGCGAAAGCAACGGCTGCAGAGGGCCGTACCCTTCATCGACAGGCATCCGCTCGTTCTCCCTGAATCCCTTACCGCTCAGGAGCCGGAAAGCGGCGTCGAACGCGAGCAAGTGAAGTATTGGGACGTTGTTGCATTCGACAATGCCACAAACACCATGTCCTGCACCCGATGTGGAACCAACCTTGGCTCGGCCACCACGGATGTGCGGAGCGGCTGCGTGATCGAAGAGGTCCCCGCAGCCACCATCGGCCCCATTCGGGGGGAGGACTATGCCGAGGACCATTCCGATGGCGGGGGCGTTCCGATTGCCATCAGGTCCTTCTACTGTCCCGGCTGCGGGCGCCGGCTCGAGGCAGACCTGGTTGTCCCAGGAGAGGTCGGTCCGTCCTCGATCATTTTCCGCGGCGGAGTGGATACGGCATGAGCCTGAGTACAGAGCCCGAGGAATGGCTTGCTTTCGGCACACCGGCTATCTCCGACAGCAATGGCCGCCAAGGAGTGCTGTCGTCCCGTATCCGCCCGCAAACCGGCACAAGCCTCGTCGGACGGGCGTTCTGTGTCCGGGTTGTGGTCGGAGACAGCGCTTCTCTTCACCAGGCGCTTGAGGTTATCCCGCCCGGATCGGTGCTGGTTGTCGACGCAGGAGGTTTCGCGGATCGCGCTATATGGGGTGAGGTCCTGACAGCGGCCGCACAACACCGGGGAGTGGTGGGCGCCGTGATCGACGGAGCGATCAGGGATGTCGCGGCGATCAGGCGGCGCGGTTTTCCGATTTACAGCACCGCCATCTCCGCAGCCGGTCCGCACAAGGCAAGCGGAGGCGAATGGGGGGCCAGCGTCTCCTGCGGCGGGGTCAGCGTATGCACTGGAGACTTAATCGTCGCCGACGAGGATGGTGTGGTCGTCGTGCCTTGGGAATCGAGGGAAAGCATTGCGGAGTCCGCCCGGGCAACGCGCAAGCGCGAAGAGCAGTTGATAGCGCAGATTGCAGACGGTCTGAGCACGGCAGAGTATTTCGGGCTCGTCCAAAACGGGCCGGCCAAGAATGCCAAGAGCACGACCCCGGTAAGAGCCGCTTCCGATGCGACCGCAGATCATGTAGGAGAAACAAAGTGAGAATCGGACGAACCATGCTCGCTGGGGGTCCCGAGTTTATTGTCAGCGATGACTCGCGGAACTGGACCGTATTGTCTTCCTTGGGGCTCACCTACCCGGACACCCGGGCACTGATCGAAGACATCGAGCGCGTCCGTGAACGCATCCCGGGCACGTCTCCCACCCTTGGCGTCGCCGAGAAGGACCTGCTGAGCCCCGTTGTCCGGCCGGGCAAAATTCTCGCAGTTGGGCTGAACTACGCAAGTCACGCCCAGGAGACAGGCGCCACGCCGCCGGAGAAGCCGCTGACTTTCGCGAAGTACCCCAGCTCACTGAACGGTCCGTTCGCTGACGTCGTTATCGGCCCCCGTGTGACGGAGCAGGCGGATTACGAATCCGAACTGGCTGTCGTTATAGGCAAGCCAGCGAAGCGGGTCAGCCGCGATGATGCCGGTAACCATGTTTTTGCGTACGCGGTTGCCAACGATGTTTCCGCCCGTGATGCCCAGAGGTCTGATGGGCAGTTCTCGCGGTCAAAGAGTGCTGACACCTTCTGCCCGATCGGCCCATGGCTGACGACATCTGACGAAGTCGCCAATCCCCATGATCTCCAGATCTCTTCCAGAGTAAATGGTGAGCCTCGCCAGAACGGTTCGACGGCCGACATGCTTTTTGGCGTGGCCGAACTCATTTCCTACCTTTCCACGACGATCACGCTGGAATCGGGCGACGTCATCCTCACAGGCACACCTCCCGGAGTTGGCCTCGGCTTCACGCCACCACGTTTTCTGCAACCCAACGATGTTGTCGAATGCGTCATTGCCGGTCTAGGAACCATCCGCAACAGATTCGTTGCCGACTAGTAGGTAAAAGGAAAGCCCGGCAACAGCCTGAACAGGCTGCAGCCGGGCCAGCTGAACACCGGGGGAAGTTAGCCCTTCAGCGAGTACGCCTTGGGCAGCTTCAGGCCGCGTTCCTCCATAAGGGTGCGCAGGCGGGTGGGGTAGTCGGTGATGATGCCGTCCACGCCCAGGTCCATCAGGCGTTCCATGTCCGCGGTGGCGTTCACGGTCCATGGGATGACGGGCAGGCCCAGCTCGTGGGCTTCGGTGATCATCTCGGGGGTGACGGAACGGAACGTGGGGGAGACGACGTCGTACCCCAGTGCGGCTGCCGCCTTGGGAAGGGAACCGTCGTAGTCGTCGATGTCGATGCCGCCCAGGTTGGGGCTGGCGCCGGGCTGGCCCACGCCCATCCAGGCGTCGCCGCTGGAGAGCGCCACCAGCGGCAGGTCAGGCGCAAGCTCCTTGGCGAGGTTCAGCGAGGACCAGTCGAAGGACTGCAGGGTGGTGCGGGCGGCCATGCCGGAGGCCCGGATCTCGGCTACCACGGCGCGGGTGAGGGACTCCATTCCGGCGCCTCCGATCTGGCTGCTCTCCACCTTGGTCTCCACGTTGAAGCGGACCTTCGCGGCATTGGTGTCGCGGACCAGCTGGTAGACGTCCTTGAGCTCGGCGATCCGGTTGCCCTCGATTACGTCCTGCTCCGGATAGCCGGGCAGCTGCACATAGCCGCAGTTGAGCGTCTTGACCTGCGCCAGGGACAGCTCGGCCACCCGGTCGCCGACGTAGGGGAATTCGCCGTCACCGGCGGTGGCGGGTCCCGTGTCGGCGCACTTGGCGGCCTGGATGGTGTCGTCGTGCCACACAATCACCTTGCCGTCCTCGGTCAGGTGGGTATCCAGTTCCAGGGTGGTCACGCCGAGGGCCAGCGAGTTGGTGAACGCGGCCAGTGATTCCTCGGTCCATTCGCCGCGGCCGCCGCGGTGGGTCTGCAGGTCGAACGACCCGTTGCGTTCGTTCACCTTGACGTGGGAAGCGGCGGCTCCGGCAGCGTTCGACGACGGCGTGCCGGCTTGGCCGCTCGGGGCGGCGACGGCGGGGCTTGCCATGGCGGCGATCAGCGCGGCGGCTGCCGCTGCGGTCAGGACTGTGGGCATGGTGGTTTCCTCCAGCAAGAAACGGGGCGGCCTGCAGGGCCGTTGACCCTCCACCCTAGGGAGGGCACGTTGCGTGCTCGGTGCGGGGAGTTGGAGCGGAGGTGAACGGGACATGCTGGTTCATTCACAGCCTATGGGCAGGCCGCGTGCCAGAAGGACGGTCTCCAGGCGTGCCGGTAGGATCGGAGGACGCCACGTCGGCCACAGTTTTGGGGGAAACTATCGTGAAGATCATGCCGTTGCGGCGCACTGCCGCTATTGCCGTGGCGGCGGGCAGCGCAATGCTGCTGGCACCGTCTCCGGCGCTCGCTGAACATGTCTGCTGGATGTCGGACGGCATCCGGTACTGCTATGACCCTAACGACGGCAGAGTCCCGGCCGAGCCTGATCCCGCGCCCGTCGAGGAGCCTACTTACATCCCAACTCCGCCTGCCGCTTCCGTGGAACAGCCTTGGCTGGTTCCCGCTCCTGCTGCGCCCGCTCCCGAGCAGCCTGCGGCGGCACCGGTTAAACCGATGGCGCCAGCCCCGGAACCGGCCTCAATAAACCAAGTACCAGCCCATGCCTACATTCCGCCACACTCTGTTGAGTCCTACGTACCCTCGGCTCATAAGCGTGCCGGTGCTGCCCCGGTGTCTAAGGAGCCCGCAGGCGCAATGGATTCGCTGTCACCGGAACCCGTGCCTGCTGCGGAGGCAACTACGGCTGAAGTCCCCACCGCCCCAGCGAGCCCACCGGCGTCTTCCACGCCGTCGTCGTCAGTACCCGCTGCGGGGGACGTCAGTGCGGCCATCAGCCAGACGTCCAGGAGGCAACCTTTCGACGCGCAGCCGCTTGTCCTGACAGCAGGCGGAATACTCCTAGCAACTGCCCTGGCCTGGTTTGTGCGCCCCTTCCGCTTGGCGCTAACCCGCTTCTTCAAGAGGAAGTGATGGACCTGCCACCAGTGCCGGTCAGCGGAGTAGCGTGGGACCCACGGCACAGGAAGGGAAACCTGAATGAGGACCAATGAGCTGTTGCTGGACGCGTTTGGCCGGATCCGGGAGACCGTGGAAGCGACGCTTGAAGGGCTCGACGGCGATGCGCTCGCCAGGCGCCCGAACGGCACCGGGAACTCGATCGCCTGGCTCATCTGGCACCTCAGCCGGGTGGAGGACGCACAGGTATCCGCGGCGGCGGGGATGGACCAGGTGTGGACGTCGCGGGGTTTCGAGCTGCGGTTCGGCCTGCCGCTGCCGGAACGTGACACCGGCTACGGCCACTCAAGCGAGCAGGTGGACGCGGTGCAGGCCGGGCCGGAGTTGCTGCTTGAGTACTACGACGCCGTGCACCGGCAGACCTCGGGCTTTCTGGAAGGAGTTGCGGACGGGGACCTGGACCGCGTCGTTGACCGGCACTGGGATCCGCCCGTCACCCTCGGCGTCCGGCTGGTCAGCACCCTTGCAGACTGCCTCCAGCACGTCGGGCAGGCCGCCTACGCCAAAGGGCTGACACGGACACGCACATGAGGCGGCTACAGATCCCTAGGACTGCTCCGGCAGCGCCTTCACCGGGGTCACCCGGATCCGGGCGATCCGCAGCCGGTCCATGCCTGTGACCGTGAGCACGTGTCCGTCAACCTCCACTTGGTCCCCAAGCTGCGGCAGACGGCCAAGCCGGTCGATGACGAACCCGGCCACCGTCTCGTAGTGCCCCTCCGGCAAGGAAATCCCGGAGGCCGACTTGAACTCCTGAAGGATCAGCCCGCCGGCGACGTCCACTGAACCGTTGTCAACGGTGACGCGGTCCTCGGGGTCCGTGCCGGCATCGTACTCGTCGTAGATCTCGCCCACCAGCTCCTCCACGAGGTCCTCGAGGGTGACGATGCCGTCCGTGCCGCCGTACTCGTCCACCACCAGGGCGATGTGCTGGCCCAGCCGGCGCATCCTGGACAGGGATGGCACCACCTTGTTGGTTCCCGGCAGCGGCAGGATCTCCCGGACGATGGACCGCACCGGGGCGCCGTCGTCCGTTCCGTTGCCGGGGATGAGGTCGCGGATGTGGATGAAGCCCAGCACCTCATCCGGGCCGTGGTCAATCACCGGGTACCGGGAGTACGGACCGGCACGGACCAGGCTGCGTGCCTGGGCGACGGACAGGCCGCCGTCAATGAAAGTCACCTCGGTGCGGGGGCGCATGACTTCCTGAAGGGACCGGCTTTCGGCACCGAAGACGTCGGTGAGGATGCTGCGGCTGTGTTCCTCGAGCGTGTCGTTCTGGGCGATCATGTCCCACAGTTCCTCCGGGCTGACGCTTTCCTGCTTCGCCTTCGGGTCGGCGCCAAGCAGCCGCACCACCGCGTCGGTGGACACGGAGAGCAGCCAGACGGCGGGCCGCATCAGGTTCGAGAGGACGTGCAGAGGCGGGGCCAGGACCCTGCTGAAACCGACGGCGCTCTGCATCGCCAGCCGCTTGGGCACCAGTTCGCCCAGCACCAGGGACAGATAGGCCACCAGCAGCGTCATGCCGATGAACGCCGCCGGTTCGGCCGCCGGTCCCAGGCCCGCGGCCTCCAGCAGTGGTTCGACGTCGGGTGCGATGGTTGAGGCGCCGTAGGCGGCGGAGAAGAAGCCGGAGAGGGTGACGCCGATCTGGACGGTGGAGAGGAAGCGGTTGGGGTTTCCGGCCAGTGCGGCGATCCGGGCACCGCGTTTGCCCGCCTTCTCCATCCGGCGCACCTGGCTTTCGCGCAGCGACACCAGCGCCATCTCCGTGCCGGCGAACACCCAGCCCAGCAGCACGAAGAAGAGGACCAGCAGGAAATTGACCAGGGTATCGGCGTCCATGGTCAGACACTACCGACTCGTAGCCAGGTGGTGCCGCGGGAGAAGTGACTGCCACCCGTAGGCGTCCCATTCTGAGAACGGGTCTCCGGGTCGGTGTCACCAGCTGTTGGTGCTTCCAATTTATCTATTGCGAATGATTCTTGATATCGTTTGGAGCGGGGCCGCCCCTTAATCCAACTCTTGAAAGTACCTCCATGACATCTGCCCTCGTGGTGCGCGATCTGACCGTCTCTCTGCGGGGTCGGGCACTCGTCGCCGGAGTCTCCTTCCGGATGGCCCCGGGTGAGCGCGTCGCCCTGCTGGGTGCCTCCGGTTCGGGTAAGTCGCTGACGGCGTCCGCCGTAACGGGGCAGCTTCCGGACGGGATGACCGCCAGCGGTTCGATGCAGATCAATGGCAGGGAAACGGTGTTAGGCAGGCGCGGGCTGGACCGGACCGGAGAGTTCGCCGTGGTTCATCAGGACCCCGCTACTGCACTGAACCCGATGGTGCGGCTTGGCCGCCAGTTGGCTTTTCCGCTGGTGAAGGCCGGCCTTTCCCGTGCTGAAGCGCGCGAGCGCGCCGCCGACCTGCTCATGTCTGTGGGCCTTACGGATCCGGAGCGGGTTCTGTCCGGCCATAGCGGCGAGCTCTCAGGCGGCCAACTGCAGAGGGTCTGCATCGCGCTGGCCCTCGCTTGCCGTTTCACTGTCCTGATTGCGGACGAACCGACGACCGCTCTGGACACCATCAGCCAGGCCAAGGTCCTGGAGGCACTCAGGCACAGTACCGGCAGCAGACAAGCAATGCTGTTCATCACCCATGACCTGGCTGTCGCCGCTTCCCTGTGCACACGCGCTTTGGTCATGCACTCCGGCCGGATCGTCGAAGAAGCACCTATGGACCAGCTCTTGGACAGCCCTAAGCACAGCTATGCGCGCCAGCTGGTGCAAGCTGCAGAGGCCAGCACGTGCGCCTCCACCCAGGGGGCAGGATCATGAGTACCGAACTCCGGGGCCTGAACCTCAGCCGCAGTTACCGCAGCGGCGGCCCGTGGAAATGGGGCCGGACCGTGGATGCGCTGAAGAACGTCTCCCTCTCAGTGACCGCCGGGCAAAGCA
The DNA here is from genome assembly GCF_059090085.1 of Arthrobacter sp. K4-10C. Lineage (NCBI taxonomy): Bacteria > Bacillati > Actinomycetota > Actinomycetes > Micrococcales > Micrococcaceae > Arthrobacter > Arthrobacter sp. K4-10C. The sequence goes on along the minus strand of NZ_JBNHFI010000010.1, from coordinate 191,111 downwards.
CCGGACTGGTAGGAAGCTCCGGCTCCGGCAAATCCACGTTGCTGCGTACCCTGCTGGCTCTGGAAAAACCCGCAGCCGGCACCGTAGAGCTTGACGGCGCCACCGTCAAGGCCGGATCCGTGTCCTCACTGCGGTGGTACCGCCGAATCGTTCAGTATGTGCCGCAGAACCCGGCCAGCAGCCTTAACCCGCGCATGAGGGTTGACCAGCTGCTGCTTGAGCCCCTGCAGCAGCTCCGGATCCGCGGAGATCACCACTCCCTGGTCCGGGAAGCCCTGGAGCGGGTGGACCTTGATCCGGAACTCATTGGCCGCAGGCCCGGGGAGCTGTCCGGGGGCCAGAACCAGAGGGTAGCCATTGCCCGGGCGCTGGTGACCTCACCACGAATTCTGCTCGCCGATGAGCCGGTCAGCGGACTTGACCTGCCATTGCGTGAAACGGTCCTGGGCCTAATGGAGCGACTGGTCATCAGGGACGGGCTGGGACTGCTCTTCGTCTCGCATGACCTGGCCGCCGTCGCTCAACTCTGCACCCACACGGTCGTCCTGTCTTCAGGGCAGGCTGTAGAGCAGGGTGCCACTTCCAAATTGCTGGCAAACCCCCAGCATCCGAACACCCGCCAGCTCATCGCCGCGATTCCCCGTCTTCCCGCGCACCGGACAGGCGTTGATGCCGAAACCATTACACGGCTCGGGCCTCCTGAAGCGTGCCCGGCAATTCTAGCCAGCACGATACAGCGGCCACTCCAGCATCGATAACCTCCACGAATGAAAGACAGGTAACGACCGATGGCCAGTTCACGCCCAAAGACAGCTGCCGCGCTGCTCCTGGCAGCAGCGGTGACGCTCAGCCTCAGCGGATGCTTTTCCGCAGCCGCGACTGCCCCGGCAGCAGATGGCGGAGATGGCGACGCCCGCATCAAAGTGGCCATGCTCCAGCCGCCCCGCTCCGGACTCACCCCCCTGAGCGATGACGCTTTCAAACTCTCCCGCTGGAAGACCGCCGAAACCCTCATTGTCCTTGACGCTCTGGGGGACGCTCAGCCAGCGCTTGCTACGGCCTGGGAACAAATCGATGGCAGGACCTGGCGCTTTGAACTGCGGACCGGGGTCACGTTCCACGACGGCACTGCCCTCACCGCAGAGCAGGTCGCAGCGTCCCTGATGGCCGCAGCGAACGCCAGCCCGATACCGCGGATCCTGGACGGTGTCCAGCTCACAGCGATCCCGGACGGTGACAACGCTGTCCTGGTCACCACCCAGACGGATGATCCGTTGCTCCCGCAGCGCCTGTCGAGCCCTCAGCTGTCAATCCTGGCCGCGTCCGCCTACAAGCCCGGCGGTACGGTCAGCCCCATAAACGCAGGCACCGGCCCCTACGTCCTGGTCTCGGTGGACGGAACCACCTCGGCGACGCTGAACCGCTTCGACGGTTACTGGGGTGAAAAGGCGGCCAGCAGCGGCCTGGATGTCCAGTTCGTTCCCGACGGCACCGCCCGGGCCGCAGCACTGAGGACCGGAACCGCCGACGTTATCGAAGCCATCCCTGTGGGGCAGGCAGCCCAGATCGACCCCGCGCTGGTCCACGAAGTGCCGATGCCGAGGACAAACACCCTCTACCTCAACAACAAGTCGGGGCCGTTCGCGGACCCTGCCGTCCGGGCAGCAGCACGTGAGGCCATCGAGCGGGCCACCCTCGTGGAACGCGTTTATGAAGGACGCGCCGATTCAGCCGGCGGACTGCTCGGACCGGCGCTGCCGTGGGCGGCAGCGGAACGCGAAACTACTTCCTATGTGGAGACGCTGACCAAGCGGCCGGCGGCCGCTCCTGTCGACGGTGTCCGGATCAGCCTGGGCACCTTCACGGACCGCGCCGAACTGCCCGAGGTCGCCGTGCAGATCGAACAACAGCTCGAAGCGGCCGGATTCGTCGTGGAACAGGATGTGCGCGAATACCAGCACATCGAGTCCGACGCCCTTGACGGCAAATTTGACGCCTTCATCCTCTCAAGAGCCACCGTCCTGGACTCCGGTGATCCGGTGGCATACCTCTACAGCGATTTTTCCTGCAACGGCTCGTTCAACATCGCCCAGTTCTGCAACCCGGACGTGGACGCGGCACTGGTCAAAGCTGCCGCGATACCGGCAGGGCAGGAGCGCCGGGCGGCCATTGCTGCAGCGGAGGCACTGATCCTGGCCAACGACGCCGTTGTGCCGCTGCTGCACGAGCGGGTCATCCAGGGCGAATCGGCCAAGGTCCGCGACGTGGAGCGTGACCCCCGTGAACGTGCGCTGATCACCAGCAAGACGGGGATCTCGGGATAATGCGGCGCTGCCCGGCCTTCATCAAAACGGCCATCTCCCGCGTTCTGGCGCTCGGTGCGATGGTCATGCTGATCGGTCTTTTGCCCTGGCTGTCCGGGCAAAGCCCGGAATACACCATCCTGCGCGCCAGGTACGCGGACCGGGAAGCCACCGATGAAGCGCTGGGCATGATCCGCAACGAACTCGGGCTGGACCAGGGGCCCCTCCATATCTTCCTCAACTGGCTCGGCGGAGTTGTCCGCGGAGACCTTGGAACATCCTGGATCTCCAACACCCCCGTCGCGCCCGGAACCATCGCTGCTCTGGGCGTCTCCACCACCCTGATGGCCTGCGCCGTTGTGGTGGCTGCGGTCGTAGCCGTCCTGCTGTGCATCCCCACTGTGGTCCGTGGGCTGGCAGGAAAACCCGGACGCGAATCCGGTGCGGCCGCGGCCGCACTGACTTCCCTTCCTGAATTCCTGCTCGCCGCCATGCTGCTCGTCATTGGCGCGGTTTGGCTGGGCTGGTTCCCCCCTTACGGCTGGCAGGGACTCCACCATGCAGTGCTTCCGGCACTGGCTCTTGGCCTGCCAGCCGGCGGCCTGATCGGAAGGCTGCTGTCCGACGCGATTAGCACCGCATTCGCAGAAAAATGGACAGCAACCTGGGCCATGGCAGGCGCCCACCCGGCACAGATCACCGGCGCCGTGCTGCGCCGGGCGATGCCGGCCGTGCTCAACCAAACCGCCCTCGTGGTCATCGGCCTCACCGGCGGGGCGGTCGCGGTGGAAAAAGTGTTTGCCATCCCCGGGCTTGGCCGGGCCATCCTGGGAGCAGCCAGTGCCCAGGACATCCCAGCCCTGCAGGCAGGGATCCTGGCGCTCCTGGCTTTGGCGGCCGCAGTAGGTTCCCTTGCCGCGGCAGCCCGCTACGCACTGCTTGGCGCCGCGCTTCGTTCCGGCACGATGCCCGTAACGGGACATGCGCGCACCTCGAGCCGGCGTGAGGCCGTGGTGCCCCTCAGCTGTGCAGGGGCGCTTTCGGCCATCATCGCCGCAGGGCTCCTGCGTGACCCCTTCAGCTCCAGTCATCCAAAACTCGCCGCCCCCACCCTGCTGTTGCCCTTCGGCGCTGATTCCAGCGGGCGCGACCTGCTGGCACGGGTAGGCCACGGATCGGTCGCCACGTTGGGAACAGCGCTGCTGGTGGTCCTGGCCTGCCTGGCTATTGGCATCATCATCGGACTGTTCCCGCTGGCGGCGACCGGGCCCTTGGAAGTGGCCAACGCAGCACCTCCTATCCTTGTCGGGCTGATCGTGGCAGCAATCACCGGCCCTTCCGCGCACGGGGCGGCCATCGCGGTGACCCTGGTCGGCTGGGCACCGCTGGCCGCGCACACGGCAGCCTTGGCCCAGGAGGCCAGGGCCGAACCGTACATAAAGATCCTTCCAGTCCTGGGCGTGGGCCGGGCCCGCATCCTGTGGCGCTACATCCTCCCAGCAGTCCTTCCCCCGGTATTCAGGCACGCCATGCTTCGGGTTCCGGGAATCGCCCTCGCTCTGGCCGCCCTCGGATTCCTCGGCCTCGGCCCGCAACAGCCTTCCCCGGAATGGGGACTGATCCTTGCCGAAGGAATCAACTACGTGGAGCGTGCCCCATGGGCCATCCTCGCTCCTTCCACCGCACTGGCGCTGGCTTCGGTTCTGGCCGTTTCAGTCGCCAGCCTCGGCACGATGAAGCCGTCAACACGGCCCCACCGGCTGTTCCGTCCGAGGAAACCGCTGCGCACGTCAGCGTCCAGATCCTGACCAAAGAGCATTCCTGGCCTCATGGCGCCAGTTGTGGCAACGGTGTGTTAAAGAGCGGTAGGAGGTCGTAGCCCATCCGTGTCAAGGGTGCCTTGGCGCCAGTGCCGCGGTGGCTCCCTTTCGGTGGCCACCGCGCTTCCCAAGGCACCGAGGGAGCGGGAATCGTCTGACCGATAGCCCATGCTGACCTGGGGGTGGCCGGGCTTAGTCGATGGCCTCGATGCCCTGCCGCTTCAGTTCCTCCAAATGGTTCCGCATGTGCTGCAGCGCCTCGGGGGAGTGCGGCTCCCACTCCAGGATCTCGTCCACCACCCGGAGCGGATCACGGGTGCGGTAGGACCGGGTGGGGTTGCCCGGGAACTTCTTGTCCGTCAGGTTCGGGTCATCCTCGAACCAGCCGGTGGGTTCCACCCGGTAGATCCTGCCGGCTCCCTCGCCCGCGCCGAGTTCCGCGCCCCACGTGGCCGCGTCCAGGGTTGCCGTGAAGTAGATGTGGTTGGCCGCCTTGCGTCCCCCGTAGTTGGAGGCGTAGCCGGGCACCAGCAGGTCCCCGGGCTGCAAATCTGCTTTGGTGCCGTGGTAGAAGGGCCCGCGATCGTCGGGGCCGGCGGCGGTCGGATTGTTCTCCATCACTGCTCCTCGAAGTCGGGCTCCCACTCTAGCCAACCCCGCGCCAAACGGCGGCGCAGTTCCGGAAGTCCGCTGCCGTCGTCGTACGCTGAATACAAAAGCGTGACGGACGGGAGGCAGGCGTGGCGGAAACGACGGCGGGAACGCCGCTGGACGAGGTACTGGCCGAGCTGGCCGGCCTTGAGGACGCCAAGATGCGGGAGGCGAACGAAAAGCGCGGGGACGACCACGGCGTGAACCTCGGCCAGCTGCGCGCGCTCGCGAAGCGGCTCAAGACGCAGCAGGACTTGGCGTACCGGCTGTGGGAGACGGGCGATACCGCGGCACGGCTGCTGGCGCTGCTGGTCTGCCGGCCACAGGGGCGGTTTCCAACGATCGTCGCAACGGGCTCGATTTGAAGGTAACAGTATCTTTGAAGGTAACAGTATCCCTGTTTGGCATTTGCAGGCACCGCGGTGTCTTGGACGACTACTGGTTCACTGCGCGTCGGAGAAGGTCCTTCACGGTGCACTTCACCGGACGGGTCCTCCGGGAAGGCAGACCACGAGTCCCATAGTGGGCCGCGTGGTGAACTGGTCGACCCGTCCGAGGACCCGTCTTCCGAACACTCACGGCGTTCGGAAGTGCAGACAGATGCTCTTGTGCCGGTTAGGTGCGATTGCGCCGGATGGTGGCGCGGTCGGCCAGGGTTGTGGGGAGGTGGTGGTTGGTGGGGTTGCCGGCTCCGTCGGGTTTCTGCAGCCGGTCGAGGAGAAGGGAGGCGGCGAACGCCGCTTCGTCCGCGACGGGTTGGGAGATAGTGGTCAGGCCAAGGACCCAGCTCATCGGATGATCATCGATGCCTATCATGGATATGTCTTCAGGGCATGAGAGTCCGTGTTCCTTGAGTGCCATGAGCGCGCCGAAGGCGACCTCGTCGCATCCAGCGAAGACAGCCGTGGGGAGGTCCCCGCGGTGCTGGATCAGTTCAGACATGGCCTGGCGTCCGCCTTCTATCGTGTACCCCGCCTCGATGACCCAGTCAGGGTGCACGACAGCGTCGTGTTCGGCCAGGGCCAACTCAAATCCCCGTTTGCGCTCCTCGGTCGCCCGGGTCTTACCGTTGCCGGTTTGAGTGCCGGCCAGGAAGGCGATGTCCCAGTGTCCCAGCACCAATAGCCGCGTGGTCGCTTCTTTAGCGGCAGCGACATTGTCGATGCCGACGTTGTCCCAAGGGACCTCATGCATGCCGACGCTCGCCACTTCGAGGCCACTTGCGGAAAGTGCTGCGGTCTGCTGGGCGGTGAGGTCGACGTCGATCATGAGTACCCCGTCGACCCTTTGGGCCAGATCCGTGGGGTCATCAAATATCCGCGACTGGACGTGGTCCTGCCCGCGGAGACTGACGAGTATTGGATCGAGGCCTCCGTCGGCGAGTATTTCCTCAGCCGCCTCCGCGGCCTGGGAGAAGTACCAGGTCGTGGCCTTGGGAACGACGACCGCCACGGCACCAGTGCGGCCGCCCTTCAACCGGGAGGCCGCGGCTGAGGGCCGGTATCCGAGTTTCTCGGCCGCGTCTTCCACCTTGGCCTGGGCGGACGCCGAGACCTTAGGCAGTCCTCTGAGCGCCCGTGACACCGTACATATGGAGAGTCCCGCCAGTGTCGCGACGTCTTTGATCGTCGCTCGATTCACTTCAGCCATGCGACGTCTCAGTCCTCGGCTCTTTGGCTCCGGGGCGGGTGAGTTCAAAGACGCCGCAGCCGAAGCCATCGGCGTGAACCGTTCCTTCATCGACTCCTACGCCGTTGCCGAAGAGGTGCCGCGCGGTGCAGCCCTCAGGAAGCTCGACCGATATTCGGGTTGCGCGCCGAAGCGGGTTGATGACGATGAGATGCGTCTCGTTCCTTAGGTAAACGAGAGGATAGCCGACGGAGAGCAGTCTTCTGGACGCCTTGGTTCCCAGCGCCGGTGTTGATTTACGTAATTGAACCAGGCCTTGGACAAAGTTCAGGAGCGAGTGTGGATCGTCTTTTTGCGCCGTTACGGTTGGCCGGTTGGCGTCGGGATCCTGAGGGAGATACAGCCTGTCGGGGGGTGCGGCCGAGAAACCTGCGTTGGGAAGGGAGCTGTCCCACTGCATTGGTGTTCGGCATCCTGCCCGGTTGAAGGTGGGTGTCCAGATGCTGCCTTCCTTTTCGGGAACCCCTTCCTGGTAGCGCATGCCGATCTCATCGCCGTAGTAGATCGACGGAATGGAGCCCCAGGTCAGCAAAAAGGTGAAGGCCGCGGGGAGTTGTTCCGCCGTTCTGCTCCCGCAGGCCAGCCGAGAAAAGTCGTGGTCGGCGGAGGGCAGCACGACGAGGCGGTCGGCCCCGTTGGTTTCGAGGTGGTGATTCCAGAGGTTGAGGAACCTCTCGAAAGCGCGGGTGCCTTCTGCGGCGTCAGCATCCGGATCGAAGTAGCAGGGCTCGGTGCTGTGCTGCCAGGGCAGTAGGCCGGCGCCTCCGTTATTGAAGAGTGCGCTGTGCTCCTCGTGAATGACCAGCGAGAAGTCCGCATCGAAGCCGCCGCGCACTCCGGCGTCTACTGTTCTGAGCTCGTCGCTCTCGGGGAGGAGGACGGCGTCCGGGTACGATCCGTGCATCCACTCCGCCAGCTCTCGCCATAGAGCTGTGGTTTCGACTAGGCCCGGATCGTCTTTGATCAGCGAGAAGGCCATATCGACCCGGAAACCCGCGACGCCCCGATCCAGCCAGTACCCAATGATTTCCCTCAGGGCACGTCGGTTAGCCTGAGGCCCGGGCGCATCCGGCAGTTGCCGCCACGGTTCTTCCGGAGCCAGCCGCGCGTAACCGAAGTTCAGCGCGGGCTGTTCGGGAAAGAAGTTCTTCAGGTACCAGCCGGGTCGGCTGCCCGGCGAGGCGACAAAGCCCTCACCGGCACGGTTCGACCAGATGTAACGGTGATCGGATTCATCGCTCATGGACGCGTGGAACCATGGGTGGTCAACAGAGGTGTGACCGGCCACCAGGTCGAGCAGTACCCGGATTCCGCGCGCATTCGCTTCTTGGATGAGCGCGGTCATGTCGTCATTGGTTCCGTAGCGAGGGGCGATGGTGAGGTAGTCCGAAACGTCGTAGCCGGCATCGCGGAAGGGCGAGGCGAAGCACGGGTTGAACCATATGACGTTCACCCCCAGCCACTGCAGATAGTCCAGGTGTTCCCGCACGCCGGGAAGGTCACCGATCCCGTCGCCGTTAGAGTCCGCGAACGACTGCGGATAGATCTCGTAAATCACGGCGTTCGCCAGCCAGTCGGGAGCTTTCGGGCTGCCCGCAGGCACCTCTTTGCTCATCACAGTGCCTAAGTTCTGCTCGCTCATGCGCGTCCCGTTCCCTGCCCGAATCGTCAAAGCTGTCGTGTGGCCACAAGAAATATAAATGCTTAATCCCGAGAAGTTAAACGATTACATCCCAGCTCCGCGCGCGTCCCGGCGTGCGCCTTCGTGGTTAGTGAGCGCGCCAGGAAGGGTCAATGGGGAAACGCTTCTCCCGTGCGACCATGCTCGGAACTTTCCTCTGAGGGCTCCGCAGCGGAAGCTCCGTCGTGTCTTCCGCTGTCCACGGTTGGGGTCAATTCCGGTTATCCACGGCTGGGATTGGGAGCCGGTGGGGTAGCTCCCTGGTCGCAGTAGCGGTGGATAACCCTAGTGAATTGTCCCCGGCGGTGGGCAGCCCAGCCGTTTTTTCAGTGCCGTCGGGAACCGCCTTGGTCTGACGTGCAGCAGCGGTTTGGAGGGAAGCAAAGCGCGCGGTTGCGCTATCCCAGTCGAGGACGGCTCGCGGCCGTCCGTTGATTTCATCGGCGGCGAAGCGGACTTCAGCTTGTTCTACCGTGCTGAGGTCTGCACCCTTACGAAAGTACTGGCGGAGCAGGCCATTGGCATTCTCGTTCGAAGGACGTTGCCAGGGGCTGGCCGGATCACAGAAGTAGACGAGAGTTCCCAGCGCCGCGGTGACTTCGGCGTGCTTGGCTATCTCGGAGCCCCGGTCCCATGTCAAGGTCCTCCGCAGCGTGGCCGGCAGGACCCCCATGGCCTCAATGAGTTGGTCACGCATGTTGTGGACCCTGGGCGGAGCGCGAACGCAATCAGGAGCCGGGATAAGCGTTCCACCAGTGTCGCTATCGCTGATTTGTTCCCCTTGCCCATGATGAGGTCGCCTTCCCAATGGCCTGCTTCTTCCCTGGTGGCGATGTGGGCTGGGCGGTCACCGATCTTCAGAGCATTAGCAATGTACTGGCGTGGCTTCACCTTGGTCCTGGACCGCGGCCGCCTGCTGAACTTACCCGATCGCAGCAGCCGGGCAGACCCGGTTGGAACGGGGCGGATGCTCAAATGGTAAAGCGCGCGGTAGACCGTTTCAGGGGCCAAGTGCCGATGCCTTTCACCGGGGAACCGTTTCTTCAAGGCCCGGCAGACCTGCTGAGGGCTCCACCGCTTCGACAGGCACTCCGCGACGTAATGACGCAACTCGTCGTCACCTGCAAGCTTGGCCAGCTTTGGCCTGGCCGTCTCTTCTGTGCCATTTTCTGGGCGCGGAACGGATGATAGCGACGTGAGTCGGGACGGTTGCGAGCTAACTCCCTGCTGATTGTGGACGGGGACCGGCCAAGATCACGAGCGATGGATTGCAGACTTGCCCGAACCAGCAGCCGGTCGGCAATGAAGATGCGTTCGTCTTCTGACAAATAGCGGCTGGAAACAGCTGCCGCCGGAACCGCCTTGCGGGGCCTCGGATCCAGGCCTTGCTGCACTAAGCCCTCGACCCCGTTGCGTCCATTCAACCAGCGAGGGCCCGTGATCGGGTTGATCCCAAGGATCTTGCATGCTGCCCGGTTGGAGTGCCCTTCTTTCATGAGCTGAACATACAAAGGGCCTCTTCTCAACCAAGCCCGGAGGCCCCATTTTCCTCGATCGGCGCGTCGAACTGCGCATAAAACAACACCACTTCCACTAGGTGTTGCGACGTTTGTGAGAAACCGCCAGGCATTCGGGCGGGACGGGCTGGACGCCATGCTGCGGGAGACGCGCGCCCCAAAGGTGCACGACTGGCTGGTGAACTACGTGGTGAAGAAGAGGTAAGTGAAGATGCCCAAAGGGCTGGACCTGCCGGGCGTGCTGGACGTGATCGAGGGCGAAGATGAAGGACGCGCCGGACCGGCTGCAATGGGCGATGAACACTTGCCTGGCGCAGATCGGGATCGAGCACGCCGAGCACCGCGGGCGTGCGCTCGCAATCGGTGAGCGGCTGGAGGTGCTCAAGGACTACCCGACGCCGCCGGACTGCACGTCCCCGTTCGCGCCGGTATGGATCGGGGAGATGGTGCGGCGGAAAGGGGAGTGTAAGGCTCCGGCTTCGGCCCCGCGTTCAGCCGAGCTCGTGAAGGAACGCCGCAGCATCCGCGGCCACCCGGTCCGGGCACTCCCACAGGACCAGGTGCCCGGCGTCGGGATAGACCTTGAGCACGGCGCCTGGAATCCGGGTGGCCAGAACCTGCTGGTCCTGCAGCGGCAGCAGGTCATCCTGGCCGCCGTAAATGATCAGTGCGGGCGTTTGCATGGCGCCCGCTTCCGTGGGCGGGGCGGCAGTGGTCAGCCCGGCCAGGATCTTCTTCCACACGCGGGCGGGCATCCGGACGCCGTCGCGTACCCGGTCCTCCAGGTACCAGCCGGGCACAGGGTGGTGCAGGGTGAACCAGGAGAGCGATGCCCGGACCCAATCCTCATCAATGGGGTCGGTCAACCGATCCACCTCGTCAGCGAAGGGCGCCCGTCCCTGCAGGCTCAGCGGCGACCCCACCAGGACCAGCGCGGCCACCCGCCGGGGTTGGGCTGCGGCCAGCTGCTGGGCAACGTAGCCGCCGCTGGAGGAGCCGAGGACGAACGCCCTCTCCACGCCGACGGCGTCCAGAATGGCCGCCGTGTCCTCAGCCTGTTCCGCCAGCGAGTAGCCGTGATCGGGTTTGTCAGCCTCGCCCTGGCCGCGGAGGTCCGGTGCGTAGACCCGCAAGCCGGTCAGCCGAGGCAACAGGCGGTCGAAGCAGCGGCGGGATTCACCCCACGCATGAAGCAGCAGCAACGGTTTCGCGTCCGCGCCCCCGCAGATGATGCACGGCACAGTGATGCCGGTGCGGAGGGACAGGTTCCGGACCTCGGAGTCCATGGCTTCAGGGTACCCCTGGTGGTGCGGCCGGGGGCTTGCGGCGGCAGGTTCAGAACGGGGGAGTACGACGGCGGTGCCAGCCTCAGGCGGGCCCCTAAGGCTGGCGGCCTCTAAAGCTGGGCGGGGTCCAGGGGCAGGGGAGTGATCGGCTGGTCGTCCGCCGTCAGGTCGATCCCCAGGTCCTTGGCGAAAATAAGCCGCGTCGACGTGTAGATGCCGGGGTGGTTTTCGTCCAGTTCGAAGACGCGGGCGCCGCGGAGCCTGTTCCGCTCGGCGCCGGGCAGCCCGTAGGCGCCGAACCCTGTTCCGGGTCCGTAGCCGAGTTCCACTCCGTAGTAGTTGCCCACGTAGGTGTTAACGTGATCATGGCCCACGAAGTAGCCGCGGACGTCCCCCCGCTCAAGGAAGGCGTTGAACAGCCCGGAGTTGAAGGGGCCGGGGCACTCGTCCTCGTTCCGCTCACCCACGATTTTGTGCTTCTTCACCGCGCGCTGGTGGTCCGCGTCCGTCCGGGAGTCCAGGCTTGCGAACCACATGTTGCGGTGCTCGTGGAGAGCGATGTGTCCCCACATCAGGGACGGGATCTTCCGGCCGTACTTCTGCTCGGTGGCGATGGAGAGGTTCCGGTACCAGGTGACCTGGTCCATCCGTACCCAGTCCCAGTCGGGGTAGCCCTCGAAGTCCTGCCCGTTGATGGTGTCCGGGGCATAGCGGCCGGTGTCGATGAGCCACAGGCCAAAGGCCGGGTCTTTCGACGTGGACGACTGCACTAGCAGCAGCGAGTTGGAGGTGCCCGTGACGCCGTCGGTGGAGTCGCCGTTGACGTTGTACCCGTAGCTCTGCAGGAACTGCAGCATCTTGGCTTCGGTCATCCCGGTCTTTGCTGCGGAGTCCTCGTCGTGGTTGCCGAACGTGACGGCCCACGGGATTTTCCGGCTTTCCATCGGCTGCACCACATGGTTCAGCGCCTGCTTGACGTCCAGTTCGGAGTCGCAGCCGCCGTTGATGACGTCCCCGTTGATCACCACAAAGTCCGGCTTTTCCGCATCCAGTGTCCGGTCCATGAGTTCGACGGTGCGGCGGTCCGTCTGCTCGTCGTCCTGCGTGTCGTTAAACTGGACCACCTTGAAGCGTCCGTCGGGCCGGAACGCCAGGGCGGGCTTGGGTGCCTTCGCTCCCGGTGCTGCGTTAGCCCCGGTTCCCGCAGCCACTGTAACTCCCAGCGCACCGAGGGCGCCGGCCGTTGCCAGGGCAGCGCGCCTGCTGAAGTTGAGTTGATCGGTTTTGCTGGTCATCGTCGCCTCTCCGCGTTTTTTTGCGGCGACTATCGCCGCCGTACCGCCGACAGTAGGAGGACCCGGCAACCGGGTCCCAAACGCCGGGTGAACAGTGGAGATGTCACTGCCCGCTTGGATGAAGGCAAGCGAGCTGTTGCGGGACGCTTTTGGCCGGGTGGAGGACGGGCAGCTTCCGCCGCGGCAGGAGGCCATAGACTCGGGGCCATGTCAGCTTATGGGGGGATGCCGGCTCGGCTCGGAAGAGTCTTGTTCGTTGTGGGCTTTCTGGTCATTGCCCTGGCGGGGTGCGAGTACAGCGGTGCGGACGAGCAACCGGGTGCAGCATCCTCGCCGGCAGCCACACCGCAGCCCCGGTCTTTCGAGGAAAACGTCAACCAGGTGGCGCGTCTGCTCCAGGCTTCCCCAACGGACCCCGGCATGCCTTCCGAGGCGGAGCCCGCCGGGAAGCTGTTCCTTGTCCTGGCGCCGGGGGACTACATGGTCACAGGCGCGTGTGCCGGGGTTCACGGAGCGAAACTCACCATCGTAAAGTCGGACGGCGCGCCGGAGGCATCCAGCTTTGAGTGCGGCTCCACGCTGGACCGCTTCGTTAGGCACGACGGCGGGCCGATCACGATCAGCGCAATTCCGCCCACCGGCAAGCCGTCCGCAACGGGGGTGAAGGTGCAGACCAACCCGGACCGCAGGGCTTCGGAGTTGGAGGACTTGTCGGAATGGTCATCGCAGCAACTGCAGCCGCCTGTCCCCGGGGAGCTGCGCGGTACCAGCGGCGGGAACACAACCACCACCGGGCCACTCATGGCCGAACCGGGCCGGTACGAACTGCACTTCGTCTGCGCAGGACCGACTTGGGCTGAGCTGTCTGTGTCCACGTTGGCAGGCGTTGAAATCCTGGCCCCCGTGCAGGTGCCTTGCACGGGGGCGGAGTTCAGGGCGCCCGTGCTGCTGCCCACTGAAGGGGCGGATCTCACCATGAGCCCGGACGGTGGGCTGGAAGGAAGGTTCGCCTACCGTCTCCTCCCAGCCATCAAGCCCTGACTCGGCAGTCGGGCGGGCAGGGGCCGCTTCGACGTTGATTCGCGCGGCCCAGGCGGGTAGGCCGCTTTTCGGCCGGCGTAGGTGATGACCAGCGCGGCGATATCCGGGACGGCAGCGGCGGCGGGCACGAGCAGCGGGCCGGCCACTACGAGTGCGACGGAACCGCGCGGAGGACGGCTGGCAGGTGATAGATGCCGATGGCTCCCATGCCCGCGCCCCATACCGTCATCAGCGCCAGGGCACGGGGCAGGCTGCCGCCGACGAAAGGCAACAGCAGCAGCGAGACGGCCATTGCCGCCGTCGTGCTACCGGACGATTCCTTACACACCAAATCTACTGGTGGGTAGGAGCGGTACCTGAGGTTTTTTGTTTTTTTGCTAGATAATCGATTCTATCTACGATAGTGTTTTCTGAGTTGCGGATCCGGGAACCCGGATCCGAAAGAGCGGTGCAATGAGTAGGAGACAAGGATGTCTTGGGGATTGATCAGCGCCATGGGCCACGTAAGCATTCAAACGACGGACCTCAGTCAGTCCGTTTTTGACGCAACCCAGATCCTTGGCCTGCGTGAAACGGAGCGGACGGCCGACGCCGTGTACCTGGCCGCCAACGACGTCCACCATGAACTTGTCTACGTCGAGTCCGACGTCAACGGCGTGGACGGATTTGGCCTGGTCGCAGCGGACGGCAATGCGCTGCGCGAGATCCGCGGGCGGGTGGAGGACGAGAACTTCACCATCCTGAGCAGCAGGCCCCGCGGTGCCGGCATCGATGACGGTTTCTCATTTATCGGTCCGGAAGGTTTCGTTTTCGAGATCTATGTAGGCATGCAGGAGAATATCGCCCTCCAGCAATCCTTCGGTCCCGACCGTTATGGGCACATTAACTTCCACCCGCGGGACGTCCGCGGCATGATGCGGTTCCTGCACCGGGTCCTGGATTTCCGCCTCTCAGACGTGATCGGCGACGACTTTGCCTACTTTATGCGCTGCAACCCGGACCACCACGGCATCGCCCTGGTCCGGGGTGAAGGAACCCTCCACCACCATGCCTGGCAGACGCAAAGCATTGCCGACCTCGGCAAGCTCGGCGACCGGTTGAACAAGCTTGGGCGGGAGTTGATATGGGGTCCGGTCCGTCACGGGGCCGGCCACAACATCGCCGCATATTATGTGGAATCCTCCGGCGCCGTCGTCGAGCTTTATACAGACCTTGAACAGATCTACGACGACTCCCGGCCTCCCGTCGTGTGGGGCGAGGACGAAAACTGGTTCAACATGTGGGGCAGCTACCGCCCCCTTGACTTCCGCAGCTTCGGTCTTTCTCCCGTGGACCGGCGATCCCTCAGCGGACTCCACCGCTGAGGCGCTTCACGGTCCTCAGCTTCAAAGTCCTGGTACCCCTTCCGGGAATTAAATACTTTCGCCGCGGTTATGCTTAATCGACTAGCCTTCCCCTGTGATCTGCGTCATGCTTGTAAAAGCGAGTGAAGGGGTTGCTTCGGTACTTGACCAACAACGCCGCCGGTACCGAACTCTCACAGCTTCCGAAAAGAGATCATGTTGAACCCGAAAACCGCCCGGAAGGGCCAGAAGCCCGTGGACCAGCCGTCGGGCGGAAGGCCACCCGCGACTGACTCGCTGAACACCAAGGACATGCGCCGGATTCTCGGTTCCAGCCTCATCGGCAGCATCATCGAGTACTACGACTTCATCCTTTATGCCACCGCTGCATCCCTGGTGTTCGACCGGGTCTTCTTTGCCAACCTCGGCCCCGGCCTCTCCCTGCTTGCCTCCTTCGCGACGCTCGCCGTGGGATACGTGGCCCGGCCGCTGGGCGGCATCATCTTCGGCCACTTCGGCGACCGCCTGGGCCGCAAGCAGATGCTTGTGCTGTCGATGCTCATGATGGGCGGCGCCACCGTCCTGATCGGTCTCCTGCCAACAACGGCCCAGATCGGCGTGGCCGCGCCGGTGGTGCTGGTGCTCCTGCGCGTCATCCAGGGCATTTCCGTTGGCGG
Source organism: Arthrobacter sp. K4-10C (assembly GCF_059090085.1). Lineage (NCBI taxonomy): Bacteria > Bacillati > Actinomycetota > Actinomycetes > Micrococcales > Micrococcaceae > Arthrobacter > Arthrobacter sp. K4-10C. The sequence continues at coordinate 175,808 of NZ_JBNHFI010000010.1, read as the reverse complement.
GGAGTGGGGCGGAGCCACGCTGATGGCCCTGGAGCACGCTCCGGCCAAAAAGCGCGGCCTTGCCGCCGCGTTCGCCAATGCCGGCGGACCGGCGGGCGGACTGCTGGCCACGCTTGTGGTTTCCGCCGTTTCCGCCCTGACCGGTGACCAGTTTCTGGTCTGGGGCTGGCGGATACCGTTCCTGCTCAGCGCCCTGCTGATCATAATCGGCATGATTATCCGCCTCAGGGTGGCAGAGACACCCGTCTTCCAGAAGCTCGACGCCGAAGCCGCCAAGGTCAAGCACCCGCCTTTGTTAGAGGTGCTCCGCCATCATCCGCGCCTGGTGGTGGTCACCCTTGTGGCAACCCTGGGATTCTATGCCTGCCAGGGGCTGCTGACTGTGTGGGGCGTTTCCATGGCTGTGGAAAGCGGCGTGGACCGTTCTGGCGTCCTGAACTGGAAGGGAGTTGCGGCTGTGGTGACGGTGGCGGTCTGCTTCTACTCTGCACGCCTCAGTGACCGGATTGGCCGGCGCGCTGTCCTTACCGGCGCTGGCGTAGCGGCCATCATCCTTGCCTTTCCCCTGATCATGCTGCTGACGAACGGGACCCTGTGGGGCTTTGCGGTGGCAGTTGTGATCGGCAACGGGGTGGTCCAGGGGGCGCTCGCCGGCCCGCTCGGCGCGTACATCTCCGAACAGTTTCCCACCGGGGTCCGTTACACGGGGGCGTCCCTGTCGTACCAGGGGGCCTCGATGATCGGGGCCGGCTTCACCCCCATGATCGCCACCGGCCTCGTTCTCGCAGCCGGCGGCGGGGTATGGATGGTTGCGGTGTTCTGGATCGTGGTCCTGGCGGCAGGTCTCGCCGCAGTACGCCTCACGCGTGAAGGCTCACGCCTCAGGCTCGACGCCGCCTAAGCGCCCCGGGATGGCCGCCCGGCAGCGGACCCGATACCTGTGTTGCAGGTGGCCCGGCTTGGTTCACCTCTGGGGTGGATTCCATTGGTACATTCATCAATTAATTTGAACTCATTGCGCTGATAATTCTACATTTACGCATCAAGGGCTGCCTGCCATGCTGAATGAAGCGACGCGCCGGTATTGGCGCACATCACGAAAGGACCAGGCGATGAAGCCTAAGAATCACATGGTGCTCACCACCTTCATGCTGCCCGCGGGCTACCACAAGGACAGCTGGCGGATGGAAGGAAGCCGGGCCGAAGAACTTGGCAACCTGGACTTCGTGGCAGACCTGACGGCCATGGCCGAGGCCGCAAAGCTGGACGCGGTATTCTTCGGCGACATCGTCCACGCCAACACCGTCATGCGGGGCGACATCAAAATGAACGGGTTCTACGAACCCATGACCGTGCTCGCAGCCCTGGCAGCCAGGACCACGAACATCGGCCTGATCGGAACCATGTCCACCTCATTTTCGGAACCGTACAACCTTGCGCGGCAGCTGTGCGGGCTGGACCATATGTCCAATGGCAGGGCAGGCTGGAACATCGTCACGTCGTCGGACGGCTTCAGCAATTACGGGGTGGAGGACATCCCGGACCCGGCCGTGCGCTACCGGCGGGCTACTGAGTTCGTGGACGTGGTGCAGCGGCTCTGGGACAGCTGGTCCGACGACGCCATCATCGTTGACAGGGCCTCCGGCGAGTACGTAGACCGGAGCAAGCTCAAGGCAATCCGGCACAAAGGCGAGTTCTTCGAAGTTGAGGGGCCAATCAACATGCCGCGGTCGCCGCAGGGGCGGCCGGTGCTGGTCCAGGCGGGATCTTCGGGACCCGGCATGGATCTGGGATCGTCGGTGGCCGATGGGATCTACACCGCCCAGCCGTTCAAGGAACCGTCCATCGAGTTCTACACCAAGTTCAAGAACATGGTGGCCGAGAAGGGCAGGAACCCCGACGACGTCAAGATCATTCCGGGCATCCTGCCGATTCTCGGCGACACCGGGAAGGAAGCCCTGGACCTCGCGAACGACTTGGCCGGCTACGTCCACCTGGGCAACGGCCGCAAGCAGGTGGGCGCCGATCTCAAGATGGACCTTTCCGAGCTGGAGTTCGATGAAGCGATCCCGGCCGAATGGTTTTCTGACGATCCCAGGCTGGGCAGCCGCTACCAGATCTACCGCAAGAAGAGCGTGGACATGGGCATGACGCTGCGCGAGCTGATCGTGGACCTGGCCCGTTCCACCGGACATCAGTGGATGGCCGGCACTCCCTCCCAGGTGGCCGACCGGATGGTTGACTGGTTCGAGTCAAAGGCCTGCGACGGCTTCAACTTGAATGCACCCTTCAACCCGGGCGGGTTCCAGCTCATCTGCGACAAGCTGGTCCCGGAGCTTCAGGACCGCGGCTATTTCCGGTCTGAATACGAGGGCACCACCCTGCGGGACAACCTTGGACTCCCGCGCCCGATTGCTTAGCTGCCCGTAGCAAGGGCGCCGGCAGAACCAAAGCGTTCGACGGCGACATCCACCCACGCCTGGGCGCGGGCATTGAGCCGCATGCTCCGGGTCCAGGCCAGGGAAACGGTGGCCTGGGCCCGGGTGTGGACGCGGGGCTCGGCAATCCGCTTGAGGATAACCTTCAGCTCTTCGTATGGCGCGTCCAGCATAGGTTGCTGGAAGAGCACGGCAACGCCGCGGCCGCTTGCCACCAGGGATCGCACCGTGGCATAGCTGCGTGAGCGGTGCCGGATGTCCGGGGTGAGCCCGGCATCGCGGTACATCTCCAGGATGCGCGTGGAGATGGGCGCAGCGTCGAAGAAAATGAGCGGACTGGCGGCCACGTCCCGGAGCGAAACCACCTCCGCCTCGCGCAGGGGATGGTCCGCCGGAAGCAGAATGTAAGGCTCCACGGACAGCAGCGGTGCCGTCTTGAGCGCAGGGGAAATGTCCATGTCGTAGACGAAGGCGGCATCGATGGAACCGTTGAGCAGGCGCTCCTGAAGGTCCTCGTGATACCCCTCGATGAAATCGACCTCCACATGCGGGCATTGGTCCGCAAAGTCGGCCAGCATCGGGGGAATGATTGTGGGTCCCAGCGGCATGAAACACCCGACGGTCAGTGGTCCGCGGATGTCCGTCCTGTCCCGTTTAGACAGCGACGCGATCTCGTCCGCGAGGTCCAGCAATTGGCGCGCCTGACGGAATACAACGATGCCCGTAGACGTCAGGGTGAGTCCCTTGGACTTTCGCTTAATGCAGAGCTGCGCTCCGACGATCCGCTCCAGTTCCGCGATGGACATGGAGATGGCCGACGGCGCCATGTGCAGCCGCCGTGCCGCCTCGCTCATGGTTCCCGTCTCGGCCGCCACCACGAAGTGGAGAACCTGCCGCAGCGTGATCGAGGGGTTCAAGGTGATGTTCACATTGTCAATTCTACTGATAACCATGAGCTGAAATCGACGATTTACTTGAGAAGTTTGGCTTGTCATCATGAAAGAAACGGCGCCGACGACGGCGTTCCCGGCTATCGCCGCAGCGGCGGCACCCCTCCCGAAAGTGACGTGACGTAGATGGACGCCCAAGCCACATTCCTTGACCAGGCAGAAGACATTGTCGGCACCGACAATGTTGTCCGAGCCACGCCCCAGGAGGGCTACATCGATCCGTACCCCCTGAATCCAGGACGGGCGAAGTGGCCTGGCGTGCGTCCCGGGTCCGTGGAGGAGGTCCAGGCAGTCGTCCGGCTCGCCAACGACACCGGCGTTCCACTGTGGTCCTTTTCCAAGGGCAAGAACCTGGGCTACGGGGGACCGGAACCCCGCACGCGCGGCATGGTGGCGCTCGACCTGAGCCGCCTCAACAGGATCCTCGAGGTGGATGACCACCTCAACTACGCCGTCATCGAGCCAGGTGTCAGCTTCTTCGACCTTTTCGAGCACATCCAGGAAGAGGGGCTGAAGCTTTGGATGTCCGTTCCCGCCCTCGGGTGGGGCTCCATCCTCGGCAATGCGCTGGACCGCGGCTACGGCATGACGCCGATGGGGGACCACGTGCAGTCCATTTGCGGCATGGAGGTGGTCCTTCCCAGCGGTGAGCTCGTGCGGACTGGAATGTGGGCCATGGAGGGCACGGAACTAGGGCCCATCTTCAAAGGCGGCTTCGGCCCCACCCTGGACGGCATATTCACCCAGTCCAACCTCGGCATCGTCACCAAGATCGGCCTCTGGCTGATGCCCTGGCCGGACGTGTACATCAACGGCGACGTGGTGGTGGAGCGCGAGGAGGACATGCCCAAACTAGTGGACATCCTGACCCAGCTCCGGCGCGAGGACGTCATCCAAAACAACGCCCTCTGCGGCAACGTGGTCCGGGCGGCCACCATGAAAGGGCCGCGGTCACGCTGGTACCAGGGGGAAGGCTCCATCCCGGACGACCGCCTGGAGGAAATGCGCCAGGAGATGGGCATCGGCCAGTGGAACGCGAAGTTTGCGATCTATGGCGACAAAGGGCTCGCTCAACGCAGGCTCGAGATCATCCGGGAACGCTTTGCGGGGCTCGAAGGGTTCACGGTCAACGCCAGGCTCTACGAAGGTGCTGATGGTGTGCAGGTCGCCTATGCCGACATTGCGGACATGGACCTCACCCAGATGGCCGGAGTGCCAACACTTAAACCCTTGTCCACGGTGGCATGGGCGGCAGAAAACGGCGGGCATATCGACGCCGCACCCATCATTCCGGCGCGTGGGGAGGAAGTGTGGGCGTTTTACCGGGAGGCCAAAGAACTGTACCGCCGGTTCGGCTTTGACCTCTACATCGGCTACCACCTGTACCCGCGCCACATGGTGCATGTGACCATGATTTTCTTCGAAAACGACAACCTGGAGCAGCTGGCACGCGCACGGGAGCTCTACTCAGCTCTGCTCGCGGCTGCCCGCAGCCATGGCTACGCGCCCTACCGCAGCCATGTGGACTACATGGACGCCATAGCCGACGGTTTCGACTACAACAACAACGCCGTGCGCCGGCTTCAGGAGACGCTGAAGGACGCCCTGGATCCCAACGGCATCCTGTCCCCCGGAAAGCAGGGAGTCTGGCCGCGGCGCTACCGCGATACGGACGCGGAGGTGCCGGAGGGCGTTGCATCTGCCGTCCCGCAGTAGGACGCCAAGAAACCAAACCCTAGGTTTTCTGTGAGCCTTGCCACAATCTATAGAGCAAGATATATTTTAAGCGCATTATGCATTCTCAACGAGGAGAGCCTGAATGGAAAAGCCCACGATTTACTCCCGTTTAACCAAAGCCTTGGTCCCAGCGCTTGCCGGACTGGCACTGCTGTCCCTGGCAGCCTGCGGGTCGCCCGGCGAGGCGGCCGCCGGAAGCGAGTCCGGCGGCAAGTCGGCTATCAAGGTGGTGGTGGCCCCCATCCATTTCGAGACGGCATACGTCGCTCAGGAGCAGGGCTACTTCAAGGAATCCGGCCTGGACGTTGAGATTGTTCCCGGTGCGGATCCATCCGCAAACCTGGCGCAAACCGTCAGCGGACAGGCGGACATCACCACGGCGTCCTGGGGTGTCATGACCACCGCTACCGCCAAGGGAATGCCGGTCAGGATCATTTCCGGAAACGGTGTGGTTGACCCGGAAGCCGATAACTCCGGCATCGTCATCCCCAAAAACAGCCCCATCAAGACGGTGGCTGACCTGAAGGGCAAGAATGTCGCCGTCAACGGCGTGAACACCGGCGGAGACATCCCGATGCTCCAAGCCGCAATGGCCGCAGGGATCGACCCCAAGTCCCTCACCGAAATCGCCGTACCGTACGCGGGGATGCAGGCAGCACTCGAGCAGGGGACGGTGGATGCAGCATTCGTGGCCGACAGCTACTACCACCAGCTGGTGGATGCAGGGTTCAAGAGCATCGCCAGCCCTGTCCGTGAATTCCAGGGCAACATGCCGGTGACCGTGTGGGCCGCAACTGAGCCGTGGCTCAAGAGCAACCCCGGCACGGCCAAGAAGTTCAACGAGGCCATGGAAAAGGCCGCCAAGTTCTATTCGGACCCCGCGAACTCCGCCTCCATCGTCAGCATCTCGGCGCGCGTCAAGCAGGTGGATACCGCCAAGATCAACCCCAAGGCCTTCGTTCCGGTCAACACCGCCATCAACCTCACCTCAGGACAGGCAGGCATAGACGCCATGGAGGAGCTTGGCTTCGTCAAGGACCCACTGACTGCGGAGGGGATGCTGTGGAGCGGCGCACCCCGTTTTGCGAAATAGCAGCCGGGCCGGCCAAGAAACCCTGACTGGGAGACAAAACATGAAGACACAAATCCGAGCGTTCGATATCGGGCTGACCTGCCAGCGGCTATTGGCCGTCGCCGCACTCCTGGTGGTGTGGCAGCTGGTGATCTGGAGCGGATCGCTTCCGTCGATGACCCCCGGGGTGCCGGCCATAGTCACGGCCATCGCGAATGCATTCACCTCCGCGCTTTTCTGGGCGTCCCTGGCGCAGACGATGACCGCCGCCGTCAGCGGTTGGGTGATTGCAGTGACTGTGGGCACAGTGCTGGGCCTGATGATTGGCTCGGTGCCCATGCTGGACCGCTCCACATCCATCCTTATTGACTTCGGCCGGTCCTTCCCGGTCCTGGCACTGATGCCAGTTGTCATCATGATGCTGGGGGCCACCGCCCAAATGGAAATCTTCGTCGTCTCGCTTTCCTGTCTCTGGCCGGTGCTGGTACAGACGATCTACGGAGCGCGGCGCATGGACGCTTCCGTAGTGGACACCGCGCGGACTTTCCAGATTCCCAGGCTGCTTTGGTTCCGCCGGATCCTGCTCCCGAGCGCCACTCCGTTCATTTCCACAGGCATCCGGATCTCTGCCTCCATCGCCATCCTGGTGTCGGTGGGTGTCGAGGTGCTCAGCCAGGCCCCGGGCATCGGACGGCAGATCACCCTGGCCCAGCAGGCACAGCGATGGGACCAGGCCTTCGCCTACCTCTTCTTCGCCGGTTTGGTGGGCTGGGGCATCGCCGGCCTCCTCAACCTGGCCGAAGGCAAAATCCTCAAATGGAACAGGCAGTCCAATGACTGACACAGCACTCCGTACACCCCCCGAGGCCGCCCCGGGCACGGCTTCACCGAAACGAGGGAGAGCGCAGCGGGCAGGCGCGTCCAGTCACCGCGGCCGCTTCATCACAGCGCTCCTGAACGTCCTGCAGCGGACCTGGCTGATCGCCGTCGTCTTTGCCTTCTGGTGGATCGCTTCGGCTAACAGCACCAACATCTTCATTCCCTCCCTGGAGGACATCCTGCTCAGCCTGCGCCGGGATCTGTCCAACGGGGTCATCGGATCCGGAGCAAGCTACAGCCTGACGAATCTGGGCGTGGGACTCCTGCTGGCGGTGGTGGTCGGGATCGCCGGCGGCCTGATTCTCGGTGAGACCAGGAAGCTGAGGGAAATCGTTGACCCTGTCATCCACTTCTTCCGTTCGGTGCCGCAGGCCGCGCTGGTGCCGCTGATCATCGGTGCTTTCGGCATCGGGCAAGGGCCCAAGATCTACACCATCGCCTTCGCCTGCATGTGGCCGGTGCTGCTGAACACGATAGACGGTGTTCTGAGCGTGGAGCCCACCATCCGAAAATTTTCCAAGGTCTACCGCATCCCGCCGGGACTCCATTTCCGCCGGGTGGTCCTGCCGGCCGCTCTTCCGCAGGTCGTGGCCGGTATCCGCGTAGCCCTGCCCATCGGCATCACCGTGATGGTGGTCAGCGAACTGTTCGCGGCCAACAAGGGCCTGGGTTTCTACATCCTCAATTCATCCGCCACCTTCCAGGTGCCCGAAACCTGGGCGGGTGCCCTGCTGGTCGGCGTCATCGGCTACACCCTCTCGCTTCTGTTCATCGTTTTCGAGCGCAGGATCCTGAGCTGGTACTTCAAGTCCGGCGCCAAATGACATCCACGATTCAACACCCGAAAGAAGGAGCCATCATGGCCGTTCAGGCAGCACCCGAGCAGGAACAGGCAGTGTCGTTGCCACTGCTGAAGGTCCAAGGACTGACGATGAGTTACGGCTTTGGCGAGTCCGAGAACAGGATTCTCGACAACCTCAACCTGGACGTCGACGACGGCGAGTTCGTGTCGATCGTTGGCCCCTCCGGCGTCGGAAAAACAACGTTGCTGCGGGTCCTGTCCGGCTTGCTCAGGCCCAGGAGCGGCACAGTGAGCGTGGGCGGGGAAGCCATCAGCGGCCCGCACCGGGACCTTGCCGTGGTGTTCCAGGACTACAGCCGGTCCCTGATGCCGTGGATGACCACGCTTGAAAACGTCGCGTTCCCGCTCCAGGGCCGCGGAGTGGGCAAGAAGGAGAGGAACGAAACGGCGGAGAAAAACCTTGCGGCTGTGGGGCTGGGCGGTCAGGGCCACAAATATCCCTGGGAGATGTCCGGCGGGATGCAGCAGCGGGTCGCGATCGCCAGGGCGCTGGCGTATAACGCCAAAGTCCTGCTCATGGACGAGCCTTTTGCCTCCGTGGACGCCCAGACCAGGTTTGACCTCGAGGACCTGGTGATCGACCTCCAGTCCAACCTGGGCGTAACCATCATCCTGGTGACCCATGACATCGACGAGGCCCTGTACCTCGCGGACAAGGTTATTGTGCTCGCCGAAAAGCCGGCCACGGTGGTGGACGTGATTGAGACAGGTTTCGGCGACCACCGCGACCAGGTGGAGACCAAGGCGGATCCGCGCTTCGCCGAGGCCCGGGCGCAGATTCTGCACCGGCTCCGCAGCCACTGACCCACCGGTTCCGCCGGGACAACGAAGCCTTCCGGGAACCATGCTGTTCCCGGAGGGCTTTGCGTTGTCAGGAATCAGACCTTGGCAGGCGATTTCCCCTGTGGGGCGGTGCCCTCGTCAATGCCGGATTTGAGGATCGCGTTAAGAGTTGTCTCGTAGTGTTCCCGGATCAGCCGGGAGGCGCGTTTCGCATCCCGCTGCAATGCAGCGTTCAGGATGTCCCGGTGCTCCTGGGCAATGTCCCGCTTGGTGAAACGCGTGGCGGTGCCGGCCCAGCGGCCGTAGAGCTGGGAGAGATCGGACAGCGTTGAGCAAAGGTCGATCAGCACAGGCACCCCGCAGGCTTCCAGGAGTTTGGCATGGAATGCCTGGTGGGCGTGGTTCCAGGCCTCGGTCAGCTGGGCGTCGGTGGTGTCCCGGTAAGGGGTCCGCTCCAGGGTGTGGTGGGCGGCGATGAGCTCGGATTCCCAGGCGAGGTCGCCACGCTCGATGGCCAGCCCTATCCCGAATTCCTCGGACCTGCAGCGAAGCTCGTTGATGTCCTTGAGTTCCGCCAGCGAGAGGGTGGGCACGAAGAAACCCCGATTTGGTTTGAGGAGCACGAGGCGGTCGCCCACCAGGCGGGTGAGAGCCTCCCGGATCACCGTGCTGCTGGTCTCGTAGTGCTTTGAAAGCGCCGCGAGCTGGAGCTTCTCTCCGGGAGCCCATCGGCCTGAGAGTATGTCACTCCGCAGTGAATCCCGGATGTGCTTGCTCAGCGTCTCAGAATCGGTACTTTTCGACATATGCATTATTGTAGCGGCCGATAGAGAATATTTTCTTTATTGACTTATGCAAAGTCGGTACTAGAATTGAGGAAGCCAGAAAGAGGGGCCCGCATCACGCCGGCCCCCTGCAGATCCCGCAAAATTACGAGGAGAACCGCCGTGACCAACTCCAGCACCGAAGCAGTCCGGGCCCCGGGGGAGGCGGTGGTGGATGACCTCTACTGGCGCCCGCGGTACGAGGCCATCACCGAAGACGACGCCTTCCTCCGCCAGGTTGTGGAGCACTCGGACCTTCCGGCCCTCATGGTCGCCCTGGCCGCCGTCACCAGGGACTTCTCGCTGCTGCGCGAAGACCTTCGCCCGCCGCAGCCACCCGCTGACATCGCAGGCCTGCCCCACGGCGGCATGGACGCTTGGCAGCAGGAACAGGCGCGGGAACTCGCCTTCGCGGCACTGAAGCGCGTCCGGGATGAGGAACTGACCGGCGTGGAGGCACTCACGGAAGCCCAGGCACAGGGCATCCTGACGTGGATCACGAACTCAGCTGACCCCGAGTATCACCCGATGCTCATGCATGACATGGCCCTGGTAAAGGGGCATGGCGGCAAGCCGAAGTGGAACTTCGATGACGTCGCCGTCGGGCGGGAGTTCAGCGTGGCCATCATTGGCTCGGGCGTCTCCGGCATGGCCGCGGCTTACCGCCTCAAACAGGCCGGCGTGCCCTACACGGTGTTCGAGAAGGGACACAGCGTAGGCGGCACCTGGTGGAAAAACACCTACCCCGGTGTGCGGCTGGACACCCCCAACTACGCCTACAGCTTCTCCTTCGCGCAGCGGGATGACTGGCCCCAGCAGTTCTCCCAGGGCCCCGAAATTTTCGAGTACACCCGCCGGGTGGCCGAACGCGGCGGGATCCTGGAAAACATCGAATTCAACACCGAGGTCACGTCCGCGGACTACGACGAGGCCACGGGCCTGTGGAACGTTGACACCATTGACGCCGGAGGCCGCGCGGTCACCCGCCGGTTCAATGCCGTGATCACCGCCGTGGGCCAACTCGACCGGCCCAAGTACCCGGACGTTGCCGGCCGTGAATCTTTTGCCGGCATACAGATGCACTCGGCGGAGTGGGATAACAGCGTGGATGTGACGGGCAGGCGGGTGGCCGTGATCGGTACCGGCGCCAGCGCGTACCAGATTGTTCCAGCCATCGTGGACCAGGTGTCCGCGCTGACTGTGTTCCAGCGCAGCTCGCCCTGGATGCTGCCCACCAAGGGCTACTACGATGACATGCCCGATTCGGTCCGGTGGCTGGTCCGCAAGCTCCCGCACTATGGGCAGTGGCTGCGGTTCTGGCAGCACTGGCTCGGAGTAGAAGGACGCCAGCACACCGCCGTCGCCGAGCCGGGCTGGAACAAGCCGGGCAGCGTCTCTGCCGTGAACGAGAAAGTGCGCCGCGAACTGACTGAACTGCTGGCCAGGCAGTACCAGGACCGGCCGGACCTGCTGGCAAAGGTCACGCCCAACTACATCGTTGGCGGCAAGCGCATGCTCCGGGACAACGGCGTGTGGGCGGAATCCCTCAAGAAACCGCAGACCACGCTGGTCACCGAGGGCCTTGAGCGCATGGTGCCCGAGGGCATCGTCACCAGGGACGGCGTGCTCCACGAGGTGGACGTCATTGTCTACGCCACCGGGTTCCAGGCCTCTGAATTCCTCGAGCCGCTCCAAATCACCGGCCGTGAAGGCATGGACCTGCACGAATACTGGGGCGGCGATGCCAAGGCCTTCGCCGGCATCACTGTTCCCAACTTCCCCAACCTCTTTATGGTCACAGGACCCAACACGGGCCATGTGGTCAACGGCAGCCTGTACTCGATGATCGAATACGGCGTCGAGTACATCCTCGAGGCCATCCGGATCATTATCGAAAACGACCTGAAGGGCCTGGACCTCAAGCAGGAGGTCCTGGACGAATTCATCGAAAAGCTGGACGCCGCGAGTGCCACCAAGGCCTGGGGGCATCCCTCCGTGCAGACCTGGTACAAGAACAGATTTGGCCGCGTCTCCCAGATCTGGCCCCACAAGGTTGTGGACTACTGGAACATCACCCGCACGGTGAACCTCGACGACTACAACCAGCTGGCATGAGCGGCAGCGTAACCGCAGGCCAATTGCTGTTCACCACAGGAAGCGGGGAGTACCTCGGAAAGGCGGCCGACGGCGTCGTCCATGTTCCCGGGGTCTGCTACGGCGACCGGGTGGATGCCGCAGACCGGTTTTCGGCGCTGGGTGATCCCGTGCCGGGGCACGCGCAGGCGGGGGCCACGGTGTTTCCTCAGTCACCCGGGTCCCTGGACTGGTTGATGGGCACGGCGCTGTCCCGCCTGCCGCAGGACGAGGACTCCTTCCTGCTGGACATCTGGACGCCGGAGGGTGCCCGGGACCTGCCGGTCCTCGTTTTCCTCCCCGGCGGAGCCTTCATCAGCGGCGCCGGGAACGTGGGCTGGTACGACGGCGCACGGCTCGCCGCCGAAGGCAACGCCGTGGTGGTCACCGTCGGTTACCGGTTGGGCGCGCTGGCGCTGCTGGGCGGACCCGGAGTGCCCCTTAATCTGGGCGCGCAGGACATCCTGCAAGCGCTCAGATGGGTCTCGGCCAACGTCGCCACCTTCGGTGGGGACCCTGCCGCCGTCACCCTTGCCGGTCATTCGGCCGGGGCCTGGTACGCCTATGTCCTAAGCCTTGCCCCGGCCGCCAGGGGACTGTTTCGCCGGACAGCGCTGTTCAGCCTGCCCTGGCAGCCTCCGCTCAGCGCGGACGCCTATGCGGAACGCCGGGAACTGTTCAACGGCTTCCTTGGGGACGCCCTCGGGGACGGTTCCCTCAACGGCGACGGCGACGGCGACGACGCGGCAGGCGGCAGTTTGTTGGCTGATGCGCCGGTCCCGGCAGTCCTGGAAGCCCAGGCAGCACTCGGCAAGGCATTTGCGGGGCGCGGCCTTGGGCTGGTGCCGGCGGCGGACGATGGACTGGTGCCGGGCTGGGCCATGGACTTCCGGCGCGCTGCCCCCTCCCTTCATGTGGACGCTTTGCTGCTGAGCACGACGGACAACGAGGCTGCCGCCTTCCTGCACGCTGTGCCCGTGGCTGCTGTTGGCCCGGAGCAGGTGGCGGGCTTTGTGGCTGCCCACTTCCACGAGGCCCACGAGGTCGTGGACTTCCTGGATTCCCTGCTGCCCGGCGCCGTACCGCACGCAAAGCTCGCAGAGGCCATGAGCCTGCACCAGTTCCACCTTGCCGCGGCTGAGCTAGCCGGTCGGGCCGACGCCGCCGGAGTGGAGTCCACGCTGGTCCGGTTCTCGGTTCCCAGCAGGCTTGCTGGGGCCGGAAGTCCGCACTGTTTTGACCTGCCGTTCCTCTTCGGAAACAGGGCGCGCTGGCAGGACGCTCCGATGCTCCAGGGGTTTCCCGAGGACAGCTTTGGTGCCGTCTCGGACCAGCTGCGGCCGCTGCTGCTCAGCTTCGTTGCCCACGGTCACGCACGCTCCGCGTCCGGCAAGCGGCTGGCGCGGTTCACCACGGACCTGCCGCAGCTGCACGCCGTGACCGCCGAAGGGGTGGTGCCGGGCACCCTCGAACCACAACTTCGGGCGCGGCGCTAACCCCGTCTGCAAACCTCAGGACCAACCATTGTCAAAGTGGTCCAAGTTATATAAAATCGAACAAGAATATATTTTTACTTCAACAGGAAGCGGACCGGCCAGGCGCTGGATCAGGCTGAGAAGGAGATCACAGTGAGTGCACGCACCGGGGCAGAATACAAGCGGGGCCTGGACGACGGCCGCGAGGTGTGGCTGGGAGCGGAGCGTATCTCCGTCCTTGAGCACCCGGCCTTCAAAGGCTCTGTCGAAGGCATGGCCGGCTACTTCGACTACCAGCACAAGTACGCGGCGGACTGCCTTACACCCCATCCGGAGACCGGCGAAGCCATGAACGTGAGCCACTCGCTTCCCAAAAATGCTGAGGACATCGCCCGCCGCCACCGTGCCTTCGACCGCCTGGCCCGGTACTCCAACGGCATGCTCGGCCGCACGCCTGACTACGTCAATGTGGTCCTGGCCGGGCACGTTTCCCGCAAGGACATCTTCGACCGCTCCGGGGACCCGGTGTACCACCAGCGGCTGGCGGCATACCAGCGCGAGGTGATCGAAAAGGACCTCGCGTTGACCCACACCATCGTGCACGCCGCGATCGACAAGAGCGTGGGCGAGCTGCAGGGCATGAACGAGGAACTCACCCTGCGCGTGGTGGAGCGGACCGAGCAGGGCCTTATAGTCAAGGGCGCGAAGATGCTCGCCACCCTCGGGCCGATCGCCGATGAGCTGTACGTCTACCCGGCAGTGCCCATCCAGAAGGGCTTCGAGGAATACGCCATTTCCTTCGCCATCCCGGTGGCCACCCCCGGGGTCGTCGCCATCTGCCGGGACCATTACGGTGTGGACGCCGACTTTGCCGACAAGCCGTTCTCAGCGCGCTTCGACGAACAGGACGCCGTCATCATCTTCGATGACGTGCTGGTCCCATGGGACCGCGTGTTCATCGACGGCAACCTGGACGTTTACAACTCCATCAATGCCGGCACAGCCTCCGGCAACACTCAGCAGCAGACGGCCATCCGCGCAGCCGTGAAGCTGGAGTTCGCCTACGACCTGTGCACGCAGATCGCCAAGGTGACCGGGACCGAGAACAAGCCCGACGTCGGAGCGATGCTCGGTGAAATCTACACCTACCTGCGGCTGACCCGGGCGGCCATCCACTCAGCGGAACTGCGGGCCTCGGACTGGGGTGGCGGAGCGTACTTCTGCCACGACGACATCAGTTCGCTGCGCGCCATCATGCCGGGCTGGATGATCCGGATCAACGACATCATCAAGTCCATGGGCTCGCACAACCTGCTGGCAACCCCCACGGGCGGTGCGTTCAACGATCCCCGGCTCGGCCCGCTGCTGGAAAAGTACCTTCCCGGTGCCAACGGCATCAGCGCCCAGGAACGCGCCCGCATCATGCGCACTGCCTGGGACTTCGCAGGCTCGGCACTGGGCAGCCGGATTGAGCTCTACGAACGTTTCTACCTCGGCAGTATCGGCCGCGCCCGCGCCCTGGACCACCGCAAAGCCCAGGCAGCCGGGGAGACCGGCGCCTACCGGGCCATGTTTGACGAAATCGACGGCCACCCCGATGCCTCGGACGGGGTACCTGCTGCGTCCGCCGGTGACCGGATCGCCGTCGGGGTGCGGGGCTAGGTTCCGCCATGACCGCCCAGACGGTAGCGGCCGCCGGCCCCCGAAACAGCATGGAAAACATGACGGGCACCGTGGCCCGCCATATCGCTGACACCGGCTTCGAGGCCCTTGACGCCGCCACAGTGGCCAGGGCCAAGGTCCGGATGATCGACGCGCTGGGCAACATCGCCGCCGGCCATCGCGCCCAGGGCAACCGCGCGGTCCTGGACCTCGCCAGCCACTGGGGCGGTGCCCCGGAAGCAAGCGTGCTGGTCCACGGCATCCGGCTGCCGGCGCACAATGCAGCGCTGGTCAACGCCGTGATGATGCGCTCCTACGACTTCGAGCCGATCGGTGCGGAATACGAGGACCGGACGCAGTCCGCTGCCCACATCAGCGGTACCACCATTCCGGTGGCCCTGGCCGTCGCCGAGCAGCAGCGCTCCTCGGGACGGGACCTGCTCACCGCATTGATCCTGGGGGATGACCTCACCTCGCGCCTCGCCGCGGCGTCGGGCTTTGACGTTTACAGCGGCCAGGACAACACAGGCACCGTCAACGGACTTGGCGGCACTGCCGTCGCAGCCAAACTCATGGGACTCGGCGCAGGGCAAATCCGGAACGCGCTGGGCATCGCGGTGAACCAGCTGTCCGGAACCGTGGCCAACATTTTCGACCAGAGCCTGGCATTCAAACTTCCCATCGCCTTCGCCGCCCGCAACTCCATCGTTTCCGCCGAGCTGGCGCAAGCGGGGTTCACCGGCCCGGCGGACGCCATCGCGGGCCGGCACGGGTTCCTGGACATGTACTGCACGGCACCGGCACCGGAGAAGGTGACCCGGCGGCTTGGCGAGGCGTTTTATGCGGACTGCGTGATCAAGCCCTGGGCCGCGTGTCGGGCGAGCCACCCATCCCTGGATGCCTGCGTGCGGCTGGCCACGGACAACCCGCTCAACGTAGATGAGATCGAGGAGATCCTCATCCACGTGACCCCGCGGACCCTGAACGGTTTCGTGGGACAGCCCTTCGTGATCGGGGAGTGCCCGGAAGTTTCCGGCGCCTTCAGCATCCGGTTCACGGCCGCCACGGCCCTGATGTACAGGACGGTCCGGCCGGAACACCTCACGCTCGAGCACATGCAGGATCCGCTCCTGCAGCGGCTGCTGGACAAGATCCGGCTGGTGGATTCCCTTCCGCCGGCGGAAGCGCTCACCGCCGAAGTGGAGCTGCGGCTGCGGGACGGTTCCGTGCTCAGGACACGGACGGACGTGCCCAAGGGTGATATCTACGCCAGCCCGATGAGCGAAGCAGAGATCGTGGACAAGTACTACGCCAACGCCGAGTTCGGCGGCAGGACCCCGCGCAGGAATGCCGAGGAAGCACTGCGGCTCGTCCAGCGCCTGGAGGAGCTGGACAGCCTGGCACCCCTCATCAAACTCTTCACACCCGACTCCCAGCAATAAAATCCCAGGAGGATGAAATGAATACACAACAGGCTGTTCCCGCCGCGGAGATCACTGTCGATCCCGCTGCTTTCCGCCACGTCGTTGGCCACTTCGCCAGCGGCGTCACGGTGATCACTACCGTCGTGGAAGGCGAGCTGTACGGCACGACGGCGTCGGCCGTGTCATCGCTGTCCATGGAACCTCCCATGATGCTCGCCTGCCTGAACCGCTCCAGCTCCACGCACGACGCCGTGCTGAAGGCAGGAGTGTTCGGCATCAACATCCTGGCCGAGGACCAGAGCGACCTCGCCATGAAGTTCGGCCGCAAGGGCGGAGACAAGTTCGACGGCGTCGCAGTCACCAGGTCTGCCGAGGGCGTTCCCATGCTGGACGGAGCCCTTGCCACCATCGTCTGCAGGGTTGCCGAAACCCCCACCGGCGGCACGCACACGGTGTTCCTTGGCCTGGTAACAGACGCCAAGGCAACTGCAGGGGAGCCGCTGGCGTACTTCCGCGGCGCCTTCGGACGGCTGGAAAGGGTCAAGGAGCTTGCAGCCTACGACGCCGTCCGGGACTGGGTGCTGGGCCGCCGAACCCCGCTGCGCCACGCCTTGGATCCGGTGGAGATCGCTGTCCAGTCCAAGTCAGATCCGCGCAACGTCCACAATGCCCTGGTTAAGTTGACTGCCGAATCCCTCGTTATCCGGGGGGACAGGGGCGAATTCCTGCCGGCGCCCATTACCCGCCAGCTGACGGACAGTGTCTACGACGGCCGGCTCACCATCGAGCTGGGAGTCCTGGCCAGCCACTTCGAGAAGTTCACGGACGAGGACATCGCGGAACTGAGCCGGCTCACCGACGAGCTGGCCGTACTGCGCCAGGGCGGCCAGGAAGCACTGGACAGATTCCTCAAGACCAACGCGAAGTACCACAACCGGCTGGTCAGCGTGGCGGGCTCCGCCCAGCTCACCGACGCCTTCCGCCGGCTCGGGATCGGCACGGTCTGGCGCGAGGCCCTCAACAGCGAGGAGTGGGCCAGGAAGATGGACCACAGCCACATCGTGGAGCTCACGGCTGCGCTGAAGGAACATGACTACGCACGGGCCGCAGAGGCGCTCCGCCTGCACACCACCTTCGGCAAGCAGCTTGCCAGCGACGTGATTGAGCGCCACGGCGGCGAAGTCTAAACAGCCGACTGAAAGCCCGACGGCGGGGCCGCACCCAGGGATTCTGAAACCTGCAGGGTGCGGCCCCGCCGTCGTTCGCGTTTTTGCCAGTGTGCGGTGCCCCTCATCTTCCCCAACTAGGTAGCAGCAGATGTCGTTCTGAGCCTCCATAACGACATCTGCTGCTACCTAGTTGGGCCTGGGACAGCAAAAGGAGCGGGGACCCCCAACCGGTCTCCCCGCTCCTTTTTCTGTTGCCCGCTTTGTTGCTGTCTGTCAGGTGGTGGCCGGCGCTCCCGATTCGGCCTGCCGCAGGAGCGGCAGCTCCGGCACGTAGGCGGCCAGTGCTTCAAACGCCGCCTGCTCCGTGTGCGGGGTGGTGGCTGCCGCAACGTAGCGGTCGGGCCGCACCAGCAGGGTGATACCGCTGCCTGCCACAGCAGCGAAAGCGCCGCTGGTGTCCATGACGGCGGTGACGCCGGCCAGCGCGAGGCGCACGCCGTCGTCGTTCCCTGCCACTCCGTTCCCGTCACTGACCAGTCGCTTTACCTCGATAGGCACGCCGCGATCGAAGGGAAAGTGCAGCAATGCCCAGCCCGTACCGAGGACGGTGTCCAGCTGGACGGTGTCGCCGGTGGTCAGCGTCACCTCCGGCTGGGACAGGGAACGGCCCACCAGGGCGCCCGCTGCCTTGCACACGCCGTCGCCAGGGGCGGCCACGCAGCCGGTGGTGAAGTGTGGCTGTTTGAGGAACTTCATGCCGGCGAGCCAGGCCTTCGCCGCCGGCACGATGCCGGAAGCGATGATGGCGGCATCGCGGATGGTTGTCAGCGCGGGGTTGACGTTCATCACCACTTTGCCGATCCGGTGGGACAGGCGCACCATGTCCACCGCGTGCGGACGCCGCTCCGCCTGGTAGGTGTCCACCAGGGCGTCGGTGCCGGTACCCCGGACGTTGGCGGCGATTTTCCAGGCGAGGTTGGCGGCGTCGCGGATGCCGGCATTGAGGGCCTGGCCTGCGAACGGGGGCATCATGTGGGCCGAGTCGCCGGCCAGGAGCACGTGCCCCACGCGGTAGTGAAGCGCGACGCGCTGGTGGGCAACGTAGACGGCCGCGCGGCGGATGTCCGCCGCGGCTATCGACTGGAACGGCGCGATGAGCCGGATGATGGCGTCCGGAGACGTCATCTCCGCCGCCTCCTCGCCGGGCAGAAGCATGAACTCATAGCGGCGGCGGCCGTGGACTCCGGGGACCACCACAACTGGACGCGTCCCGTTGCAGTGGAACTCGGAGAACGGTTCCGGATCACCTGGGGTGTTGATGATGTCCACCACGATCCACTTCTGGACCTGGGTGGAACCTTCCATCGGGATGCCGAGCTGGGAGCGGACAGGGCTCCGGCCGCCATCGCACGCCACCACCCATTTCGAGCGGACGGTGTGCTTGCCGTCGCCGTCAATAAGCACCGTGTCCGCATGCGCGGGGCCGTCCTTGATGCGGAACGCTTCGGTGTTGAAGCGGATGTCGATCAACGGGCGGGCCCGGGCGGCTTCGAGGAGCAGCGATTCCATCACAGGCTGGTCGAACTGTGACTTGCCGGGCTGGCCCAGCCGCGGGGCGGCAGGGCGGACCTCCGCCAGCAGCTGTTCCTTCCGGCCGTAGTAGCGGGCGCCGGTGTCCATCAGCACTTCCGGCACCAGCCGGTTCAGGACGCCGATTTGCTGCATGACGCGCAGGGTCTCGTCGGTGACGCTGATGGCCCGCGGCTCATCGCTGGTACCGGCATGGCGTTCAACGAGCATCACGTTGACGCCCTGGTCCGCCAGCAGGTTCGCAACGGCCAGGCCGATGGGGCCTGCCCCAATGACAAGTACGTCGGTTTCGATGATTGTGTCCATGCCGGTTCAGATTCCGATCCTAAGAGAGGGCAGTCGGGCGGGGGCCAGGGCAGGTCAGGGGACGAGCTCCACCGTGTTTTTCAGGGTGCCCAGACCGGTGATCTCCACCTCCACCACGTCACCTTCTGCGAGCAGCCCGGATGGTTCCATAAACAGACCCACACCGCCGGGGGTGCCGGTGACCACCACATCGCCGGGTGAGAGCCTGGTGAAGCCGGTGATGTAGGCGATCAGCTGCGGAATGCTGAAGTAAAGGTCTGCCACGGAGGCTTTCTGGCGGATGTCGCCGTTCACCCGGGTTTCCAGGGTGAGCGCGTTGACGTCGCCGAGTTCGGCAGCCGGGACGAGGTAGGGGCCGAAGCCGCCGGTGCCGGGGAAGTTCT
Source organism: Arthrobacter sp. K4-10C (assembly GCF_059090085.1). Lineage (NCBI taxonomy): Bacteria > Bacillati > Actinomycetota > Actinomycetes > Micrococcales > Micrococcaceae > Arthrobacter > Arthrobacter sp. K4-10C. The sequence continues at coordinate 156,121 of NZ_JBNHFI010000010.1, read as the reverse complement.
TGCCGGGGATCCACTGCGAGGCCGCAAGCTGCCAGTCGCGGACGCTGAGGTCGTTGTAGGCGGCGTAGCCGGCAACGTAGTCGAAGGCGTCCTCTTCGCTGACGTGGAACGCATCCTTGCCGATGACCAGGGCCATTTCACCTTCGTAGTCGAACTTGGTGGTGCTGGCGGGCATTTGGGCCGGCTGCAGGTGCCCCATCTGGGAGTCTGCGAAGCGGGTAAAGATGGTGGGCGCCTTCTGCTCCGTCTTGCCGGACTCCTCCTGGTGGCTGCGGTAGTTCACGCCGATGCAGATGATCTTGCCCGGGTCCGTGATGGCGGGAAGGAACTCGATGTCCGCTTCCGCGCGGGACGGGGCGCTGAGGAACTCCTCGCCGACGGTGCCGAAGAGGCCCTGTTCGACGGCGGTGCGGAGGGTGGGTGCCTTGTTGGCCCCGCTGGGGCCGAGATCGTACGCCTGTCCGTTGGCAATAATGCCCCAGGTGGGGGAGCCGTCTGCGGATACAAAGCTTGCGTAGTTCATGATGGTGGTTCCTTTCGCAGCGGCAGAGCGCCGGGGAGGTGTGGCCAATCCTTCCCTGTCGGCGGCTTTGCCGGGCAGGAGGAATGTGCATCCTTTGACACAGAATACATTATCCTGCTTTTAGGCATTCTGGCTAGGGTTGGCGCCATCGCAGGGGGATCGCCGGAGCTCCTGCCGCTGGCAGGAGGAGTAGGTGCCGGACCGTGAGGGCCGATACCCGGGCGTTATCGGCCGCTTCAAGTCCAGAAAGGGCCGGCTTTCCCGGTTCTCATTGGTGCCCTTCAGGGAGCAGGGAGACGATCATGAATTGGGTGACGTACTGGGCGAACCGCGACAGGGACCAGCCCCGCTTCAACACGAGCAGTTCGTAGAGCTCAGCCGAGCTGCAGACCCAGAGTATGTCGGTCGCCTCACCAAGGGAGACGCCCTCCCGGAGGTAGCCGCGGTCCTTCAGGTACCGGGCGTGGTGGCGCATCCGTTTGAGGCGCTCACTCTCGATGTCTTCGAGCAGGCTTGCCATCTCCTGATCGTTGACGGCGGCAGAGCGCATTAACAGTCGGATCGGCGTGACCAGTGAAGCCACCTCGGCAGTCAGGAGCCCCCACTTCCGCATGACCGTCGTCGGATCGCTCTCGCGTTCCCGCATGGCGTCAGAGCGATCATATGCAGGGACGGGTCCAGTCCCGGCCAGCCCACGCTCGTAGAGGGCGCGCACCAGCCCCGCCTTCCCGCCGAACGCCTTGTAGACGGTCTCGACCGAAACGCCTGCCTCGGCGGCAATGGCGGCTAACGTTGCGCCCGCATAACCACGCTCACCAAGCTGCCGCTCGGCTGCCTGGAGGATGGCGTCCTTATTCCGCCGGGCCTGCTCTAAACGTCCGCTGGAGTCGTAGCGACGCTTACTCTTGACGTTTTCCAATATTCGTTCCATGCTTGAGTATCAGATACAGATGACTGTATCAGAATCATTCGAGGAGTTGGAATGATGGGCAATGCAGATGCTGCCGGAGACTTACTGCAACGGTTGCTCAGCGCAGTAAATGCGCACAAGTTGGACGACCTCGTGGCATGTTTTGCCGACAACTATCTCAATGAGACGCCCGCCCACCCCCAGCGGGGTTTCCGGGGACGAGACCAAGTGCGCCGGAACTGGACAGAGATCTTTTCCCGGGTTCCGGACATTCGCGCACGGGTGCACAGCACGGCGGGCAGCGGCGACACCCGGTGGACCGAGTGGGAGATGTCCGGGACGCGGACCGATGGGGCTGCGTTCCTGATGCGGGGAGTGGTCATCTTCGGCGTCACTGACGGGGTCATTTCCTCGGCCCGGTTCTACCTTGAGCCGGTCGAGGATGTCAGCGGGGACGTCAACGCAGCAGTCAGCCGGGTGCTGGGCAGCGATTCAGCACCCCGAGTAAAGGAAACATCATGATTCTTGTCGTGGGGGCCACCGGCCAGTTGGGTGGTCTCATCGCTCAGACGTTGATCCATAGAGGTTTTGAGGTGCGCATTTTGGTGCGCAAAGGGTCGGCGTACGAAACTCTCGTTAGGGCGGGTGCCCAGCCAGTCGTCGGTGACCTTAAGGATCCTGCGTCACTCGCAGAGGCCTGTGCCGGCGTCGACACCGTGGTGACCACGGCCAACTCCTCCGCACGGGGCGGCGAGGACAATGTGGATTCAGTGGATCGCGCCGGCAATCGGAACCTGATCGGTGCCGCCGTCGATGCCGGCGTCCGCCGCTACGTCTTTGTCTCGAACCTCGGCGCCAGCCCGGACAGCCCCAATCCCTTTATGGCTGCCAAAGGCGAGACGGAGCAACTGCTTCGCAGCAGCGGGATGTCCTGGACGATAATCCAGCCCAACCTCTTTATGGATAAATTGCCGGTAATAGTGGTTGGCGGGCCGGCTCTCGCAGGGCGGCCGGTCACTCTCGTGGGGGAAGGCAGGCGCGTGCATTCCCTGGTGGCAATGCGGGACGTGGCACAGTATGTGGCTGCCGTGCTTGAGCATCCGGAGCGGGATGGCCAGCTGCTGGTCATCGGCGGCCCGGAGCCGGTCTCCTGGCGTGATGTGGTCACGGCATTCGAGCTCGAACTGGGGCGGCAGATTCCGGTGCAGACAGTTCCCCCGGGAAAGCCGATAGCGGGTATGCCGGAGTTGCTCAGCGGTTTCCTTGCGCTGCTGGAGACCTACGATTCAAGGCTCGACATGAGCGACCTGCCCGCCCGCTGCGGAGTGGTGCCGACCACCCTTCGGACCTGGGTGCACGACTTTGTACAGGAGTCTTCCGGCGTCTCAACCAACGCAGGCAGGGGTTAGGCCAGGTCGCAGACTTGCAGCAGATCAGTTCCCACCAGGAGATTGCCGTGAAAACTCTGTTGGACGATCTCCCGCCATTTTTCTTCCGGCAAGTCACCCGGAATGAGGTGAGTCAGCACTAGAAGGGAGACTTCCGCAGCTGCAGCCACGCCACCCACGTCATGGACTGACGTGTGGTACTCCGGTATGCCGTAACCCGGGAAGAGTGCCTCATGAATCAGTACATCGGCGCCGCGGGCGGCTGCAATCAGCTTGTCGGACGGCCGGGTATCACCGGATATCGCAAGAGAATGGGCGGCGGTGCGGAACACGTATCCGAAGGCGTCCTCGACAGGGGAATGTTCCACCTGGACAGCAGACACCTGCCATCCTGAGAAGTTCAGAATGAGGCCGTCATGAACCTCCACGACCGGAACGCTGAGGTTCTCAGGGTCGTATCCGTGCGGAAGCCTGGCCCGGATGTCATAGTCATGAGCGGCGAAGATCCGATTGACGTATTCAAGTGTGCCGGGGGGACCGATGACGGTGGGCGCCTTCTTTTGGGTTCGGTGGATCCAGGGCGCCATGATGAGGAAGCCCAAGTCAGCATTGTGGTCAAGGTGGTTGTGGGTGATCAGCACATGAGTCACATCTTCCGGGCGCCAGCCGAGGCGGAACAACTGGTAGACGCAGCCGTTGCCGGTATCAACCATGACAACGTCGTCGCCGATGGCAAGAACCGTCGAAGGACCGTAGCGGCCGTCGACCACCGCTGGGGTACCTGTCCCGCTCAGCCAGCAGCGAAGCCGCATCCGCGCAAGTTCGGTTGGCTCTGGCTGGGCCTGGGCACGCCGTCCGCGGGCGAGTTGTTCGCCTAGCAGGTATTCTCCCAGGAGCGACTTGGGCTGATGGTTAGACGCCATTGTCGTTCCTGTCTTTCGTTTCAACCTGAGCTGAGGCCATGTCCGAGGGGCGCATGGATCGGCCCGACGCCGCGGACTGGTAGGCGGCGAGGATCGTCTTCAGGCTGCTGAGCAACCGGGTCGGGCTTGCCTCCGGTTCGGTTCCAGTTCTTATGCACTGGACAAAGTGGCTCATCTCCTCCGTGAAGCCCATCGAACTGTTTGCATCCTCAACGGTTGTCTGGCTCCCCTCGACGGAGTAGCTGACGCGGCCGGACCAGACGTCCAGCTCCAGCGAACCCTTGTCGAAGAACAATTCCAGTCCAAGACGCCGAGGTCCCAAATGCCTGGAACGCGCGGTGAAAACGAGCGAGCCCAGCGTGCCGGATTTGAACAGCGCGCTGACCACCGCCGTACTTTCCAAAGCGCCATTCGGTGCCATGTCCTCGGCGCTGGTGTAGGCCGCAACTTCCTCAAAGGGCCCAACCATGGCTTCGGCCAGTGCCACCGTGTGGATACCGGCCTGCATCAGGTACCCACCTCCGGCGGTGTCGGCCGAAAAAGTCCAGGCGGGAGCACCGCCTGTCGGCGACACGTAAAGTGAACTTTCGTGCCTGGCCTTTATCAGGAACGGGTGGCCTAGGGCATGCTTGCGGATAATTTCTTCAGCCTGCCGGCGCGCGCTCGAGAACAGCCAGTTCTCCGCTACCATCACCGTTTTGCCACTGGCCTCTGCCGCCCGCGCAATAGCTTCTGCATCGTCCAGGTTCGTTGCCATCGGCTTCTCGACCAGCACGTGGAGATCTGCGCCTAGAGCGCTGAGGACCATGGGGGCGTGCAAATGCGGTGGCGTGCAAATGTCTACAGCATCAACTTTGCCGGACCGGAGAACTTCCTCGAGGTCCTCTGCGCAGTTGGGGATCCCGAACCTGGCGGCTATCCGTTGAGCGCGCTCCTGGTTGGTGTCCACCAGCACATCCACTCTGGCATCCTTTGCGGCTGCCCAGGCTGGCAGATGCGCCACTTCAGCGATTTCGCCTGCCCCTACGAGCGCGACGCGTACCGGTTCATCGTTGGCTGCCATAGCCTCCGCCTTTCGGCTTTTCCGCCATTGAGAAGATGCGACAACCGTACCGCAGGCAGGACTATTGCGGAAGGCTTTGTCTGACTAAAGCTATCCCTTGACGCCCTGTTCCTGCACAAGTTAGTCTGACTAATGAAGCGGACGAAGCAGTGCAGCCCGCGGAGAAGTACGGCCGTGACCAAAGGGGATCGCAGTGCAGTTAGGGATGATCGGAAGCGATCTGCTCCACGCTCTGGAGTACACGTCTATTCTCAACGCGCGCCCAGGACCGGCTTTTCCTAAAGCCGACGTGGACCATTCGGCGGCTGTCGGTGGCATGCCCTCACCGGAATTCCGGTGTCCCGGTGCCTGGGATCCGGCACTGCCCTCAGCTGACGAGATTCTTGCTGACAGCGCTTTCCACAACGCAAAGGTCACCTCATGGTGGGGCCAGGACAGCGAAACAGTCAGGAAATGGGCCGGCCAAACGGGCGTGCAACACGTCGCCAGGACTCCGGAAGAAATGCTCGGAAGAGTTGATGGGGTCTTGATTTGTACCTGGCACGGCAAGGACCACGCAGCACTGGCCCGTCCCTTCGTGGAAGCCGGCTTGCCCGTGTTCGTGGACAAGCCCTTCACGGAAAGCACGCAGGAGGCAAAGGAACTCCTCAGCCTGGCCGAGAGGAGTGGCTCTGTTGTCTTTTCGTCCTCACCCTGGAAGTGGTCGCCCTCCATCCTTAACCTGATGGCGCAGGCTCCCAATCTCGGGGACATCAAGACCTGTATTGCCAGCGGTCCTTACCTGGATAATCCCTACTTCTATACAACCCACATGGTCGAGACCGGGCAGGCGATACTGGGCCCGGGCGCCGTATCTGTTCAGGCGCAGCACACGTCGCAGGCACGCGTGATCGTCGTGACCTACGACGACGGGCGCATGCTCGTTGTGAATGCCCTGCAAGGAGCAGCAGCCACGCGGCACGTGGTGCTCTACGGCTCGAAGGGATACCTCGAGGCCGATGTAGGTGAGGCACAAAAAGAAGCAGGGATGGTGGAGACGCTCGCCAGGTTCCTGCGTGGGGCCGCCCAGGGCAAGGCCCCCCTTCCCCACACCTATCCCCTGGAAGCCACAGCAGTTATGGAGGCAGCGCAGGCCTCCATCGAAGCCGGCGGAAGGCCGGTGCACTTGGACGCCATCCTGGATGACAGCATCAGCGGCCAGGAGTTCACGTCCAGCGCAGCCTCACCACCCCTCAAGAAAGAAGGAACATCGTGAAAGTTCTTAATTCCGGACGTTCCGGACTCATTGGACTTTTGTGTCTCGCATTTGCGTTCGTCACCACAGGCTGCGCGGGAGATACCCAGCAGCAGGGCCAGGACGCAAAAGTCCCGATGACTTTCACCGGGGCGGGAAACCTGTCCTGGCTCAACGTCTTCGTGGCCGAGGATGAGGGCATCTTCGACAAGCACGGCATCGAATCCACCGTGAGGGTTTTCGACGTCGGGTTCCTGGGAACCGAAGCTGTCCTGGCCGGCGAAGCCCAAACTGCAGGTTCAGTGGAGTTTCCGCTCCTCGGGCTCCTTGGCCAGGGGGCCGGCCTGGTTGTACCTGCAGTAGTGGCCACCGCGGAGGATCAGCGCATTGTGGTCAACGATTCCATTCAAAAACCAGAAGACCTGCGTGGAAAGAAAATCGGGCTGATTGGCGGTTCGGCCTTCGAATACTCCTTCCAGGAGTATCTGAACCATTTCAACATCCCCAGGGAAGAAGTGGAATTCGTGAATGTTGATGCTGCCGAGCAGGTTGCTGTTATGGCGCGAGGTGACATCGACGGCTTCCTGAACGTAGAGCCCGTTGTGACCCGCGCGCTTAACTCCCTGGGCAATGCCCACGTCCTTGAGCCGGGCACGGAAGAGGTGTACACGACCCGCATCCTGCTCCAGATGAACAAAGAGTGGGTGGATGCCAACCCCGACGGTGTGAAGAAGGCACTGGCCGCCCTGATCGAAGCAAACGACTTTATCAAGGCGAATCCGGACAGGGCAGCTGAGATCGGAGCGAAGTGGACGAAGTCCGAAAAAGCGACCGTGACGTCCTTCCTCGAGGACGCAAAGTTTGACTACACCGTGCACTATGACGCGGCGGCTCGGGAAAGCATGGAAAAGATCGGTAACTGGATGATGGAAAACGGCAAGCTGGAAAAGATGCCTGACCTCGACCAGGTGTTCGTGACGGATCATCTGCGGGAAGTCGCGCCGGGGCAGGTGAAGGAATGATGAAGCGCGCAGAAGGCGGGACCAAAACCGCCATGACAGGAATCGAGCTGCAGAAAGTCACGAAGCATTTCCCAAGCACCCGGACCACCGCCGGGTACACGGCAGTCCGCGATGTTGACCTCGCTGTACGCCCGGGAGAATTCATGTGCATCCTGGGCCCCAGTGGATGCGGGAAGTCAACCTTGCTGCACATGATGGCCGGATTCGAGAAGCCGAGCGCCGGAACGATACTCATCAACGGACATCAGATTGTCCGCCCCGGTGCAGACAGGGGGGTGGTCTTCCAGAATGAGATCGCCCTGTTTCCGTGGCTGAACGTGGAACGCAACGTGGAATACGGGCTCAAGGTCCGCGGCGTGGACAAACGGCAGCGGCACACCGCCGTCGATGATGCCCTCTCACTGGTGGGCCTGGACCAGCATCGACACAAACTGCCAAGGGAACTCTCGGGCGGCATGAAGCAACGCGTCCAGATCGCCAGGGTCCTGGCCAACGACCCCGACGTCATGCTGATGGATGAACCTTACGGGGCGCTTGACGCCCAAACACGGATGAGGCTCCAGGACGAGTTGGTGGACGTCTGGCAGCGGAAATCGAAGACTGTCGTGTTCGTGACGCATGACGTATCGGAATCCGTTTACCTGGCTGACCGGGTGGCAGTGATGACGGCCGGGCCTGCTGCACGGATTAAGAGCGTCCTGGAGATTGATCTGCCTCGCGTAAGGAATCGGACCGATCCGCAATTTGTGGAGTTGGCGTCGACATTGACGGCCGAACTCCAGCACGGGAAGGAACATGACGATGGCAATAACTGACGTCCATGTGACACATCCGCCCGCAGAGTCAAGGGGAAAGCTCGAAGGCCGTCCCTGGATTACGTACACCGCCGTAGTCGCTGCTGCCTTCGTGGTTTGGCATCTGCTGTCTCTGGTTGTGAACCCGCTGTTTCTGCCCAGTCCCTTGCGCGTTGGCGCAGCCACGGTTGAATTGATCGGGTCCGGGGAAATGCTCCAGCATGTTTCTGCCTCATACGGCCGGGTCCTGTCCGGGTGGTTCATCGGGGCTGCCTTGGCCATCCCCTTGGGATTGTTGGCAGGGCGGGTGACACTGCTGCGGGTGGCGTTGGAACCGTTCCTGAATTTCTTCCGCTTTGTTCCACCGATCGCCTTCTTGAGCCTGGCCCTGATCTGGCTCGGCATTGGCGAGACATCCAAAGTCGCGCTTATCGTGTATGCCTCGTTCTTCATCGTCTTCCTCAGTGCAGTCGCCGGGGTCCAGGGCGTGGACAAGGAGAAAATTCATGCCGCCCAGTGTCTAGGGGCCAGCAGGAGGCAGGTGATAACCACCGTGGTGATGCCGGCGGCAGTTCCGGAAATCGTTACTGGCCTGCGCACAGCCATGGGCATCGCCTTTATGACCGTGGTGGCAGCCGAACTCGTGGCAGCGGAGAGCGGCATCGGATTCCTCATTTACAACTCCCGCTTGTTCGCCCGTACCGATATCGTGTTCGCCGGCATCCTGGCCCTGGGTGTCATGGGCCTGACCGCGGACATCGTGTTCCGGCAACTCACGCGACCGATCCACTACCGGTATGCGCTTCGCTTCTGATCCACACACTGTGAATATTGTTCGTGGCGCTGGACTTTCCACTGCCAACAATCTGGAAGGAGACAAATGGGTGCGGCCAGCAGGGCAGACCAAACGTTCGAACAGCTGGAGAGACTCATTGTGGAGCTCAGCAGCCAGGACGTGGACCGGCTGCCACCCGAGACGGAGCTTAGCCAGAAATTCGGGGTTTCCCGGGCGACGGTTCGGGAGGCGCTAGGCCGTCTTGAGGCTGCTGGAAGGGTGCAACGCAGGCGGGGAAGAGGGACAATCCTGACGCCGCTGGTGCGGCCGGCAATACGCTACCCGGCGAATATCATCGGCTCCTTCGCCGACTTCCTCAAGGAATCCGGTGTGGATCACAGGCTTCTGGAGTTTTCCGTGACGCATCTGGAGCTTGAGGACGACATCGTCAGGATGTTTGATGAACACAGCCTGTCGAAGTCAGGCTTCCGAAGTGTCAGGTGCTATGCCCTCGGCGACGTGCCGGCAGCACTCCTCTACCATCTTCTCCCGGCAACTATCCAGGGACAGCCACTCGGTGTGGAGAAGCTCCGCGGCGACATCGTTCCCTTCCTGGAGTCCGTACACAATGTCCAGATCGACAGCGTCACAAGTGCCATCACGGCCGAGGAAGCTTCCGAGGACGTAGCCAGGCAATTGGGCCTCAAACAGGGAAGCGCCGTGCTGGTGATGTACACCCGCGTCATCGACAGCGAAGGCGCAACGCTCGCTTTGGGCGCACTGGCATTCAATCCGGCGGTTGTCACTCTCGGGGTGGAAGCGCTGGAGCACGTAACTGCAGGCGGCCAGTTGCAGTTCCCCACCGGATGGCTGCAAGGCAGTATCGCCACCCGAAGTCCCGCAAGGAGGGAAAAGAATGAAACATATTGATGTCCACCAGCATCTTGGTCCTTGCAACGTATTCGATCTGGAGGTCACGAAAACCCAATTAGCGGCAGCCATAGACGGGACGCCGCTGGAGGGTTGTATCGTTCAGCCCTTCCCGGGAGCTGCTGACGCTCCTTCGCAGCATGACGCCATCGCGGACCTGGCGAGGACGGCTCCCTTTAAAATCTGGGGCATTGCCAGCATCAATCCGCATATTCCTGATGATGCGTACCGCAGCGAAATCCGCCGCTGCGTTCAGGACTTGGGGTTCGTCGGGGTGAAGCTCCACTCCATCGGCCACGCTGTCCATCCGGGCAGCAGGGATGGGCGCAAGGTCTTCGAAGCCGCGCAAGAGCTTTGCGTTCCGGTCATGGTGCACACGGGGGACGGGGTGCCGTTTGCTGACCCGACCGCCGTCCTCGGTCCGGCGCAGGAGTTCCCTGACGTAACCATCGTCCTGGCGCACGCCGGTATGTCCACTTTTGCTGGCAATGCGATCGCTGTGGCGCGCGTCTGCCCGAACGTCTACCTCGAACCCTCCTGGTGCAAGACGCCGGAAATCGGCGCCATGATCCAAACCCTGGGCGCGGACCGCGTGATGTTCGGAGCTGACCTGCCTTACAACGTCAGGCCGGAGACAGAAAAATTCCAGGCCCTTGGACTGTCAGAGCGCGACCTGGAAGCAGTCATGTGGGGCACCGCTTCCGACGTTTTCAAACTGCAATGAGGGACACAATGGTGCGCGTCAGCGTCACGATTATTGTCCGTCCGGAGAAAACGAGCGAAGTGATTGCCCGCTTCGAGGAGTCCTTCTATCCTGCGATTTGCCGCCAGGACGGCTTTCTAGAATGCGTCCTGCTGACCGAAACAGACCGCAGTGAAACCCGCGGGGATCAGCACCTTCGAATGGATATCAGCTTCAGCAGCGAGCGGGAAAGACTCAACTGGGTGGAAACCGATCTGCACGATGACGTGTTTGGACGCCTGGTGGAGGGCGCATCCAACTATGAAGCGCTTCACCTGTCTGCCGTGTCGGGACGAACAGGGGATTGACTATGGATTCGCCCAATGATCTGGGTGTCATCGCCATCGTCCGCCTCCGGCAACGGCCGGCAGTGGATGAGGTCCTTGAGGCCCTAACCGGCGCAGGTATCCGGAACGTTGAAGTAACGCTAGGGACTCCCGGGTGCCTCGAGACCGTAGCCAGATGGAGCCGGGCAGGACGGGGCAACGTCGGAGTAGGCAGCGTCCGCACTGAAGCGGATGCCCGGCAGGCCATCGAATCCGGCGCCCGCTTCCTGGTCACCCCCACCACGGTGCCGGCGGTGCTGAAGGCTGCCACGGAATCCGGGACGCCGGTAATCTGCGGCGCCATGACTCCCACCGAGATAGACTCCGCCTGGCAACAGGGTGCAACTGCGGTCAAAGTATTTCCTGTCGACGCGCTCGGTGGCCCCGCCTACATTCGGGCGCTGCAAGGACCCATGCCGGACATCCCGCTGGTTCCCACCGGCGGCGTCGATACCCACCAGAGCAGGGATTACTCGCTTCTTGGCTGCGCGGGTGTGGGTGTCGGCAGCGCCCTGGTAGAGGAAAAGATCCTCACAGCTGGTGATTGGATTTCCTTGGCAGAGCGCGCCGCCGCCTTCGTTAAGTCATGGGAGCCCTCCGGCCGGGCTGGAACCGGGGCATGACGTGGCTTGGTCACCGCGCGCGCAGCCTTTAGGCGAGCGGCTCGACGTCGTGGGAGTCGGCGAAGTGATGATGCTCCTTCAGGCACCGCCGCCGTCGAGCATTATGGAAGCACCCCAACTCGAAGTGAACGTGGCCGGCGCAGAGTTCAACGCATGTGCAGCCGTGGCGCGCCTTGGCGGACGCACGGCGCTGCTCACACGAATTGGTGACGACGCCCCCGGCCAACGGGTGATGCACACGATGACGGAACTGCCCGTCGAGACACAACTGGTCGCGGTGGACCCAGCCCGTCCAACGGGGATCTTTCTCCGGGAGACTCCCAGCGACGGCAGCCGGCGTGTGTTCTATTACCGCCGGGGATCGGCAGCCTCGGCAATGGACATGTCGGATGCGGACCGGTTGATGACGGAACACGCGCGGGCCGTCCTGCTCTCCGGGCTGACTGCCGGCCTCGGTAGAGGACTGCGGGCCCTGATCCACAAAGTTTGTTCCGAAGCGGCCGGTCGGGGAGCTGCGATAGTGCTTGATGTAAACCTTCGGCCCGCCCTGGGCAGCATGGCCGAGGTCATCGCCACAATCCGTGGCGTGCTTCCCTTCGTTGACCTCCTGGTACTGGGTGATGACGAATCCACTGAGCTTTTTGGAACGACGTCACCCGAAGCCGTCTTCTCCGCCGCAGCTGAAGCGGGGGTCCGGGAGACGGTCCTCAAGGGCGCCGAGCGTGGCTGCTGGTTCCAGGACGAGGACGGGAAGCCGGTCCACCAGCCGGCACTCGCCACCATAGTGGTGGACCCGATCGGGGCCGGTGATGCTTTCCTGGGCGGCTATCTTGGAGCCCGCCTTGCTGGTGTCCCGCCAGCCGGGGCGGCAGTGCTCGGTTCGCAATTCGCAGCGGGCGTTATCGCCTCCGTTGGAGACATCAACGGGCTGCCGACACCGTCTGAAGCCAGGGCGCTTTTGGAGGCTGTTTCCCTGGGCTGAACGCCGGCTACACCAAATGGGCAGAGGCGGTGGCTGACAGAGCGGTCTCCTTTCACGCAGGTTCCGGCAGCGTTCGACGGCGGGGTGACGACTTCGTTCTTTGAGGCGGCGATGGCGGGACTGGGCTGCAGCGAGCATGCGGTGGGTGCCTCAAGCAGGGTACTTGAACTTCAGTGGCCAGGTTCGGCGAGGTGCTCTTCAAGTTTTCCGGCGGCACCGAGGATGTGGTTTTCAGTCAGCTGCCCGGCCAGCTCCGCGTCACCGGCTCGAACTGCGTCAACGATCGCTTGATGTTCGGCCTGGGTCTTATTGACGTAGTTCCCGAGCCGGAGGACTGTGTGGAACCGCGAGGCTTTCTCAAGTTGGGCACAGGCCATAGTCGCTAAATGCCTATAGGGGCAGGGCTCCACCAGTGCTGCATGTAGTTGGACGTTCAAGGCGGCGTAGTCTTCGTCGCCGGACGCCATCTTTTCCATGATGGTTTCTACCTGCGCCAGGCTCTGGGCATTGTGGAAGGGAACCGCGTGGCGGATGGCCGCCGTTTCCAACGCCGCCCGGATGACGGCGGTCTCGTGAACTTCTCCAGGCTCGAGCTTTGGGACGTAAGGCCCCACGTGTGGGGCCCTGGCCAGCCATCCCTCTCCAATCAACCGGTCTACGGCTTCACGCACCGGAACTTTGCTCACGCCAAGTTCCACAGCCAGTTGGTCAATGACCAGCCGCTGCCCGGGCTGGGGATTCCCATTGAGGATGCCCTCTTTCAACTGCTCATAAACCAGTTGGCCCTTAGTGCGGTAACCGCTCAAAGCGTTCACGATCTTACTCCCAGCGCTGTGTAAACCCGGGTTAGGTTAAAGGATATCGTATCCGATCTATTGACCGTGCCGCCTTGCGATGCGTATCGTATCCGATATACGACAATCCAACGTGAGGGGTATCACACCGTGTCTGAGCTGAAAATTTATCTGGACGGCAACATCGTCCCCGCCTCCGAAGCTAAGGTTTCGGTCTTCGATGCCGGCTTCCAGTCAGGTGATGGCGTCTGGGAGGGCATGCGCGTCTACAACGGCGTCGTGCTCCGCCTTGAAACCCACCTCGACCGCCTTCGTGACTCAGCAAATGCGTTGCGCATCAAGCTTCCGCTTGAACGGCATGAGATAGCTGCAGCGATCTACGAGACGCTTGCAGCCAACGACTTTACCCACGACACCCACATCCGTCTGATGGTGAGCCGCGGCGCCCGGAAGACCTCCGGCATGGATCCCAAGAACGCACCCGCCGTCGGTTCCCTGGTAATCATCGCCGAGCACAAGCCGGTCGCCGAAAGTCCGAAGCCGCAGCGGCTGCGGACTGCCAGCATCCGCCGCCCCTTCCCCCAGATCGTTGATCCCGGCGTTCACCACTCCAACCAGCTGAACTCCATCCTGGCCCGCCTTGAGGTCTGGAATGATCCGGGCATCGATGCTGCGTTGATGCTTGATACTGACGGGTTCGTTGCAGAGGCGGACACCGCCAATATCTTCTGCATCACCGACGGAATCCTCCGGACGCCCTTCGCGAACTCGTGCCTGCACGGCATCACCCGCGGCACCATCCTTGATGAGGCCCGCAAGATGGGCATGACGGCCCAGGAGGAACGGCTCTCGCTTTTTGAGTTCTACCGCGCAGAGGAGGTGTTCGTCACCGGAACGGTCTGCGAACTCGTGCCCGTCGTGGAGATCGATGGACGCAGGATCGGCACCGGCGAGCCCGGACCCATCTGGCGGAAGCTCCTTGACGCCTACCGCGAACACGTAGCCCACGAAATTTCCCAAACCAACCCGTGAAAATCCCCAGTCCAGCAGCCACGAGAAAGAACATGACCATGGATACTTCCGGCGCAACCGCCGCAAGCCAGCACCGCGCCCCCACGCGCATTGGCTTCGCCCTGCTCTCCCTCGCAGCGGTCACAGCAGTACTCGTGATCGGCCTTGTCGTCCTGAAGGCACCCTTGCCGCTCATGATGGCAGCAGCATTTCTCGTGGCACTGGGCCTGGCCAGGCTCCACGGTGTCAGCTATGAGACCGCGGAAAACGTCAGCTTCGAAATGATCAAGCGCGGCCTCCAGCCCCTTCTGATCTTCGTTGCCGTTGGAGCCCTGATTTCATCCTGGATCATGTCCGGGACGGTTCCGTCGATGATCTACTACGGCCTGCAGCTCATCCACCCTGCCTGGTTCCTGCCTGCAGCATTGATCCTGAGTGCCCTCGCAGCCCTGGTCAACGGTACCAACTTCGGGACCGTCGCCACCGTGGGCGTCGCCCTGATGGGTGTAGCCCTTGCCTTGGGAATCCCGGCACCGATCGCCGCCGGCGCCATCCTCTGCGGTGCCGTCTTCGGCGACAAGATGTCTCCGCTGTCCGACACCACCGTCATGGCGCCGGGGTTGTCCGGATCGAGGCTGATGCCGCACATTCGGCACATGCTCTGGACCACCGTTCCCTCCATCGTGATCAGCCTGATCATCTTCACCATCATTGGTTTCAGTTATGGCTCCGCCAGCGGCGGCGCAGACCAGATCGCCGAAGTCAGCAGTGGGCTTCAGGGAGCGTTTGATATTGGGCTCATCCCCCTCATCCCGCCGATCGTCGTCCTGGGACTCCTCGTTGCCCGCGTTCCGGCTTTCCCAGCCATCGCTATTGGCGCCATCCTGGGCGCGTTTATCGCCGTCGTATTCCAAGGGGCCGGAGCCACCGCGGTGGTTACCGCCATGTGGGCTGGCTACACCCCGCCTGCCGATCTTGGCGCTCTCGGCAACCTTCTCTCCGGTGGTGAAACCGGGGGCGCGCTGAAGATGCTCGGACTGGCGTCCATCGTCATCTTCGCACTCGGTATCGCGGGCGCCTTCACCGCCGCCGGCATCATGCAGTCCCTCCTTAACGCCATCACTCCTAAGCTGGACACGCCCAAAAAGCTTGTCCCGGCGACGATCGTCATCACCTTCTTCCTGAACATGCTCGGCGGCGCTGTGAACTTCGCCGTCGCCATGGGAGCGACCTTTCTTCGCCCGGTCTATGAGCGGATGGGTCTCGCACCGAAGAACCTCTCCAGGGCAGTAGAGGATTCCGGAACGATGACCGGCCCCCTGATCCCGTGGAACGCCACAGCGGTCTTCACGGCAGGAGCCCTCGGGGTCAGCACGGGCGAATATATCCCCTTCGCCTTCTTCTGCTTCCTCTGCCCGCTCTTCTCACTGCTCTACGGTCTGACCGGGTTCACCATCGTGAAAACCGAAGACGTGCCGCAGGACTCCCTGCAACCCGCCGACGAGCTCTCTGAAGCCCTGGTTCCGGAAGCCCGATAGGCGACACCCAAAGGTCTGCCCGCCCCTTATCAGGGGTGGGCAGACTTGCTGGACGTGGCCGGCCCGTCCCACATTGGGCGGTGACAGGACGGCCGCTTCGCCGACAGCCTCGTTCCGAAGCGATTAGCCCTGGCCGGGCCGGAGGAGCAGCACGATGCTGGTGGCCAGGACCCAGACCATGAAGAGCAGGAAGCCGGCGAAACCGACGACGTCCAGCACGCCTCCCTCGGGAACGGTCAGGATTACTCCCGCGATTGAAATGAGCAGCAGCACGGCCGTGGCGGCAGCCAGCCAGCCCAGCCACTGCGGTAGCGCCCGGGTGGTCAGGATGGCCAGCGCCGCCCCGAGGAACATCGCGACACCGGCGGGCACAATGACACCACCCACCCATTCGTTGAGGACGATGAGGGCGGGAAGCACTGCCGGGTCGGGCTGGCCACCGGACGCGTACTGGATGAGCGCCAGATACAGGCCCCCCGAAACCAGCATGAGCGTCACCACGGCAGCGCCGGCGGCGAGGACCAGCGCGGCGAATATCCCGGCCCGGCCCTCCCATCGGCGCAGCCTGCTCCAGAGGCCGGCCAGGAATACCAGGAAGGCGATGTCGGCGAGGAATCCCAGCAGCAGGGAAAGCTGGTGGGCGCTGCGGTCCCGGGCAAGCTGGGCGGCGATGTCCTCCGCCGGGGTGTCGGTACTGGGTGTCTCGGGCGTAAAGAAGCTGGCCACAACCAGGGCGGTGAACACCAGCCCTGCCACCGCGGTCCAGCGGTCCGGCCTTCCCGTCGCCGCGCCCGCCGTGACTTGGCCGGGCGTGCGGCCGTCCAGCGGCTCGGAATTCTGCCTGGCATCCATGGGCGTTCCTTCCCTGGCGCTGCGCCCTGGGCGTTCTGCAACACACGGGGTGCAGATCTAGGATCATTTTAGACCGACGAGATTCCGCACGGGCAAGCCCCGCTAAACACAAACGGCCACACGATGGGCGGGGGCGGCCGTCAGTGTCCCTGCCTTTAGATTTCCGCGCGTATTGACTGCGTGTAGCCCGAGGAATAGCGTCTGCCCTAACGGGGTCACCCACCCCGTTTCCACGGGATAAGGGGCCGGATCTGGGCCGCTCCTGCATGGCGATGGAGCCAGGTGAGGAGGAGTCTGTGTGGACGTCATCCTGCACCACAGTTCCATGGCGATCAGCGGCCGATGGGATAGGAATCCAGGAAAGGAATGACAATGCCGAAGTATCTGTTTGAGGCGACATATGTGGGCCAGGGCATCAAGGGGCTGATGGAGGAGGGCGGCACCAAGCGGCGGGACGCGCTGGTGGAGGCTTTAGGGTCCGTGGGCGGAACGCTTGAGTGCTTCTACTACGCTTTTGGCTACTACGACGTCTTGGGCGTTTTTGAGGCGCCGGACGATGCAAGTGCCGCAGCACTGTCGCTGCTGATCAATTCGACCGGGAGCGTCAACGTCCGCCTGAAACCGCTCCTGACCGTGGAGGACATCGACGAAGCCGCCAAGAAGACGCCGTCCTACCGGCCGCCAGGACAATAAAGCGCCGGGACAGTAGGGGAGTTTGGCACTACGGCCAGCGCGGCCAGCGGGCCGCCGTCGTAAATGTACGACGGCGGCCCGCTGGCGTCAGTGCCGCGGCGGGGGAGCGCCGCGAGAGCCCGCCGCCTTTGGTCGCGGTTTTATGTGCGGCCAGGGACCAGGTCGCTGGAGCGTGGAACGGCTGTGCTGCCACGGACCAGGAAGTCGGTACTGATGAGTTCGTGAAGGTTATCCGGGGGCGGGGACTCTTGAACGCCGGGCATGGCGGCAGGGCCACTTTCAGCCGCACCGTTAGAACGCGCCGCCGTCTCCGACAACTTCTGCAGGAGCCGCCGTGCCGCCAGTTGTCCTTGCTTGCGGGGAAATTGCTGGATGGTGGTCAGCCCGAAAGTCTCGCCGAGCTCATGCCCGTCGATGCCCACCACGGACAGGTCCTGCGGCACCTGGAGGCCAAGGTCCCGTGCAGCAAGCATCACGCCGATGGCCATCTCGTCGGAAGCGGCAAAGACGGCGGTGGGGCGTTCCGGCATAGCGAGGAGCCTCCGGGCTTTTTGGTAGGCATCCTGCAGGGTGAAGTCCGACGCGATGATCCACTCCGGCCTGATGGGTGTCTTGGCTTTTTGCATCTCGTGTTCGAAGCCGGCCTGGCGCTGGTCGGTCAGTTTGAAGTCGCGGTAGGGGTCGGTCCCTCCGCTCACATGGGCGATTTTGTGGTGGCCAAGGCCCAGAAGATGCCCGGTGGCCAGGGAAGCCGCAGCGAAATGGTCGATCCCAATTGTTGAAACCCCCGGCATGGGTCCGCCGATGCCCACCACCGGGCGGCGGATTGAGAGCATGCGCGTCAGTTCCTCTGTTGTCAGCTCGAGTGAGACCGGCAGCACCGCGTCCAGGCGCTGCCTCATGAGGAAATCCCCGAGCACCGCGTCCTGATGATCGCGGTCGCCAAAAATGTTGTACAGCGCCAGATCGTAGCCCACCGTAATGAGTTCCTCGCCGATTCCTGCCACCACTTTGGCGAAGTACCAGCGGTCAACAGACGGCACGATGACGCCGATGATGCGGCTGCGGCCTGTGACCAGGCTCGAGGCGTTATAGGAACGAACAAAGTTGAGCTCCTTGGCCGCGGCCAGCACCCGGGCCCGGGTTGCGGCTGCCACCGAGCCGTTGCCACTGAGCGCGCGGGAAGCGGTACCCACGGAGACGCCGGCGCGGGCAGCAACTTCCTTTATGCCTGTCACGGTCAACTTTCCTCACCTTGGAGCCGCGCCTGTACGGGCGCAGGGAGCAGCCGCTTTGGCTCCTCGTCTGTTCACGGTAGTGGAAAAACTGCCCCTCCGCAGAAGGAGGCACAGCGCTCAACGGCCGCAACTGACCCTGTCGAGCGCCGACGCAAGGCTAAGTGCTCGAGAATATTGTAAACGTTTCTAATTGTATTGGCCCCTGTATTTAAGGGAAAATCTGTGCGCGTGCGGCTTTCAAACGAGCTTTTGAGCTACTACTGGACGCAGCTATTGGAAACGCTTACACTTTTTCGTGACACAGGTCACGCGGCCTGCCTTCCTGAGGGAGGCGAGGCGGCATTCCTCTTTCAAAGGAGAAACAGATGAGTAGGATTCAGGGCACTCTCGCGGTCACCGCCACCGCCATGCTGCTGCTTACCGGGTGTGGAAACGCTACCCAGGCAAACCAGCCGGCCACATCATCACCGGCTGCGGCTGGGTCCACCGCAGCCCCGGAACGGGCGGACGCCGATCTGGTGATCTGGACCGACAACTTGAAAGCCGATTCGGTGCGCGCCTTCGCGGAAGACTTTGCGGCCGACAACGGCATCAGCGTAGCCGTCCAGGTGGTGTCGGGTGAGTTCCAGACTGCCCTCGTGACAGCAAACGCTGCAGGCAACGGGCCCGATGTGTTCACCGGCGCACATGACATGATCGGCAACCTCGTGCAGAACGGCTCCATCGATCCGCTGCAGATAGCACCGGACCAGCTCAAGGGTTACACCGAGACTGCGGTTAAGGCCGTGACCTACAACGAGTCCGTGTACGCGCTGCCGTATGGGATCGAAACGCTTGGTCTCTTCCGCAATACAGGCATTGTCCCTGAGGCCCCGGCGACTTTGGAGGATGCCTTCGCCAAAGGTGAGGAGGCTGTGGCTGCCAAGAAGGCAGAAGTTCCTTTCAGCCTGCCGCAAGGGAACAGCGGTGATGCCTACCATATGCAGCCGTTGTACTCCTCGATGGGTGGGTACCTCTTCGGTGCAACAGCCCAGGGCGACCCGGATCCCTCCGACCTGGGCGTCGGAGGTGAAGGTTCCGTGGCCGCCGCCCGGAAGATCCATGAACTCGGGGAGGCGGGAAGCGGTGTCCTGAAACGCTCCATCAGCGTGGACAATTCGATTTCATTGTTCGCTGACGGCAAGGCGCCCTACCTGGTGGCCGGTCCTTGGGCCCTGAACCAGGTGGAGAAGGCGGGAATCCCCTTCGAAGTAACGCCCATCCCCGGTTTCGAGGGACAGGCTGCTGCCCAGCCCTTCGCCGGCGTTCAGGGCTTCTATGTGGCGTCGAACGGGAAGAACGAAGCCTTCGCTCATGAGTTCGTGGAGAACGCGATGAACACCGAAGAGGGCATGACGCGGATGTTCGAAGGAGCGAAGCTGCCGCCCACCATGACGTCCGTCCGGGAGAAGGTCGCCGGCCAGAATCCTGCCATTGAGACGTTTGCCTCCGCAGCGGAATCCGCCCAGCCCATGCCGGCCATTCCGGAAATGGCTGCCGTTTTCGCACCCCTTGGCCAGGCCTTCGCGGCGATCGTTGGTGGCGCTGAGCCGGAAAGCACCATGCGCGCGGCCGGGGAAACCATCGCGGCTGCAATCGGCAAGTAGGAAGCGGCCCCGGGGGCCGATGCACATGTCTTCGGCCCCCAGGGCCCTGCTGCCCGGATTGGAATCCAGGAGAACCCCATGATCGAAACACTCAAGCGCCTGCAGCGCCCCTCGTCGCCCGCACCGGAAACGTCCGGCACAGGCCGTGAACGCACCACCTCACCGGTGGCACTCTTCGCCAAAATCCTTGCGCTGGGCACCGTAGTCGGCTCAGCGGCTGCCCTCACCCCTGCCCTCATCGCTACCGGGCGGTGGGGATTCCTCGCAGCAATCTGGGTCGTCGCCGGGGTCCTGCTACTGACTTACATCACCGGTCGTGGGGTGCCGGCCAAGTATCTGGTGCCCGGCACACTCCTTCTGGTGGTCTTCCTGGTGTATCCCATCGTGATGACGTTCCAGATGTCGACGACGAACTTTGGTGATGGAACGAGGACGTCAAAAGAAGAAACCGTCTCTCAAATCATCGGCGCTTCGGTGGTCCAGAGCCCTGACTCCCCGCGTTACAACCTCTCGGTAGCCACAGAAGGGAACCCCACCACGGGGCCGTTCGCTTTTCTCCTTGTTGAGCCCAAAAGCGGAGAAGTGTTCCTCGGTACTCCTGATGACGGGCTTCAGGAGCTTGACCCGGCAGACGTTACCGTTGCCGGCGGGTTCGTCACCGAGGCGGATGGTTACGAGCTCCTGACGCCGCAGCAGGTCAACAGCGCGAGCGAAGAGCTCAAGGAATTTGCGGTACCCACGGATCGTGGTGCCATCCGTCAGTTGGGCATCCGCCAGGCGTTCGAGGGCGCTTCGCCGCTCAAGTACGACGAGGCGCGCGGCGTCATCGCCAACACGGCCACCGGTGTGGATTACACCCCGGTCCGGCAAGGCGACAGGGAATACTTCGTTGACGCAGAGGGTAAGCGGTTGTCCGACCAGTCCTGGCTGGCCAATGTGGGCTTTTCGAACTATCTGCGCGTCTTTTCGGACACCAGGATCAGCGGGGATTTCCTGCAGATCTTCGCCTGGACGTTCATCTTCGCAACAGTGTCCGTAGCAGGAACGTTCCTGCTCGGGCTGGGGCTGGCTACCGCGCTTAACGATCCGCGGATCAAGGGACAACGCTTCTACCGGGCCATCCTCATCCTGCCCTACGCGATCCCGGGATTTATCGCCTTGTTGGTCTGGTCCAGCTTCTGGAACAAGGACTTCGGCCTCATCAACAGCGCCCTGGGCCTGGACTTGAACTGGCTCGGTGACCCCTTCTTGGCGAAGGCAGCCATCCTGATGACCAATTTCTGGATGGGGTTCCCTTACATGTTCCTGGTCTGCACCGGGGCCCTCCAGGCCATCCCGGCCGACCTTAAGGAGGCCTCCCGGATCGACGGCGCCAGCGGGTTCCTGGGCTTCCGGAAGATCACGTTCCCGCTGCTCCTGGTGACTGTTGCCCCGTTGCTGGTGTCGACATTCGCCTTCAACTTCAACAACTTCAACGCCATCTATCTGCTGACAGAGGGCGGACCGTTCGATCCCGCGAACCCGACGGCGGGAGCAACTGACATCCTGATCAGCTACACCTACCGTCTGGCCTTCGGCGGGCAGGGCGCACAGCTTGGTTTTGCCGCGGCCGTGTCCGTGTTGCTGTTCGTTGTCACCGGCATCATCGCCGCCATTCAGTTCCGTTTCACCCGCACCCTGGAAGAGGTGAACTGATGTCGTCTTCCCAGACACGTCTCGCTGAAGTACCGGTTCAGGAGCCGCACCGTACCCCCGCATCCCGGCGCAGGCACCATCGAAGCCGATGGTTTGCCGAAGTGGGGTGGCGCCACCTCGTGGCAATTGCTGCGGTGTTCATAGCCCTGTTCCCCGTTTTGTTCATTGTCTCGGCGGCGCTGAACCCGCTGGGCACCGTGGCCTCCACCAGCCTGATTCCCCGTGAAGTGAGCCTGGTGCATTTCCAGGCCCTCTTCACGGACCCCAACCGGCCTTACCTTCGGTGGTTCGCCAACACGCTGATCATCAGTACAGTGGTCACGCTGGGGCAGATCCTGTGCAGCGCCCTCGCCGCCTACGCCTTCTCCCGGTTCCGCTTCAGCGGCCGGCGGATCGGCTTGCTCAGCCTGCTCCTCATCCAAATGTTCCCC
Organism: Arthrobacter sp. K4-10C; assembly: GCF_059090085.1. Classification (NCBI taxonomy): domain Bacteria; kingdom Bacillati; phylum Actinomycetota; class Actinomycetes; order Micrococcales; family Micrococcaceae; genus Arthrobacter; species Arthrobacter sp. K4-10C. The sequence continues at coordinate 133,988 of NZ_JBNHFI010000010.1, read as the reverse complement.
CAGTTCCTCGCTGTCGTGGCGTTGTACCTGATGTTCACTGCCATCGGTGAGGTCATTCCCCAGCTCGGCCTGAACACCCTCCTGGGTTACGGACTCCTGCTCATGGGCGGGGCGCTCTCGCAGGTGTGGCTGATCAAGGGATTCTTCGATTCGGTGCCGAAGGAACTGGACGAGGCGGCCACCATGGACGGGGCGGGCCACGCCACGGTGTTCTTCCGGGTCATCTTTCCGCTGATAACGCCGATCCTTGCAGTCACCGGCCTGTTGTCCTTCATCGGTGTGCTGGGCGAATTCGTCCTGGCATCAATCTTCCTCACCGATAACGACGTCAAGACCCTGGCCGTCGGCCTGTACGCCACCATCGACGCCGACCGGTCGGGCAACCTGGGCGTCTTCGCCGCAGGAGCCCTCCTGACCAGCCTGCCCGTGGTGCTGCTGTTCCAATTCCTGCAGAAGTTCATCACCGGGGGACTCACCGCCGGGGCGGTCAAGGGATGAGCACAACACAGCTCTGGGACCAGCCGCACCATGACGGCTCGGCGATGTACGTTTCCAACCCCAACCCTGAACTGGGGGAAACAGTCACGGTGTTCCTTCGGGTTCCCCGGTCCAGCGGCGTGACCAAGGCCTTGCTCCGCGTGTGCATCGACGGCGAACAGGCCCTCGTGGCGGCGGGCGTTGATCGGGAAGACGGCAATGAAGTCTGGCTGCGCGCCGATTTCCCCATGGAGAACCCAATTGTGAACTACCGGTGGCTGCTCGACGGCCCGCCCAGCGGTTACCAGTGGTTGAACGGAACCGGCCTGCACACCGGTGACGTCACGGATGCCAGCGACTTCCGTATCACCGCGTACGCCCCGCCGCCTGCCTGGGCGAACAGTGCAGTTCTGTACCAGATTTTTCCGGACAGGTTCGCAAAATCCATCGACCGGCCGGCACCCGACTGGGCCATCCCCGAGGACTGGGGAAACAAGGTCATCGGACGCGGACCCGAGACCCCCTACCAGTACTTCGGCGGAGACCTCGACGGAATCACCGCCCGCCTCGGGCACATTGCATCCTTGGGGGTGGACACTGTCTACCTGACGCCGATCTTCCCCGCACGGTCGAACCACCGGTATGACGCGTCCAGTTTCGAACAGGTGGATCCGTTGCTTGGCGGCGACCAGGCGCTGCAACGACTGTCCGGCGCTTTGCATGCCCGGGGCATGCGCCTGCTGGGCGACCTGACCACCAACCATTGCGGGGACGCCCACGAGTGGTTCAAAACCGCGGTTGCAGATCCGGACAGCGTCGAAGCAGGATTCTTCCTCTTCACCAACCACCCTGACGAGTACGTGTGCTGGTTCGGGCACAAGTCCCTTCCCAAGTTCAACCACGCCAACCCGGAACTGCGCCGGCGCCTCTACGAGGGCAAGGAATCCGTGGTGGCCCGCTGGCTGGGGCCGGAGGGGTTTGACGGGTGGCGCATCGACGTCGCCAATATGACCGGACGGCACGGGACCACCGACCTGAACCACATGGTGTCCACCACCCTCCGCCGCACCATGGCCGAAACCGATCCTGACGCGCTGCTGCTGGCTGAACACAGCCACGATGCATCCCGTGACCTGCAGGTGGATGGCTGGCACGGCGTGATGAACTATGCCGGTTTCACCCGCCCGGTATGGCAATGGCTCAAGCCGGCAGCCCCCGTTCCGTTCGAGGAGGGGCCGTTTGTTGCCATTCCGCGGCTCTCCGGGACGGACATTGTGGGCTCCATGCGTGCCTTCGCGGCGGCCGCCCCCTGGCGGGCCACTGCGCACGCCCTGAACCTGGTGGGTTCCCACGACACCTTCCGGATCAGCACCATGCTCGGTGACCCGCGCCTCGTCACGGTGGCCTTTGGCCTGCTGGCCACCATGCCCGGCATCCCGATGTTGTGGGCGGGAGATGAGATCGGGCAGGAGGGCGAAAACGGTGAAGACGGCAGGCGCCCCTTCCCCTGGGACAACCCTGGCGAATGGGACCATGACCGGCTCGCCGCCACCCGTGCCCTTTTCCAGGCGCGGAAGCAGTCCGAAGCCCTCCGGCACGGAGGACTGCGGTGGCTCACCATCGGCGAGGACGCCTTCACGTTCCTGCGTGAATCGCCCCATGAAACGGTCCTGGTCCACGCAGCCCGGGCGGACCACGCCGCCATCAAGATGCCCGCCCGAGTCGCCGGCGCCCACCTTCGCGGCCTGGCAGGAACCCCGGACATCCACGCAGATGCCGGGGGAATGATTACCCTGCCCAGCCACGGGCCCGGCCTTGCCATGTGGCGCTGTGAAGCGCCAGCCACAGGATTCGAAAGGAACCATCCATGACTGTGCCCTCCCACTCGCGGTCGAAGACCCTCCAGCTTTCCCCGGCCCACGACTGGTGGCGCCAGGCGTCCGTGTACCAGATCTACCCGCGCAGCTTCCATGACAGCAATGGGGACGGACTGGGCGACCTGCCCGGTATCACTGCCAAGGTGCCCTACCTGAGGCAGCTGGGCGTCGACGCCGTCTGGCTGAGCCCCTTCTATCCCTCCGCGCTCGCCGACGGAGGATACGACGTCGACGACTACCGCAATGTGGACCCCCGGCTGGGCACCCTGGAGGACTTCGACGAGATGGCTGCGGCGCTGCACGAAGCAGGCATCAAGCTGATTGTGGACATCGTTCCCAACCATTCCTCCGACCGGCACGAATGGTTCCGTGAGGCGCTGGCTTCCCCCGCCGGATCACCGGCCCGGGACCGCTACATCTTCCGCGACGGGCTGGGACCCGACGGAGCCGAGCCGCCGTCGGACTGGCAGTCGATCTTCGGCGGTTCCGCCTGGGAGCGGGTCACGGAACCGGACGGTTCCCCCGGACAGTGGTACCTCCACCTGTTCGCCAAGGAGCAGCCCGACTTCAACTGGGACAACCAGGAGGTCCGGGAAGACTTCCTCACCACCCTCCGGTTCTGGGCCGACCGCGGTGTTGACGGGTTCCGCGTGGACGTGGCGCATGGCCTGACCAAGCACCTTCCCGAGACCCTGCCCGCTGAGCTAGAGATGCCGGGCATGGCCTCGGAACACGGGCAGCACCTGTTCTGGGACCGGGACGAGGTCCATGACATCTATGCCCAGTGGCGGCAGGTGTTCAACGAATACGATCCACCGCGGATGGCCGTAGCCGAGGCGTGGGTCCACCCGTCCCGGCGGGCCCGCTACGCCAGCCCGGAAGGCCTTGGGCAGGCCTTCAACTTCGATCTCCTGACGGCGGACTTCGATGCGGCGGACTTCCGCTCGTCCATCACCAGGAACCTCGCCGAAGCTGACGCCACCGGGGCCTCTTCCACCTGGGTGTTCTCCAACCACGACGTGGTCCGCCACCCCACCCGCTACGGGCTCTCTGCAGCGCCGACGCCTGCGGCGGCCGCGGAAGCGGAGACGGGCACGCCGATGGCAGGCGGAGCACATGATGGCAAGGCGTGGCTGCTGGCCGGCGCGCCGGAGCACGAACTCGACCGGGACCTTGGACTCGCCCGTGCAAAGGCCGCCACGCTGCTGATGCTGGCCCTTCCCGGATCCGCCTATCTGTACCAGGGGGAGGAACTGGGGCTGCATGAGGTGACGGACATCCCGGATGAGCACCGCCAGGATCCCGCATTTTTCCGCAACCCGGGCGTGGACATCGGGCGGGACGGCTGCCGTGTGCCGCTTCCCTGGGACGCCGGTCACACCGCGTTCGGCTTCAGCGCCACCGGGGCGCACCTGCCCCAGCCGGAGTGGTTCGGCATGGTGGCAGCAGGAGTGCAGGAGACGAACCCCCGGTCTACCCTGAACCTCTACCGGAAAGCCCTGTGGCTCCGCGGGATTCTGCAGGGGCCGGAGGACCTGCAGTGGATTGAGGAAGATGACCCGCAGGTCCTTCACTTCGCCCGTCCGCAGGGCTGGCACAGCGTCACCAACTTCGGCGACAAGCCGGTGCCGCTCCCCGCCGGCCTGGTGCTTTTATCCAGTGGCGTCCTTCCCCAGGACGGAACGTTGCCGCCTGCCACAACCGTCTGGCTCACCCGCTAATTGGGCAACCCTCTCTCACCTGCTGGGGTCTCCTGGAGTTACCGGATGCACACTGCCGCGGCAGCACCGCCGGCGGGACTTCATTAGGGAAGTGATAGAGGGAGGCGCAAAAAGCTGCGGGAGCTGATAGAGCGTTGGGATGCTGGGTTGGAAAGCGGCGGATTCGTAGGCACCCAGGCACCTACGCTTGCAGCGCCTGGTTAGTTGGATACCGCGGCCTTCGCCACTTGGGAGGCCGGCGGTGATGTGACCAGGGACGTCCGACGGCGGCACTTGCGTGAGTGCCGCCGCCGCTGATCGTGAGGGGCATCTGCTGGCGAACCACATCGCCGCGGGCCGTAGACTCGGGTCATGTCAGCTCTTGGGGGGATGCCGGCTCGGCACGCAGGAATGTTCATGGTTGCGGCCGTTCTGGCCATGTCGCTGGCGGGGTGTGAGTACAGCGGCCCGGATGAACGGCCGGCCCCGTCATCCCCGCCGCCTGTAACGCCACAGGCCCGGTCCTTCGAGGACAACGCCAATGAAGTGGCGCGTTTGCTTGAGGCTTCACCTGGGGCCCCCGGCATGCCGTCCGAGGCTGAACCCGCGGGGAAACTGTCCCTGGACCTGGCGCCCGGCGACTACCTGGTCACCGGCGCCTGTGCAGGGGTTTACGGGGCCAAGCTCACCGTAGTCAAGGCTGACGGCGTCCCGGAGGCGGCCAGCTTCGAGTGCGACTCCACGCTGGACAGGTTTGTCAGACACGACGGCGGGCCGCTCACCATCAGCGCGGTTCCGCCAACGGGCAGGCCAGCCGCAACGGGGGTCAAGGTGCAGACCAACCTTGACCCCAGGGCATCGGAGCTGGAGGACCTCTCAGAGTGGGCAGGGCAGCAGCTGCAACCACGCTTGCCCGGCGAGCTGCGGGGAACGAGCAGCGGGAACACAACCACCACCGCCAGCCTGTCGGCCCAACCGGGCCAGTACGAACTGCACTTCGTCTGTGCCGGATTACCGACGGCTGAGCTGTCCGTCTCCACGTGGAAGGGAGCAGAAGTCCTCGCCCCCGTGCAGGTCCTTTGCGGCGGGAGCGTGTTCAAAGCGCCGGTGCTGCTGCCCACCGAGGGGGCCGACCTCACGGTGGGACCCGGTGGCCTGGACAGCCGGTTCGCGTACCGGCTCGTCCCCACAGGCCAGCCCTGACTCTCTTCATCCAGGGCGGCCAGCCCCCCGCGATTAGTTGTCGTCTCCGGGGCAACAAACTGCTGCAGCCTTAGGCTTGGTCCATGTCTACTGATGATGAGAAGGACCCGCCCGTGCCCGCTGACGTTGAAGGTAAGATCCCGAAAAAGGTTCACGACAAGCCAGGTGCGGATGATGGTGATGCGCGGGCCGATGAACCTCATGACTAACTAAGTCGTCATCCCGGCCGGGCCCGGATGTCACGGTCACCCGGGTCGGTCGTGGTCGTCCAGCACGGTGCTGCCGCCAGCCCACTTCGCGCCGCACTTCGGGCACTCGATGTAGCAGTCGTCGCTCCCGGGGAACTCGATCATTCGGCCCACGTTCTCGCCGCTAGACGGGCACCATGCCTTCATGTCCTCTTCCTTTTGGAGGATCGCCTGTTGAATCTTCAGGAAGTCGAGGTCGTTACCGTCTCTGCTCATGTACGCGATCCTAGGCAGAGTGACCGACATCAAGCATCCGGAACCTATGGGTTAGCTACCCCGCCGCCGCCGCTTTCGTCGCCTGGGACGCCTTCATCCACTCGCTCAACCAGGGGGCGCGGACGCTGGACGTGATCCGGCAGTCGGCCACTATGGTTCCCCTGGCGCCGGCGTCGATCCAGTCCTGCAGTGCGGAAAGGTCCGACAGTGAGCGGATAATCGTCGACTCGGAACCAAGCACCCGGGCGACCCCGCTGAAATCCACTTCGGGGATCAGCATGGGCTTTTGGTTGGCGTTGAAGACTCCGACCGCTGTACGGGGCACGGAAAATCCCTGGCACCAGAAATGTGTCAGGGATTTTCTATGCCCGCTAGTTGCAGCATCGGAGAAGTACGACAGCGGCGCACATTGGGTGCGGCCGATAAGGCGAGCTTGACATGCTTAGACAGATTCGCGGGAACCTGGAAAGTCCTGCACCGCACAGCGGCGCCGGCTGAAGCCCTACTTAAGGGTCGCCGACCAGTTTCCATCTGCCGTGACCTGGTAGAAGCCCGGTGACCAGACAACAGTTCCCGTGTAGGCGCCGATCTCGTTGATTAGTAGATCCGTACGCGTGCCGTACGTTTTTACTGCGATGTTCGACGACCCGTCGTGAATGAACGTGGCAGCCTTGGCGGCGCCCGTGTACGCAAAGACGTCGTCGCCTCTGCCTGTCATGGGAGCAGTGCCGTCAAAGGACCGCACGCTCGTCAGCGGCACAAGCTTAACGGTCCATGTCCCGTCCGCGGTTATTTTGAGGGCCGTAGTCTCACCCCGGCTGCTGCGAACATCGAACAGTACCGTGCCGCTGTAGTTTCCAATTGTGTTAACAAGAAGGTCAGTGGTGTCCAAGGTGGCGTCGAGAGTCTGAACGGCGAAGTTGCTCCAGCCCGCGTGAGTGATGACAGCCACCTGGGGGCCTGTGCCGTGCTTGGTGATAGTGAGGACATCAGCACCGGCGCCGGAGTACTCCTTTGGCGCTTTGGCCGCCGCTTCTGCTGCCTCGGCAGCGGCTTTTGCCGCTGCTTCACCGGCTGCCTTCTTGGCGGCGGCCTCGGCGGCTGCCTTGGCATCTGCTTCCTTCTTGGCCTTGTTGCCCTGATAGGAGGAATACTGTGTCTTGCACTTGTCCAAGACTTTGGCTTCCGCAGCCTTGTATGCCTCGCGATCCAAATCCTTCTGGTCACTCTCACCCAACTCCTTGAGCGGATGGGCCAAGTCAAGAATCAGGGGCTTCATTGTGTCATTGGCGGTATTGGCTGCATATTCGAGATCGCCTGCATTTATCTTGGCTAGCGTGCGTTGGGACTTATCTACGTCGGCAAGCAGGTTGGCCACGAACGTCGAGGCACGGATCAGACGACTTTCGTCGCCCTTGTCCAGGAGCTGGTTGCAGGTCTGGTTGGTGTCGTAGACCCCGGCCCTGCCCGTAGCGGACGGTGATGCGGTTCCGGAAGAGCCTGCGTCGGATCCTCCGCCGCAGGCCGTCAAGGCAAGGACGACGGCGGCCGCAGCCGCTGAAGCGAGTTTGTTCATTTTTCCCCAATTGTTTATTCAAATTTGCCGAGGCCCCCGACAGGATGATTGACCTGGTAGTCAGCATTCCGCCGCCGATAGGCGGTCAACGCCAGCGGCTTTACTTCGGTCTCGCAGCCTTACCCTCAGGGGGCGGTAAGACTTAGGCTCCGTAGGGCTTCCAGCGCGCCAAAGTTGATTCGAGGCTGGGCGCAGCCAAGCTGTACTCCAGCCGCGCTTGCCGGCAGGCATCGGATACCGTCGACTGGGAGTCGCAAGCGTCGTTCACCCTGATTGCAGCTAAGACTTCGGCCTTGGCTTTCGTGTCTGAAACTAGACTGTCCAACTCAGTTGGATAAGGTGCCAACTCTGACAGCTCTCTAACTAGGATCTGTGCACGAATTGCGTGCGTCTGTTTGCCGATGGAGCAAGACAGGGCTGCAATGTTGTCAGTAAATGCTTTGGGGTTACCTTCCGCGTTGTATTCATACAGGCGGCAGTCTTCATCCAAGTCAATCTGTTTCACGTTTGTATTGTGCTCCGCCACTACAGAAGCTAACTGCTGCGGGGTGGACGTTTTCACTTTGGTTGCGGTAGGCGTTGAACTTGATGTCACCGGTGCAGGGGAAGTCGCAGAAACTTGGTTTCCGCATCCCGTTCCGCAAAGACCCACTGCCAGTAGTACCCCAATAAGCACATGTGCGCTTCTCAACACGCGACCCCCGATCTTGAATAACTTTGAGTGTGATAGACAGCAGCGCGATAAGGTGCCGCCGACGTTTATCCCAAGGAGATCGAAGTATGGCCCGTGCCCTTCCTGCGATTGCAGTTTAGATATAGGCGCCGCTTGAAGAGCGCCAGACGGGAGGATTTGAAATTTTCTTAGAGAAAGCTTGGCTATATCTTGATGGAAACTTGATCTAAGACGTCATACTTTGGGGGTACGGGATTGGACGGTGGCCTACCGAGCGGCGACAATGCCCGGGCCTGCCGCACGGGGCTGTCAGGCTATGCAAGCGTGGCGAGGGCCTCAGGGACTGGCTGCAGCGGAGCTTATCGCAGCCGTGCGACGGACCACCGGAAAGCCGTTTTAAGCAGATGCACGCCAGGGCGTTTCTTTCACCCTGGCGTGCGCTTACTTGAAGCGGTCGCGTTACTTTGTGTCGGAAGAAGATCCTGAGCACGATGCCATAGCAGCCGTACCGGAGCCGCTATTTTTGGAAACGCTCGTACCGTCGACCAGGATTTCGCAGGTGACTGACGTGTCAGCGGTGAAGTCGCCCGTCACGCTCAGGGTGCTGAAGCTGAGCCCCGATGCCGTCACTTCCTTCTTCCAGTCAGCCGAGATGTCTTCGTTTGAAGATCCATCACCGTTCCAGTACGTGACCTTGGCAGGGCCTGTAGTCGTGACGACGTACTCGATCTTGTGTTCCTTGTTCAACGCCTCGTCCACGCTGTTCGCGGCCGCACTAATCATCGCGGTGACAACGATGGCAATGATGACAGCGACCGCGCCCAAGATTAGGCCAGCAATGGAGGTGCCCTTCTTGGTGAACTTACGGGTCAGGCCAATCACACCAAAGATCAATGCGAGCGGGCCCAGAATGAAAGCTATGAAACCCACAATAGGAATGATTGCGAAGACCACGGCGACAATGCCGAGGACCAACGCTGCGGTTCCGAATCCATTACCCTTCAGCGGCTGATTGTAGCCGGGTCCCGAGGGAGCTTGGGCAACGGGTGGGGAATACGGTTCACTCATGACTGTCCTTTGTTTGATGCGGTACCTAAATGATGCCGCTGTCAACCAATTTAGGTGGAGTGGCAAGTCGAGCTCGTTTCCCCCAAGCAACGGCGATCTCAGTGTATGTAAGTTTTGGGTATATGTCCGGCACTCTGACAAATGTGGCTAAATTGTGTCGATTTACCCAGTGTGGACAAGTGAGCGGGGAGCCAAATTTGATCGAACCCTGCTGAAAAGCTGGGGCAATTTGGTGGTTGCAGATGACTGAAGCGGTATATGCTCCCGAAATGGGCTGGGATGGAGCTCATTCAGGCTCGTTCAGGGGGATACGTGAAAGTCTATAACTCGCCGAAAAATTGGCCGTCGCCGCCTGCGGGTTGGCAGCCCCACAAGGACTGGCGTCCAGATCCTGTCTGGGGTCCAGCTCCTCCGGGGCATGAATTTTGGATTGATGCTCCGGACACGATCCCCTCACCGGAACCGCGTGCAAGGACGTTAACGGTCACAGCATTGGTGCTTGCTGCCGTAGCTCTGGTGATGTGTTGGATCCCGATCCTCAACATATTGAGTCTCCTCCTTGCGCTCAGCGCCGTAGTCCTGGCAATCATCGACCTGGTGGCTGCACGTCGCGCCGGAACGGCGTGGCAAGGTATGACCGTTACCGCCCTTGCTATCGGAGGGGCGTCCGTACTCGGATCCGTTTTGTTCTTAACGGCGTACTCGTCAACGTCCAAGGAAGGCACTAGTCCAAGTACTGCCGCGGAGACCAAAGGTTCGGTGTCGGCGGGGGCTGACGCGACACCGTCAGCAACTCGCATTCCTGAAGCAACTGCGGCACTGGACGGCACAGCTGAGAAACCGTACCCGCTTGGGACGTCAGCCCTCGTGGGTAACGAATACCAGGTTCAAGTTCTTGGGGTCAAACTTGATGCGACTGAAGAGGTCGTCGCCAACAATATGTTCAACGATGCACCCGAGGGAAGGTACATCCTCGTCGACCTTGCTGTCACGTACGCAGGGGCTGATGAAGGAAATCCCTGGGTCGACTTGTCCCCGACCTTCGTTGGCACAGATGCCAGACAGTACGATGCCGGCTCTTGCGGGGCATCTCTCGACAATGGGGCAATGAATGTCCCAACGCTTGAAAAGGGCGGCGCAGCAAGCTACCAAGTCTGCATGGACGTTCCAGTTGGGGCGATAGAGGGTGGCAAGATTTTCATTCAGAAGAGCATGTCTATGAATAGCAAAGCCAGGATCTACTGGGGATTGAAGTAGCGCTGCAATGGGGGACCAATGACCGAGAACATCCAACCAATTCCACCAGAACCTAGGCCAGGGCCTAGCTACCCATCGCATGCGCCCTCCGGCCCCGTTCAGGGCAATGAGCCGGCATACGGAACGCCGCAGCATTACAACCAGCCGCACCCGGCTCCTAATGGCCAGCAACTTCAATACACGCATCCCCAGTACGGCCAAGTGCCACCGCAGTATGCGCCGCAGTGGTACCCGGCCGTACCAGAGCTCAAATCTTCGGGCTTTAGGGTCGCCGCCGGCATCGTCGGCATCGTGCTCGGCGCCGTGCTGCTGCTTGGGTCTATGGCGGGGTTCGGCTCCAACGCGATCGCTGGCCTCCTCTTGCTGGTGGCTGCACTGGGCAATGTCACGACCGGAATCGTGCTTTTGGCCAGTCAGCGCGGACGGACCCGCGGTGCGCCGATCACGTCCATCAGCTTCGCGGGATTCGCGCTGCTGGCGGCACTTCTGGCGGTGCCGTTTATCGGCGGCGCTGTGCTTTTCTTCGTGGTTCTTCTTGCAGCTCCAGTCATTATTCTCTTGGGCCTTGGGCTCGCACGAGAGAAAAGCGGCGCCTAATCCGTCGGGTAGAAAGACCCGGGCCATGTGGTTCGGGTCTTTCGCTATTCGCCGGCACAGGGTGCCCGTGAGTGGTTACCCCGCCACGGCCGCCTTCGCCGCCTTCGAGGCAGCCATCCACTCGCTTAGCCACGGGGCCCGGACGCTTGCCGTGATCCGGCAGTCGGCCACAAAGGTGCCCTTGGCGCCGGCGTCGATCCAGTCCTTGAGCGCGGCAAGGTCGGACAGCGAGCGGATGACCGCGGACTCGGCGCCCAACGCCCGGGCAACGCCGCTGAAGTCCACCTCGGGAATCAGCATTGGCTTTTCCGTCAGGCCCTGGGAGCCGTACTGGTGGATTTCGGCCCCGTAGGCGGCATCGTTGTAGATCACCACAATCGCACTGCGAGCCGCACCAACCAGCGATTCGAGGTCCGCGAGGCCCATCAGGAAACCGCCGTCGCCCGCGGCCAGCACCAGGGTGCGGCCGTCCTCCAGCGCGCGGGCTGCCCCGACGGCGCTCGCGAGTCCCAGCCCGATGGACTGGAAGGCGGTCCCCACCATCACCAGGTCCTGCGGCCGCGGGATGTTCCAGTACATGGGTGCCCAGCCGATGAAGTGCCCGCCGTCCTGGACCACCGTGCGGCGCTCCGGCAGCACGGCATCCAGCGCCATGGCCAGGGCGCGCGGGTCCAGCCGGCCGTCCGGCGTCTCGTCGGAGCCTGTGTGGTGGGCCGGTCCTTCTGCCAGGCGCTTGCGGGCTTCCGCCCGCCACGCGCCTGCGGCACCTTCGCCGTCCAGCAGCTGAAGCAGGCGAGCAGCGGCGGACTTCACGTCCGCGCTGACGAACAGGTCCACCCGCGGGTTGGTCGGCTGCAGGGCGGTGTCGATCTGGATGACGGTGCTGTCCGGGCCCAGCAGGTGCCCGAACCGCATAGTGAACGGGCTCAGGCTCGCCCCGGCCACCAGGACCACGTCGGCCTCGCCCATGAGCCCGGCCGCTGTGTCCGTGCCGAAGCCGCCGGCGACGCCGAGGTACCCCTCGCCCTCGAGGAGGTTGAGTGCCAGGGCAGTTCCGGCAGTCAGGGCACCGAGGCGGTCGGCGAGTTCCCGGAGCTCGGGGCCGGCTCCGGCGAGGTGTGCACCGCGTCCGGCGAGGATCAGCGGCCGCTTGGCACCGGCGAGCAGGCGGGCAACCTGCCCAAGGTCCGTGCCGCCGTCGTGCGTTCCCTGGGGTGCGGGCGGCGCCGGAAGGTCCTCGTCCCCGGCCTCGAGTGCCGCGAGGTCGTAGGGGATGGCAAGTACGACGGCGGTGCGCCGGGTGAGTGCGTATTCCACCGCCTGCCGGGTGATGGCGCCGGCGGCGTCGCGGGTGACGGTGAAGGTGGCCGCGCCGAGGCCGGCGGCGATGGCCGCCTGGTCCACGTCCCAGGGCCTGGCGCCGCTGCTGGGGGCATCCCCGGTGACCAGCACCACCGGGATCTGCGCCTGGACGGCTTCGGCCAGGGCGGTGAGGGCGTTGGTGTAGCCGGGGCCGTAGGTGGTGGTGCCTGCGGCGAGCCGTCCCGAGGCCCGGTAGTAGGCGTCGGCTGCGGCGATGGCGGCGCCCTCGTGCCGGACCGGGGAGAAGCGCACGCCCTGTTTCTCTGCGGCGTCCAGGAAGTAGGCGTTGCCGTTGCCCATGACGCCGAAGACGTCGGTGAGATGGCTGCTGAGAACCTGTGCCACGCGGCCGGAGACGGTGAGAGTAGTCATGCAGGAATCGTGTGGGACAGCCTTCGGATAGGCAACACCTTCGAAGCCAGCTGGGATTTTTGGCAGAAGAAGCTGCAGGAAGTGACAATGTGCTCACATGTGGCCTGCGTCACTCGCCTTTAGTCGGAAGCGCGGGCTTCCTGCTCGGACAGGCGGCTGATGAGACCGTCGTAGCGGGGCGGCATGAGTTCGAGGATGGAAATGGCGGTGCTGGTCCGCTGGATCCCGTCGATCTCCAGGATCTGGTTCGTGATGCGGTAAAGATCGGCCGTGCCCCTGGCCACCACCTTGGCCATGAGGTCCGCGTCCCCGGTGGTGGCGTGGACCTCAATGACCTCCGGGATCGCGGCGAGCCCGTTTTCCACCGATCCTGTACGGGTCTGACTGATGGAGAGCGAAAGGAAGGCCATCAGGTCGTAGCCGAGTGCGGCGGGGTCCAGCCTGCGGCTGAAGGAGCGGAGCGCGCCACTGCGCTCCAGCCGCGCCAGCCGGGCGTGGACGGTGTTGCGTGCGACGCCGAGTGTCCGGGAGAGTGCCAGGGCGCTGGCTTCGGGGTCCTTGTCGAGGGCCAGGATGATCCTGCCGTCGAGGGGATCGAGGGTGCGAGAGTTCGTGATGGTCATATTTTCACCAGAGTTACTAGAAGTTGAGCAGAAGTCCCAATGGCTAGAGCGTATCTTGCAGTGTGGGCGGGGTCACAATCATGATCGGTCTTCATGACCCCTGATCAACTCCTGACAAGACCGGACACCGCACTGCCCACCCTTCGCGGCGCTGTAACCGGACTGCCGTCCTACGTCCCGGGTCGGCGGGGCGCCGGTGCGGACATCGCAGCTTTGGCCAGCAACGAAAGCCACTACGAGCCGCTGCCCGCCGCCTCGGCTGCGGTGGCTGAAGCGGCCGGCACCATGAACCGCTACCCGGACAGCACCGCCGTCGAACTCCGTGAACGCCTTGCCAGGCACCTGGGCGTCAGCGGCGGGGAGATCGCGGTGGGGCCCGGCAGCGTGGGTGTCCTCCAGCAGATCATCACGGGATTGTGCGACGCCGGGGATGAGGTGATTTTCGCGTGGCGCTCCTTCGAGGCGTACCCCATCCTGGTCGAGCTGGCGGGCGCCCGGCCGGTCCGCATCCCGCTGGACGAGGCTGAGGGCCACGACCTCGACGCCATGGCCGCTGCCGTCACCGGCCGCACCAAAGTCATCCTGCTGTGCACCCCCAACAATCCCACCGGCGTGCCGATCAGCCATGGCCGCATCGAGGCGTTCCTGCAATCCGTCCCGTCTGACATCCTCGTGGTGATCGACGAGGCCTACGTGGAATACGCCGACGCCGGCAGCGGCCCCCACTCCCTGGCGCTCTACCGCGAATACCCGAACGTCTGCATCCTGCGCACCTTCTCCAAGGCGTACGGGCTCGCCGGCCTGCGCGTGGGCTACGCCGTGGCGGCGCCGGCCATCGCCGAAGGGCTGCGCCGCACCGCCCTTCCCTTCGCCGTGAGTGCGCTGGCCCAGAAGGCGGCCGTCGCGTCGCTGGACGCGGGGGAGGAGATGGAAGCACGGGTGGCCGCCGTCAGGCAGGAGCGTGTCCGGATGGCCGCGCAACTGGAAGCCCAGGGTTGGAACCTGCAGCCGAGCCAGGGCAACTTCCTGTGGATCCGCGCCGATGACACGCTCCGGGCACGGCTGGTGGACGCGTTCGACGCCGCCAGCATCATGGTCCGGGCGTACCAGGGCGACGGCGTGCGGATCACGGTGGCCGACCCCGCCTCCAACAACCGCGTGCTCCGGATCCTCGAAGCCCACGCGGCCTGACAACCGACTGACCCTAAATCCCCAACCCCGTTCCACCTACACCTAAGAGGAATCCCCATGGAACAACAGACAAAGACGTCTGCCCGCGCCCTCGGCGCCGCGCTCAAACCTCGCCAGCTGACCATGATGGGCCTGGGCAGCGCGATCGGCGCGGGCCTCTTCATCGGCTCCGGCGCCGGCATCCAGGCTGCCGGCCCGGCGGTGCTGATCTCCTACCTCGTGGCCGGAACGCTGATCATCCTGGTGATGTGGGCGCTCGGCGAGATGGCCGCGGCCAATCCGGACAGCGGCGCCTTCTCGGTCTACACGGCCAAGGCGTACGGGCCGGTGGCCGGTGCCACGGTGGGCTGGCTGTGGTGGCTGCAGTTGGTGGTGGTCATCGCGGCCGAGGCGCTCGGTGCCGCAGGCCTGCTGGCCACCATCTTCCCGGCGCTGCCGGTGTGGCTGATGGCCTTTGTGTTCATTGTGGTGCTCACCGCCGTGAACCTGACCAGCGTGAAGAACTTTGGCGAGTTCGAGTTCTGGTTTGCGCTGCTGAAGGTCGTTGCGATCGTCGGGTTCCTGCTGGTGGGCTTCGCGCTGCTGTTCGGCTTGGTGCCGGGCGTGCAGTCGCCGGGCCTGGCCAACTTCATGGGCGAAGGGTTCGCACCTAGCGGGTTTGGAGGGATTGCGACGGCGCTGTTCGTGGTGGCGTTTGCGTTCGGCGGCACCGAGATCGTGTCCGTGGCTGCAGCCGAGACAGCTGAGCCCGCCCGCAGTGTGAAGAAAGCTGTCCGGACTGTGCTGTGGCGCATCCTGGTGTTCTACATCGGTGCCATCTTTGTGATCGCTGCCGTGGTTCCCGTGGGTTCGGAGGGGCTGAAGAGCCCGTTCGCTGCTGTGCTGGAGGCTGCCGGGATGCCCGGCGCGGCGACCGTCATCACGCTGGTGGCCGTCGCAGCCTTGCTGTCCGCGCTCAACGCCAACCTCTACGGTGCCTCCCGGATGGCGTACTCCCTGGCCGAGCGCGGCGAGGCGCCGCGTGTACTGGCCTCCGTGTCCAAGGCCCGGGTCCCGGTGGTCGCCGTCCTGGCCAGCGTCGCCTTCGGCGTGGTCACGGTGGTGCTGGAGATGGCCTTCCCCGAGATGGTGCTCGGCGTCTTGCTTAACATCGTGGGCTCCACCTGTCTGCTGGTGTGGACGTCCGCGCTCCTGGCCCAGCTTGCACTGCGGCTCCGCGCCGACCGTGACGGAACCGAGCTTCCCCTGCGGATGCCCGGGTTCCCGTGGCTCACTGGCCTTGGCCTGCTCATCCTCGCGGCGATCTTCACGGTGGGCTTCATCGGTGAGGATTCGCGTCCGCAGTTGCTGAGCACTTGCGGGCTTGTGGCGGTTCTTGCGGTGACGAACTGGCTAAACCAACGGAACCGGAAGGTTCCGGCCGTTGTACTGTCGGCGGAGGGAACAAAGCAGCCCGTCCTGGTCGAGTGAAGCGCACGCGCCTGACCACTTCGCGGCTGCGGCAACGAAAGGGCGAGTTCGCAGATGCGCTGGTCCCCGGAAGTTGGACTGTTTAACTAGGTGCTTAAGCTGCGAGGGCCTGCGCACGGTATTGCACCGTGCTCAGGCCCATGAGCTTTGTTGAGATTCTTCCGGTGACCAGTTCTTTGCTAGCTCCGTTCGTTCGGAATTGACGGTAGCCGTAGCGCTGTTCCCCTTGCGACACGGTGCGACTTCACTAGGACACAAGGACTTGTAGGGCAGAATCGGCGCGTGACTTCTATCAGCGTCCGTAGACCGATGTACGTGGTTGCCTGTGACTTGCCAGGCGCCATGGATCATCGCGAAGACCCAGTTCTTTGGCTTGACGCCGAGGAGTCGACGCCGTTCGATGGATCATTCGACGAGCGCTTGGAACCAAGCTTGGTAGGTGTTCGGTATGCACTACACCTTCCAAAAACAAGGTTCGAGACGCTTGACCTCCCGTACGTGGGGATTCAGGACATGTTGAGCGATTCCAGAAAGAGCGTCGTTTACTTTGTGCCTGTCGATTTCCTTAGGCATGGACACTTTCCTCACCTCACGAGTATGTATGAGCGTGCGCTCATAATCTGCCCGTCCCACGCACTCACGACTGCGGGCGAGGTGTCGAGAAACCTGGGCTTTACTTTGCCTCCCATATCGATGGATAACCTGTCGCAGAAGTCGCTTGACGATCATTGGGGGGCGCTAACTGCAATCTGGGCGGAAGAGTGGCCCGCCGGGGTGAAGTTAGATCCGAAAGCCCCCAGATGGCTGGAAGGGGATACCCGCGGAGGATCTGATCTCTCGCAGAAGCGTTTGGCACGGCTCATGGGCGATAGCATGTACGAACCGGTGCAAGACGTCGATGAGAGCATCGGCGCTCTGCAGCTGATCATGCTCAAGGCCCGCCTTAACGCACTGGTTCGCTTCAGCGATCAAGGTCAAGATGATAACTTCGTGCGCGCAAATCTTGATGTGGCGGCCCGCGCCATTGCCCCCACACTTCGTATGAAGTTGGTCTTGTCGTTACCAGGCGTTGCACCGCGCTATCGAAAGAAAGCCGGCGGAACCGCACTCGGCGCGTCCGCGACACAGGCTAACTACTGGACCGCCTCCCACCGAACGGCCGTGGAAACTATGGTCGCCCACGATGTAACAGAATCGGAGGCCATGGGTGTGCTGCGATCTTCTCAGGTCCCGGACGAGGCATTTCATGCTCTGGCCGCGCTTGAAAAGCATTGGGTTGACGGTGCTAAGCCGGCAAAGGTGAAGAACCTCCTGAAGAGGCTGAACACCGCTGCACGAGATCTGTGGACGGATTCCTTTGTCAAGGTAGTTCAACACGCCGCTTCTATCCATGCATTTACAAATTTCCCCATTGGGCTGCTGACGGTACCGGGTGACACGGCTCCACTGGCTGCGAGAGTTCCTTTGGCGTATAGGTCTGTGAATCCACTGACTCGTGCCCTCCAGATAGAGCTGACACCAGTTCCAGGTGTAGAACTCGGTGGGCACTTGAGGGTTCTTATCGCGGAATGCATCCCATCGGATGATCCTGTAGGGCAGGCCTCCCGCAGCGCGTGGAAGTCGGCAACAGAAGAGTACGTTACGGGCAATTCGATGACCGTGGAAGTGCACGAAACGCTTTCGGTTAGTTCGCTCCGAGCGAAAATTGAAGAGCTGCGCCCTTCCGTACTCGTTATCAGTGCTCACGGGTTCTACCGTCCTGATTCCAACGTTGCCGGGTTAGTCATCGGCACTGACTATGCGATGGGCCTCGAGTTTGGCAACATGCCGCCGCTGGTGATCCTAAGCGCTTGCCATACGGGACCGCGTGGTGGAGGAGTCGTTGCGGTTTCGGACATGCTCGTTGCATCAGGTGCCACTGCTGTCCTGAGCACGCTAGTGCCGGTCGATGTCTCTCATAACTCGGTATACATGGTGCGGTTCCTCATGTACTTAGCGCTTGCTGCAAGCAAGAAAGAACCCGAAATTACCGTGCTTGACGTGTGGCATCGGGTACAACAAAACTCAATGATCATTGACATCATTTACGGAAACTCAAAACTGCTCGAGTGGGCTCATACTCGCGTTGACGGCATAAGTCCGCTCGAAGAGTTCATGAACCATGCGTCGAAGGGACGCCTGCGAGCGGCGCACTCATACGCGGATGCAGAAGCGGTGCTTATAGAAATCGCGGATCGTGGTGGATTTGGGGCTAAAGTCCGCAGTTGGCTGAAAGATCCGGGGTATCTGCCAGAAGCCATCATGTACACCATGATGGGATATCCCGAACTGATCCGCCTGCCAGCGGTTCATCCGGTGCCTTGAGTCCCATCCAATCTGTTATCTGGTCGCACCTCTAATGCAGCTTCCCTTCGCTGCATCCCTATAGGTGGAGGGTATTGAAGAGCACCAGCGCCGCTGCACCGGCCCATTGGACGCCTTGTCGAGGTAAGGCCTGCCTGAAGTCTCATCCTTCTTGTTGATATAACGAGACGCGGGGCGGCTCACGTATGAAGGTCGGGCTTTTGTCGGTGACGGTCGAAAAGTGAGCCATTGCGACGCCAAGCCCGCAAAACGGCTCACTTTTCGACCATCGCTGACAGCTTTGCTTGTTCATTCGAGCTTATGGTGTCTGCAGTCAACCGGGCGCTTGTTAGGCGAAAAACCGGAAGATCAAGCTCAGTCTGCTCGACCCGTGGTCGACTAGGGTCAACCGGAAGTCGGGATCATCGACGGCTTCCCCTACTGAATGGTATGGTCGGATGCCAAATGGTAACCCGATGACGGGTTGTTGGAGTTTGTAGGTTTCAAGACATAGCCTGGCGCAGTGAATCTTTCGGATGGGGGACGGGCAACTGACCAATTGCCCGAGGGTCTGTATGAGTTGCTAAATACTGACGGGCTGCTAGCAAGTCTGTCTAGAGTTCCTGAATTGGAACCACACTTTGGGCTAATAAATGACGAAGATAGTCCGGATATCCTGTCCCGTCATGTGGCAGACGCTGTTCGGAAGGCTCTCGCTCGAGCGAAGCCAACTGATCGTGTCAAATTAGCAAATCGACTTCTTCGCGAGCTGCGGTACGACGACCTGATCACGGATATCCCTTCCCAGCTTCAGTCACTCCATCGCCCGGACACACTCAAGCGCCGCCAACTCCGCCGCCCCACCACAAAGCTGAGCGACTCAGCCCTGCTCACCAACAGCAAGAATGATCCGAATCTCGCGGCCGAGCTGCGGGCCGAGATGGAGTCGGCTGATGCCGTCGACCTCCTCTGCGCCTTCGTACGGTGGACAGGCCTCAGGCTCCTGGAACCTGCCCTCCAGCAACTCAAAGATCGCGGAGCAAGGCTCCGGGTCATCACCACCACCTACATGGGCGCCACCGAACGCCGTGCCATTGATGAACTCGTCAACCGGTACGGGGCCGAGGTAAAGATCAGCTACGAAACCCAGGCCACAAGGTTGCACGCCAAGGCCTGGCTGTTCCGCCGTAACACGGGCTTCGATACCGCCTACGTCGGCAGCTCAAACCTGAGCCAGGCTGCACTCCTGGACGGGCTGGAATGGAACGTTCGGCTTAGTTCCGTCGCCACACCCGCCCTCCTGGATAAGTTCGAGGTGACTTTCGACAGCTACTGGGAGCAGCGCGCCTTCCAAAGCTACGACCCGGAGCGTGACGGCGAAAAGCTGGACGATGCGTTGGAGCGGAACGGCGGCCGTCGAACAGCGGCGCCGGATGCAACCACCGGTCTTGAGGTTCAGCCGTTCCTTCACCAGGAGGAGATGCTGGAGGACCTGGAAGCGGAGCGGCTCAAGGGTTTCAGTCACAATCTCCTGGTCGCTGCCACGGGCACCGGCAAAACAGTCATCGCCGCTCTGGACTATAAACGGTTAAGCGAGGCTGCCGGCCGTGACCTCAAACTGCTCTTCGTCGCGCATCGGCAGGAGATTCTCAAGCAGGCGATGCGCACCTACCGCGACGTCATGCAGGACGGCGCCTTCGGTGAGCTCTACGTGGGGGACCACAAGCCGCGGGAGTGGAAGCACATCTTCGCGTCCGTCCAGTCGCTGTCTTCCCTCGGCATCGAGCAGCTGGAGTCTGACTTCTTCGACGTCGTCGTCATCGATGAGTTCCACCATGCCATGGCGCCCACGTACCGCCGCCTGCTGGACCATCTGAAACCGCAGCAGCTCCTCGGACTCACGGCGACCCCGGAACGGGGCGACGGAGTCGACGTCGCCAAGCAGTTCTTCGATGGCCGGACAGCCAGTGAGCTTAGGCTCTGGGACGCTCTGGACGCTGACCTTCTGGTCCCGTTCCACTACTTCGGCGTCTCCGATGACGTCGACCTCAGCCAGTTGGAATGGAAGCGCGGCAACTACGACACCACCCAGCTGAGCGCCCTCTACACCGGAAACGACGCCCGGGCCGCCAAGGTGATTCGCGAACTCCGGGACAAGGTCACCAGCACCGATCAGATGCGGGCCATCGGCTTCTGCGTCTCGGTGCAGCACGCACGCTACATGGCCGAGGTTTTCAACCGCGCCGGCATTGCCTCCGTCGCCGTCGACGGGACCACTGACAATGCTGACCGCGAGGAAGCACTAAGGCAGCTGGGGCAACGGAAGATCACCTGCATCTTCGCCGTCGACCTTTTCAACGAAGGCCTGGACCTGCCGCAGGTGGACACCATCCTGCTGCTCCGGCCCACGCAGAGCGCCACAGTCTTCCTCCAGCAGCTGGGACGCGGACTGCGCCGTGCCGAAGGTAAAGCGGTGCTGACGGTCCTGGACTTCATCGGCCAGCAGCGCCGTGAATTCCGCTTTGACCTGCGCTACCGGGCGCTGACCGGCTACGACCGAAAGGAGCTGGAGAAGGCTGTCGAGGACGAATTCCCGTACCTGCCGTCCGGCTCGCAGATCATGCTCGACCGGGTCGCGCAGAAGGTGGTCCTCGACAACATTAAGGCGCAGCTCCGGTTCAACCGGGCGCAGCTGGTCCGGGACATCGCATCGTACGCCGAGGTCGAGTTGGAGGCGTATCTGGAGCGGTCGGGGAACGACGTGAAGACGATCTACCGTTCCACCAGGGACTCGTGGACCGGCTACCTCCGCCAGGCAGGGCTAATCGAAGGGTTCTCTCCCCTGGAGACCGTACTCCGCGGGAAGATTGAAGAGCTGTCGGACGCGGAGGAAAGGAAGCTGCTGGGCCGTATGGCCGCGCTGATTCACGTGGACGATCCGGAACGCGCCGCTGCCTATTCCATGCTGGTTGCTCCCGGCGCGCCCCGCTACGCGGAGTTTGGCATGCGTGAGCAGGCTTTTGCGCGCATGCTGTTTTATACATTGTGGGATGACGGCGGCGGGTTCAAGACGTACGACGACGGACTGGACTATCTGCGCGGGTATCAGTTTGTGTGCCGCGAGATTCAGCAAATCGTAAACCTCGGCGCTGCCGCGTCCAAACACGCAGCCAAGAGCCTCGGCGCAGGACTGCAGCACATCCCGTTGCTCTCGCATGCCACCTACCGGCGGGAGGAGGTTTTGGCGGCGCTGCAGTACGGCTCGCTGGAACAGGGCAAGAACGTGCAGCACCGCGAGGGCGTTGCATGGTGTCCTGCAACTTCCACAGATGCCTTCTTTGTCACCCTGAACAAGGACGACAAAAAGCATTCAGCGACCACGATGTACAAGGACTACGCCATTAGCCCGGAACTGTTCCACTGGGAGTCGCAGAACGCGACCTCACCGAGCAGCCCGACGGGACGGCGCTATCTTGACCGGGCTTCACATGGTTCGCGGGTCCTTATCTTCACGAGGGACACAGCCGATGACGAGACCGGGCTGACAATGCCGTACACCTGCCTGGGGCAGGTGGACTACGTGCAGCACTCCGGCACAAAGCCGATTGCGATCACCTGGAAGCTTCACCGTCCGATGCCTGCGGACGTCTATGCGACGGCGGCCGCCGTCGCCCAATGAAAAAAGCGCCAGACGCTGCATTAGTGGCAGTGTCTGGCGCTTCCCACAGGAAAGCCTGGTCTAGACAACTGAAACAGGCGGGGGAGCCCACGAAACTGAGGCGACTGCGTCGTGGCTATGAATGCTCTCCAAATTCCGGATGCTTACGGTGTGGCCCACGTTTTTCCGTCGCAACTCCATTGAGATGTCTCGGGCCATATCTTCAACAAATGCGGGGTTGTCGTACGCCGTCATGGTGATCGCTCGCTCATCGGGGCGCTTAACGATGGGGTACACCGGGCATGAACCACTTGCTCGAATGAGTTGGACAAGGTCCGCAATGTTTATCGGATACGGATCGCTGTCCGTTCCGGAGACTGATACTTTCACATCGCTACGTTGATTATGGGCACCGTAGTCACTAATGGTCTTGCTGCAGGGGCAAAGGCTCGTCACCTGAGCAGTGATGGAAGTGACCAGCTCAAATGAACCAGTGTCGATGGCGGCTGAAAGATGCAGATCACTTGTCTGAAATGCCTTAAGCCCAGACACAGGTGAGACGACGGTGGTGGCTACTGGCAATGCCACCCGAACAAGCGCCCTATCAATGTCCATTCTGGCGGCTACTTGCTTTAAGACGAGCGGTAGCTCTCGGGGATCGATGACTGCCAACTGTTCCTGCACCAACTGAACCATTCGGCTCATGTGCGTGCCCCTGCGATCGGAGGGGAGAGTCACCAGCACATCGAACGAGCCAATGCCTGATTGCCGCGTTGCCCCGTCTGTGAACTCAGTTGGATACCTGAGCCCAGAGATGCCCACTTCATCTAGTGCAATGCCGCGAGCGTCGACTTCGTCTTGTACGTCAGGCAGCATCAGATGTTTCTCCCCGGTAGATACACCCCGAAGTGCACGTCTCGCGCACCTGTATCGCTGAAAGATTGGGCAGTACGTTCACCAGTCGGGTCCAGATCCACTTAGCAAGGATCTCACTCGTAGGGTTTTCCAAACCCTGCACCTCATTGAGATAGTTGTGGTCCAGTTGATCTTCTAGAGGTTTAAAAGCAGCTTTGATGTCGCCGAAGTCCTGCACCCAGCCTGTGTCGTCGCCTACTGCACCGGTGACATGAACCTCGACGCGATACGAGTGCCCGTGCAGGCGACTGCACTTGTGTCCCTCAGGAACGTTCGGCAGTCGATGAGCCGCTTCAAAAGTGAACTCGCGGTATATCTCGGCGGAGAAGGTCATGGGATTCCTAAGTACTTGTGGGTTTGCATGCTCAGTTGCCACTTGGGGTGCTCCAAGCAGAATTCGACGGCAAGCCGGGTGTTCTCGACGACGTCTGGGCCATCCATGGGCTGAACCCGAAAGGTATCGAAGCCCAGTTCTTCAAAGATTCTGGGATCGACACCTGCTTGTGGATAGACAAACTTGAGTTCCTGGCCGCCTGCGACTACCAGGTCCGCTCCGATTTTGGGGCTGACGCATAACCAGTCCACGCCGATGGGGGGCACTTGGGTGCCGTTGGTCTCAACTGCTACATAGAACCCGCGTCGCTTTAGCTCGGCGACTGCAGCGTCGTCCAATTGCAACAGCGGTTCGCCGCCAGTGCAGACGACCATCCTGTTTTCTGTCCAGCCCGAAGGCCATGCGGCCTCCACGGCGTCAGCAAGGTCCTCAGGGGTGGCAAACTTCCCTCCACCCTCACCGTCAGTTCCGACGAAGTCCGTATCGCAGAACTTGCAGATGGCCCGTGCTCGGTCGGCTTCGCGACCGGTCCACAGATTGCAAAGGCTAAAGCGGCAAAAAACGGCGGGTCGGCCGGCGTGTGTCCCCTCACCTTGAAGTGTGTAGAAGATCTCTTTGACTTTGTAGTTCAAGTTATACGCCTTGGTAAGCGATGGGATCGTGGCATCCGGCTTCCGCAAAACCCTTCAGCCGGAGAAGACAAGAGTCGCAGTGCCCGCAGGAGCGGCCGGCGTCGTCAGGGTCATAACAAGACGACGTCAGGCTGTAGTCGACGCCCAAGGCCAGTCCCATCTGGACAATCTCGCCTTTAGTCTTATCCATCAATGGGGTGTGAATCGTTATTGCTCCACCTTCTACCCCAGCGCGCGTGGCCAAGTTAGCCATGGCCTCGAAGGCCCGGATGTATTCCGGGCGGCAGTCCGGGTAGCCGGAATAGTCCAGAGCGTTCACGCCAATGAAGATGTCAGTTGCCCCTACTACTTCGGCGTATGCGAGAGCGAATGAGAGAAACACCGTATTTCTTGCAGGGACATAAGTAACCGGGATATTCTCTTCTACTTGGTCAACAGAAGCGTGCTTGGGAACTTCGACATCCGAAGTGAGGGCTGAGCCACCAAAAACTCGCAGATCTATATCGCAGACAACATGGTCAGCAACACCTTGTGCCTCTGCCACGCGCTTTGCTGCCCTTAGTTCCACAGCATGGCGTTGACCGTAGCGGAAGCTGAGGGCATAGGGATCAAAGCCGATACTCTTCGCGTGGGCTAGCACCGTCGTCGAGTCCAGTCCTCCGCTCAGTAGAACTATAGCTTTCCTTGTCATGCTTTCCCTCTCGTTGTTCCCCAAGCAGTTTCGCTTTGTCATGCCTTCGATGAAACTACACGATACAGTAGGTCCAAGGCGTTCGTAGTTTAGGAGCAAGGGTAAGTGGTGTGGCGGAGAAACTAACAGTGGTCGTAACTTGTACCGACCGCAAATCTCTGACGCCGGTCGAACGCTTACGAGTCGAGAACCTTCCCGCGGGGCAACAATCGGAGCGCGTTAGACAGTGGCGGGCAGCGCTTCACCAGGAGTCCGGACGCGTAAGTTTGCGGCGCCTCTACCAGGGTGACGCTTGGAAGCAAGCGTTTGAACTGGAACGTACTCTCCGTGATGTCGGTTTCGATCCTCATGTCCTGGTTGCTTCGGCAGGTTTGGGACTGGTGCCAGTGGACGAAGAGTGGCCCGCGTACGCAGCGACGTTTACGTCACGTCACGCCGATGCCGTAGGCCGCGACACGTCAGACATCAGAACCTGGTGGAAGCTCATCACGGGAGAGCAGAAAAAGCTGACTGAACATGCAGAGGGGCAGACGCTCATGGTTCTTTCGGAAACCTACAGTTCTGCAATGGCTGACGACTTAGCAGCCTTCAAAGGACGGGACGACGTCGTAATTTTTGGCGGCTCCAAAGACGTTCCGGGGGAGTTGAGGATTCCCGCTGACGCTGCACTTCGAGCGAAGCTTGGCGGTACTTCGGGCAGCCTCAACGTAAGAACGGCCAAGGCTTGGATTGCTACGCTCGATTCGCCGATCCTCGTGGGGCAGCGCAATAATGGCCGCTGGCGTGCCTGGGTGGAGGAGGTGCGTTGCCCCGAGGTGTACGGACGCAACCCGATGGCCGACGCCGACGTCCTAGCCTTCATTCGCGAAGTGCGCGTACGTGAGCCCAAGATGAGAAAGACAGCTGCCCTTCGGCTGCTGAGGGACAATGGGTGGGCCTGCGAGCAGCGACGTTTCGGTGGTTTGTTTAGTGCTGTAGAGAAAGAGGACAAATGACCGAGGGTTGGTTGGAGCGGCGGTGCCTCAAGGTTCTTCAAAACGAGGAAACACCGCTTTATCTTTTTGCGCTGGCTGCGGAAGAAGTGGATCTCATTGCCTCGGTCGCGCGGATAGGACGCGATGAAGCGGGCAAACTCATAGGCTATCAACGCCCTGAAAAGAAAAAGCATGTAAAGCAAATTCAAGACTATCTGGATAGTGCAGACGTTCTTTTCCCGAACGGACTGATCCTGGCGTTGCCTCCCGAGGTGCGCTTCAAGTCGAGTCGTGGACCGACCACGAGTGACGGTCTCGTTGTTGCTGGAACCCTGGAGATTCCACTGAGCCAGGGAGAAGACGGTCCTCGACCTGCATGGATTGTCGACGGACAGCAACGGAGCCTTGCGCTTTCACGGACCAAGAACCGTCGACTGCCAGTGCCGATAGCCGGATTCGTTGCAGACAACCTGGAGATACAGCGCGAGCAGTTCTTGAGAGTGAACACGGTACAACCTTTGCCCGTGAACCTGGTCACGGAACTGCTGCCTGACATAACACGTGTGCCGTCGGGCCGCATGCCTACCCGGAAACTACCTTCGGCCCTGGTCGATATGTTAAACCGGGACCCACTTTCGCCGTTTGCGGGAATTATCAAACGCGCTTCCACAACTGACGAGGCCAAGAAGGCGGCCATTGTTACTGACACCGGTCTTGTCGAAGCCTTGAAGGAGTCTTTGGAATCGCCGTCTGGGGTGTTGTTTCCGTACCGAAACATCGCCACGGGAACAACTGACACGGAGGGGATCAGGGACGTATTGATCACCTACTGGACGGCCGTACGCAATACATTTTCGGACGCCTGGGGCTTGCCGCCCACCAAATCCCGGCTGATGGGCGGGGTTGGCATTCGTGCTATGGGCCGATTGATGGAACGGGTGATGGCCCATGTCGATGTCAATTCGCCGACTGCAATAGAAGATGCCGAAAGAGAATTGGGTATCATTGCAGCGAATTGCTTTTGGACCAAGGGCGTATGGCCAGAGTTGGGCTTGCCTTGGGATGAACTACAAAACACGCCCAGGCATATCAGTGCACTCTCAAACTATTTAGCGAGAGCGTACGTGGCAAACCGGGCGGCTATGAAGTGAAGTTCTACTTTCCCGATAGCCAGGACTTGGTCAGTCCGACATATGACTTCCAGCATGACGAATACTCTCCTCTGAGGGTGAGGCAGAGAGACGATCTCTACGCGCACGAAATCTTGGACACCCCGCCTTACAGTGGCATTCTTGTGAGCAAATCCATCGTCGATGGGGCGATGAAGGGCGCGGGGAAATACACGAGCGCGCAAAGGGCTCGTCTGTACAGGCTAGGTGTTGAGCGCTTCTTCCGACTGCCCGAGAGTGTTGAGTCACTGGGTGACAACGGGGCCTTCAATTACGTGGAGGAACTGGTGCCGCCGGTGACGGTCGAGGAGACCCTGGATTTCTACGTTGGATGTGGGTTTGACGCGGGAGTAAGTGTCGACCACATCATTTTCGGATACGACCCTTTGGCCTCACTGGATGACGTAGATCCCGCGTGGGCGGAACGCCGTCGAATCACCCTTCGTCTCGCTGAGGAGTTCATAACACGGGTGTCAGAGCAGAACCTGAATCTCCAACCAGTGGGTGCTGCCCAGGGCTGGAGTCCTGCAAGTTTTGCTGACAGTGTCGAACAGCTTCAGAAAATGGGCTACCAGCGGATTGCCCTGGGCGGCATGGTCCCGCTAAAGACCAAGGACATTCTCGACTGCTTGCAGGAGATTGATAACGTTCGCCTTCCAGGTACTGAGTTGCACCTCCTCGGCGTAACGCGAGTGGAATCGATGGACTTGTTCAGCGACTTCGGGGTTACGAGCTTCGACAGCACGTCCGCTTTCCGACAAGCTTTTATGGACGATAGAAACAATTTCCATACGGAAAACGACGCGTTCATAGCACTGCGCGTTCCACAGGTTGACGGAAATCCAGCACTGAAGCGCGCCATCCTGGCCGGTAGGGTCTCCCAAAAGGACGCGATTGCCCAGGAACGAGTCTGCCTCCGCGTCCTGCGCGAATTCGATGGCAGCGCCGGGGCCATCGAACGAGCCATCGCAGAACTTGATGCCTACGAAACGATCTGTCAGGTCAACAGAAGTCACCAAGCGGAGTACGAGCGCACACTCACTGCTGCCCCATGGAACGAGTGTGAGTGCTCGCTTTGCAAAACGCTTGGCATTGAAATTGCTATCTTTCGGGGGACCGAAAGAAATAAGCGCAGAGGATTTCACAACATGTCTGTACTGGCAAACAAAATGAAAAAACTCAAGAGCAATGTGCTCACATCCACAACAAGGAGTAACCATGGCTGACCGCTACGAGATGAGGCTGCCGGCAATCCGGCTCCAGCAGGGCGCGCAGCATATTTACTGTTTTGGGGTGGACGGCAAACGCATCCACGATTTCGCAACCGTATCCCGCGTCCACCGCGACGACGACCTGCTGCAGGGCTACCAGAGGCCAGAGGTCCTGAGCCACATACGAGCTATTCGCCGCTATCTGGAGTCAGACTCACCTCTTCTTCCGAACGCCATCGTCCTGGCCTTTGATGAACGTGTGAAGTTTGAGCCGAGTGCACCGGTGGGGGATTTATCGTATTCGGTCGTTGGCGAACTCATCATCCCGGTGGATGAGGCGCTGCCCGACGACGAAAAGCCGGCCTGGCTGGTGGACGGTCAGCAGCGTAGCGCGGCCATTCGGGATGCTGATCTTGCCCAGTTTCCAGTTGCTGCCGTCGGATTTATAGCGCACGGTGAGGCTGAACAACGTTCCCAGTTCATCCTGGTGAACAACACCAAGCCTCTGCCGAAGGGGCTTATCCATGAACTTTTGCCGGATACAACAGGGCATCTTCCCGTTGCGTATGCGCGCAAGCAACTGCCGGCCCTCATAATGACCCGGCTAAACGCATCGGCGAAGGAAATAGGGACACCTTTTGGGGGAAGAATTTCTACCCCAACCACACCCGATGGATACATAAAAGACAACAGTATTTTGAAGATGATTGAGAATAGTCTTTATGAAGGAGCGCTTTACCAGTATCGTGACCCGTCCGATGGTTCAGCGGACGTGCAGCAAATTGAACTGCACCTCAACTACTTTTGGACCGTTGTACAAGCATCCTTCCCCGAAGCCTGGACTTTGCCGCCGCTAAAGTCGCGACTGACACATGGGGCGGGCATTCAATCCTTGGGCTACGTGATGGATTCCCTAACCGAAGGAGTTCCTGCCGCTGAACTTCCTGGTCTTGATCTCGAAAAGGCTATTAGTAAGCTCAAGCCAATCGTTGCCTGGACAAGTGGAACATGGGATTTCGGACCGGACAATGTAAGGCGGTGGAACGGCCTTCAGAATACGCCCAGCGATGTCAGCCTGCTGACTAACCACCTACTCAGGGCGTTGAAATAGGGCGTCGCCTGACAGTAAAACATGCGAGGCGGAAGGTGTCCATCTTGATACATGAACCGACCGCACAGTTGGGGCGTTGGAAGCCGTGGGCAGAGGAGTAAGAAGGGAGGCTTTAGAGCGAAAATTTCCGGCAGGGCCAGGCGCTCTGGATACTGCGGTGTGGTGATTATGTCAAAGTCGCATCTCAGTGGTTAGATTGGGTCACTCTGGCTCGTCACCGCTGCGCCGCGCCGGTTCGATGTGGGGATGCAGCGGAGCAAAGGAGCGCATACGGATGCGTGCATCGGTCGTAGCTGCCCGGAAGCAACCTGAGGTGAGCATTTGATTGCCGGCAGGCTCAGCCTCGGCCAATTCGCCACTTACGCAGGTGCCCCTGGTATTGGCCGAATAGCCGATGTGCGTAGAGACGCTGCAACGGTGGAATTTTTTGAATCAGTCGCAGAGCCTTCGGTAGGTGCAACGATTGTTCCGGTCCAGAATCTGAGACTAGTCCAATTAGAACGGGAGACTCGTGTCTTCTTTAAGGATGAGGATCTGAGGTGGCGTGCAGGGCGCATAATTGCTTCCACGACCGATTCCCAGGGCGAGGAGGCCTACTGGGTTCGCTTGCCCAATTCCCTTCAAGACACGCTAGTACCTGCATCTAGTATCCGTGTTCGATGGGACAGGCCGTCGTGCAATCCGCTGCAGATTCTGCTTGCCAATGGTAATGAGACCCCACGATTTCGTGATGCTCGTCAACCCGTTCGTGCACTCCTCCTCGAGGATCGCGCGTCGAGTGCTTCGGCCACCGGTATCTCCTCTGCAGGTGTGCAGATGCATGCCCATCAGGTGGCGGCGGCGTTTCGCATAATAAGGGACCCCATACAGCGATACTTGTTGGCAGACGAGGTGGGTATGGGAAAGACCATCGAAGCCGGCTTTGTCATCCGCCAAACGCTCCTTGATGATCCCAGTTGCAAGGTAGGCATCATCTGCCCGGATGCACTGGTTGAACAGTGGCGGGCTGAACTCCGCGATAAGTTCTTTATCGGTGACTTTGGAAGGTGCGTAAAAGTTACGGGCCATTCCGATTTCCGGATGTGGAGAACTCTTGAGGGTGTCGATCTTCTGGTTGTGGATGAAGCGCACCTACTTGCCAAGGTGGCTTCCCCGAATGAACCGCCCTACGCCTCGCTTGCCCATCTCGCACACAGTGCGGGCCGTTTGCTGTTGCTCTCTGCGACGCCCTTTGGGCAGGAGAGCACAACGCACCTCGCTTTGCTGCATCTCCTCGATAAGGAACTTTTCTCCTGGGAGCGACGCCAAGATTTTGAAGCCCTCTTGGCGGCCAGGCAGGAACTCGCCTACGCCGTCTACCTCCTCGACGAGGAACCGGACCCCGAGAACCGGGAATACCTCGAATACCAACTTGAAGAACTGAAAAGCAAAGTCCCTGCGGATGCGTTGCTTGAGGAACGTATAGCCTCAGTCTTGTCCACTTTCGACACTGAACCAGTCGACGCGGACCTGCTCAAAGGGCGCCTTGCGGCAGTAAGGGCACATGTCTCTGAAACTTACCGCTTACACCAACGAGTGATCAGAAATCGTCGCCACAGTATTCAGCACCAGCGCCTGGACGAAGAAGGCGTCATGACGCCGTTCTCGTTCACGGGTCGGGTGAAACCGAAACTGGCCAGACTGGCTTCAACCGAAGTGGATTACAGCGCAAACTTGGTTGAAGAGTGGCTCGCGGCGTGCAGTGCATATCTCCTGGACAACGAACTGAGCCCACGCGCGTACGGGGCGCTAGCCGGTGTGCTCGTCTCTCGAATCGGAGGTCCGATTAGAGACCTGCTAAACATCTTGCGATATCGGGTAGGACTTGGCGGAGAAGCTTCGTCTCTAACCGGCGAGGAGCGTCGCATAGTTGAATCCGCGCCCTCTCTGCCGTTTGAGCGCGATTTGCTGGGAACAGTTCAGCAGGTGGAACAGGATGCCGTCTCTGCCCTTTCGAATCAGATAGTCGCCGCGTCTAGCCCGGGTGACAAAGTCGTAGTCTTTTGCGGACGCGGATCATTTGCTCATGACCTGGTCAGAAGGCTGCAAAACTCGATCCGGGGGCGCCGGTGGGTGCTTGAACATTTGGCCACGCAATCAGACAGTGAGCGAGAACAAGCAGTCTCCGAATGGCGAAGGCGAGGGGGTGTACTTATTGCTGACGAGTCCGGCGATATAGGACGTAATCTCCAGGACGCGACCCTGACCGTACACGGACGATTGCCTTGGAGCCCTAATCATTTGGAGCAAAGAATCGGCCGTGTAGACCGTTATGGTAGATCTCGGTCCTCCCGAGGGATGGTCATTGCCGACAGCAACCCGCACGGTGTACTCACTGCCTGGGCAAAGTTGTTGTCTCGCGGTTTCGGTGTGTTCGAGCGCTCGATTTCGGCAGAACAAGAGGCAGTCGCCTCGCTTGCCGAGAGGGCATGGGACGATCTAGCCCGAGAAGGAATCGAGGCATTTGGCTTGCGGGAGCAATTGACAGCGGCCGCGCTGGCCGCTGAAACACGCCGCATTGATGAGCTGGATGCGCTGGAGTCAAGTTGGGAAATAACTGAAGAACTAGGAACTTTGGCCGAGAGCATCGCGAATTACGACGATCGCCATGAATCGATAGAGCGCCACTTCCGGTCCTTAATAACAGGAGTCGAAGGATTCCGATTTGAAGAGCGTCCGTGGGACGGAAGTCTGCGGTTCGCACCTGACGATAGAAAGGATCCGCTTCTCGCCCCTAGGTTGGCTAAGGTCCTCGGAGTTGATGAGAAATCGCGAATCGGTAATTTCGACCGGTGGAAAGTGCAACCAGGCAGACGTCTCTTTCGCCGAGGAAACCCATTTATAGACGCCGTCGAGAAGGTCCTAACACTCGATGATCGAGGTCAATCGAGCGCAGTCTGGCGAGTTGATCCAAGCTGGTCTGAAGATGCCCTCCTGTACTTTGCCTTCGATATCCTAGTGGAAGCGGATCCGGGACCGCTTCTCAAGTTGTTGGGTGACCAAAACAGCCTCATCGCTATGGCAGTGCGGCGTTGCGACTGGGCGCTCCGGCCATTCTTGCGCCGGGTTTGGATAGCAACTAATGACATGAAACCGGTTGAAAACGTGGCAGATCTGAAGTTTTTAGAGGCACCTTTTCATGACGCCCGAGATATCAATCTGAATCCAACGCGAATTGCCGCATTGCACAATGTCCTGGGGCTAGGCAATTTGGAAGCAGTGGCAATGGAGGCGGAGACTGCCTCACGCGAAGCGTTGTTGCAGACCACCGCACTGAAAGAAGCCTGTGCTCGCGCTGCTGCGAAGGTGGCAAGCGAGACTGAGGTGCTGATGGCGAGAAACAAAGCTAGGACTTCAGCCGCAGGGATGGTGGCTGACCCAGAGTCCCTAGAAATGGAGGTCGAGATTGGCCGTGCCGTCCGAGAGGGCGTGGAGAACCCGCTTATTCGCGAACTGGCGGTGACCTGCCTAGTGCGCTCAGCCGAGGGGTGGGGTGAGTATGTTTAGCGGAAACCTTGCCCTTGCCCAGACCCTAATTGATGCTTGGCCGGGCACGGGCAATCTTAGGCATGGGGCGAGCGACGCGGTTCGCCGACTCCGAGATACCTTTCAAGACTTTAGGGATGGAGCGGAAAGAGCGGGTTGGCGCGACGTTGGAAGCCTCATTCGCCAGATCCTGCTAACTGATCAGTACTCATTCGGTGGAACTGCGCAGCTAGTCGTTCCCGCCGTTGGACCCTGGCCCAGCCTGGCTCAATGGCGAGAACTACATTGTCGTGCCATATCGATCCCTAGCGGGGGACTCAGAGTGGTCGCTGATCCCTGGAGTCCGAGCCTCGGTGAAAGTGACGGCGCCGAGGAGTTGGCACAGATCGCGCTTGCCGATGTGTTCCGCGGGCAGTTGATGAACGAGCCGCAACAATTGGACGCCGACCCTTTTTGGGCTCGGACGCATGGCTACGATGCCTACCGGGGTGTGGCGCAACAGCAGGCAGCGCGAGCGGCCGTAACGAATGACGGCAACCCCCTGCTGATTTCCCTTCCGACTGGCCGAGGGAAGACTGCGGTCGCCTGGTCGAAGGCGCTCTTAGCATCGCGGGGCGTCACTGTCATAATTGTGCCTACGGTTGTCCTTGCCCTGGACATGGAACGTAGAACGCGGGAACACGAGCAGAAAACTAAAATAAAACTGAGTTCTGTCAACCGGTATGCATATATTGGCAGTCTCGATGGAGAGACAAAGCGAGCAATCCGGAGTGCCGTTAGGAGCGGAACTCAAAGAATCCTCTACACGAGCCCTGAAGCGTTCGTAACAGGTTTGAGTTCGGCAGTCCTTGATTGCGCACGTGATGGTCTTCTTCAACAAATCGTCGTCGATGAAGCACACCTTGTGGACCAATGGGGGGATGACTTTCGTCCCGAGTTTCAAGTCCTTCCGGGATTGGCTAAAGTGGCGTACGAAATAGCTCCCGATGACCACAAACCGTCGCTTGTGATGATGAGCGCTACCATCGCGCAACGACAGGTCGACAAACTCTCGCGCTTGTTCTCACAAGGGGACCTCGAGTTTGATCTTGTTTGGGGCTCCGCCTTGCGGTCCGAGCCCGCTTACTTCTCCCATGAGTTCACGGATGACGATGCTCGGAGAAGCGCCGTTTTGAACGCCGTTTCCATGCTGCCCAAGCCGCTAATCCTTTACACGACTACAGTCGAAGATGCTAATGCTTGGGCCACACGCCTCCAGGCACACGGCATGTTCAGGACAGGGGTAGTGACAGGACAGTCACCAGATCATGACAGGCAAGCGGCTGTCGAGAAATGGCGGGGACTAGCGGTAGGCGGTGAGGAGGCGCCAACACATTACGACGTCATAGTCGGAACATCTGCGTTTGGGCTCGGAGTAGATGTTCCGAACGTTCGCAGCATTGTTCATGCCTGCTTACCGGAATCCATCGATCGCTATTACCAGGAAGTTGGGCGCGCAGGCCGGGACGGACGCGCGACAGTTGCAGTGCTATACCCGGGGCCGCGGGATGCGGCGATTGCTGCGGGGCTCGCAGGGGCTACCTTCATTGGGGAAGAAAGGGGATGGCGGCGGTGGTTGTCGCTTCTGGACACAGCATCACTGCCAGACGGAGAGGAAGGTCGGCGTTATCGCGTTAGGAAGAGCGCTTTACCCTCTTACTTGGACAAAGGCTTTGGTCGAAGCAGTCAATGGAACGTACGCACGCTAACTTTGATGGCCCAAGCTGGGATCATCGCACTTCGGGCCCCCATGTGGGTGCCTCCTATTGGTGCGAGCAAGGAGGAATCCGACCTACTGAAGGAAAATTTCCTGGACGAGGCGTCGGATTTTATCGATTTTGAATTGTTAGATGGCCGATTGTTATCACGCGAAGGATGGTCGGCAGCCCTGCAAGCAGAGAGGCTGCGTGCAAGGTCGGAATCCAATGCCTCGCTTCATGCTGTCCACGGAATCCTCAAGGGAAGTAAGTGTGTGGGTCAAGTACTGGCTTCCCACTATCGTGTCCATCCGAGCAGCGGTGGCATGTTACAAACTCTTCCTCTTTGCCGAAGTTGTGAATGGTGCCGGGCTCATCCCGAGTCTGCCACAGGGGTGACAACCGAAGAATTTACTCTCCCACGCCTCCCCGACCGCCGCACTCCTGCTGACCCCTTGCTCCGCTGGAGAGGTGCATCGCCGATGCTCTACATAGCCCTGTCTGACGGCGACGATACCTCGGGGATGCTTCAAAAGTTATCGTCTCTCGGGTTACAAGTCTTTTACGGACTTTCGCCCGAAGGAGGGCGGCGGCTTCAAAGTGTGGCAGGGTTTCGACCAGTGATTATCGGCGATGACAATTCCGACAGCGTCCCATTAGCCCTGTACTACCGAGACAGCATCGTTTTTTTGCTGACAGGTAGTGAAGCAAACCTCGCCAAGAACCAGGATCTCGCGCTCGAACGGGCGGCGTTGGGGCTGCCGACGTATGTTATCGGCCATAAGGAACTAGAGCATCCTCTCCGAACTGGATGGGCGTACGCAGACGTCCATGATCCTTCTATCAGCGCAGACGCTCTGCTCAAGGAGTTGTAATGGAACTATTAAATCCAAGTCCTGCCCCGATTCTCCCCCGGACGATGTGGGTCTTGTATCGGGCGCTGATGTCTACGCCAGGGATGACTCGGCGCGAACTGACTGAGGCGGTATGCCCGTCTACCATGAGGGATGAGACTCCGAGTAACGGCGCGCATATAAACCGCGCACTGGACGCGCTTATTCGATACGAACTGGTCACCGTAGACGAAAGCTCGGACAGCGAAACACAGACTTTGGCTGCAGCACAAGATACTTCTGCCCAGGCATTTGTGCGACATGTACGTTGGAGGATGCTAACGGCCTCACAGGGTGTTGAACCGCCACCGGAAGACCTCCGGCGAGGTGCGGCCTGGCTACTAACGCAGCCCCCGCAAAAGCGGTTGGATCAGCGTACAGCGGACCATGAAGTCCCCGGACTCTTCATTAATGACACTCGGTGGAATACTTTCACTTATTGGGCCACTTTTCTTGGATTGGGGCGAGAATGGCCTTTGGAACCCGGTGGACTGTCGGCTGACCCTACTCACGCGGTCGCTGATGTTATCCGTTCTTCCTCTGGTCGGCACATTGGAGAAGACGGAATGGCACTCGAGTTGGAGTCGCTAGTTCAGTTTGTTGAAACGGAATTGCCTCTCATTGCAGGGGAACATTTTGGAGCGGAACATGACGTGAGCCATGCATTGGCTCATGCATTCCGCTCGCTCGGCAGTAAAGGCTTACTTACTTTTGAGCGCCGATCTGACGCCCGCTCCGTTGTCAGATTTCCACCACTCCCGGGTGCGACCGAAGAAATGTACTCCCATGTCCTTGTCAGGATGGATGTCTGATGACTGTGATGACAAATTATGTGTGCTGGAAGCCGGAAGTAGTAACGGCGACAATAGCGACTGAAGCAGCAAGCCCTTCCCCTGCCGTGCTGTTGGCAACACACACTCCTTTGAAGATCCGCTTGCGAGATCAAATTGAAGCCGAGGGTTCTATAACTGAAGCAGAATTTCTGGAGCAGTTTCTGAACAGTCCAGCGAAGGAGGGTGTGCGTGTTGCGCCAATCCTCGGTGAATCCGGTTCCGGCAAGTCCCATCTAGTTCGATGGGCAAAAGCCAAGATTTCAGAAATTCCCGGTCAACGCAAAGTCATTTACCTGCCAAAGACGCGCACGAGCCTCCGCGACGTTATTGAAGAGTTGTTGAATGGTCAAAGCGGTCCCGTTTTCGACGAAATCCGCGGGCAGTTGGGTAGTCTGCGCGAGTCTGTGGACAAGGAGAAACTCGAACGGCGAATCCTCGACGAACTCGCTGAGGCAGTCCGCGAAGTTGAGCGCGTTGACATGTTCACCAAAGTTCTTGGCGGCGAGCGTGGGCTTTATGTGCTGCTGCACGATCCAGTCTTCCGTGAGTACATGCTTCAACCGGAATCATTCGTCCCAAAACGAGCCGAGCATGCCCTGCGCGGCCGGGGTGAAAACGAGGACGACGTCCCACCGGCATTCACAACGGACGACCTCCCAACGTCGATTGCGAGCCTCTCCGAAACCAGTGGTCCGGCGAAGGCCATGTATCGGCGATTGACGTCGGACCCTAAATTGCAGACCGCCGCCATAGATCTTCTTAACGATCATCTCGATCTCGCGGTAATGCGGGCAGCGGATATCGGTGTTGGCAGCATACAACGTGCCTTCATGGCACTTCGTGAACAACTTGTCGGGCAAGAAATCATCCTCCTTATCGAGGATTTCGCTCTAATTCAAGGGATCAGAAGAGACCTCCTGGACGCAATCATCGAAGTTGGCAAAGTAGAAGGTGAGGAGCGCTACGCAACAGTACGGACGATGATGGCGGTGACCACGGGTTACTATGACAAACTCGACGACACCTTCCGTACTCGAGTGGCGGCCAGTTCTCCTGTATATACGGTGGATTTGGCCATTACCGACGCTGACGTTGATGGCGGTGGGACATTAACTGAATTTGTAGGGCGCTATCTGAACGCAGCGCGGCTTGGGGCTCAGCGGATCGAAGCGGGACCGGATCACGTTAACGCCTGCATGGAGTGTCCCTTGATGGACGAGTGCCACGCTGCTTTTGGTGCCACCAAGGATGGGTACGGCTTGTATCCCTACAATGAGCCAGCCATCCGGCGAGCGATTGCGATCACTGCTGATC
Organism: Arthrobacter sp. K4-10C; assembly: GCF_059090085.1. Classification (NCBI taxonomy): domain Bacteria; kingdom Bacillati; phylum Actinomycetota; class Actinomycetes; order Micrococcales; family Micrococcaceae; genus Arthrobacter; species Arthrobacter sp. K4-10C. Next base: position 96,739 of record NZ_JBNHFI010000010.1, on the reverse strand, counting down.
CGGAACGTAAGGGTTTTTTCAATCCTCGCAGAGTGCTGTCGCGGATGGTCAGAGGAGTCCTGACAACCGAGGCCAGCGCTATCAGGGAGGGACGCTTCCCGTCGCCGGAGTTTTTGCAAGAGGACAGGGCGAGAGATTCCTCGCAACCGCCCAATCGTCGATTGCCTGACCTCGACCTGTCGGTACGAGAAGCTGTATACGACCGTTATGAGGAACCGGAACGTGGACGGTATATGTCAATTTTCCAGTTCTGGGGTGCTAGGACGCCAATAGTAAAAACTGAAATTTATGGTGCCTTCTCGCTTCCCCCTGCGAATATACAGTCCGAATCTATATCTGAGGGCTCCTCACAGAACCAACAGCCTCCGGTAGAAGCTCAACCGACTGGTAGGCCTAAAATCCGAGAGTCGCTCCGGCGGCAACTTGCCGACGTTGACGAATGGTCCAAGGGCAGCCAACTGCCGCAGGCTGTAGCGCGCGACATCCGAAACATTGTGCGCGCAGCATTAGTGGCAGACCTCGATTGGTCTGATCCCATCATGAAGAACCCGTCCGCTAATGTCCTGAGATCTGCTGCACCAGACGGTGGACAACTGGCTCGCACGGTTTCTATTGAAGGAAGCCCCGAGAATTTACCGCAGTCGGTCAAATCAATTGTGCGCTTCGAGCGCAACCCCAAAACAGCGAGTTTCTTTCAGTCGCTCCTGCGCTTCAAGGACAGCGGAGGGCAGGAATCAACTGAAGCACTTATTCGCCTACGGTCGATTGCTGACGAATATCGTCCAGAAGTCGTTGCACGTGTCATCAGGGCTGCTGATTACACGGAAGAACAACTGGCCGCTGCCGCGGCGTCGCTAATTGCTGGCGCTGCGCTATGTGGCCAACTCCCGCCCAAACCCAAACTTAAGGAAGCCGTGGCCGCCATGCTTTGGAGTGGCAAGGCTTTTCGTCGGGGGGACGCGGCGCGCACTGGCAGATGGATTGAAGCCGAGGCATCTTACATCGCTGCCCGTGAATCGGCAGTTGAGCAACTGCGGGCCGCACTCGGCGCCAGTCAGGGTGTTGGCGCCGTACACGCTGTCGATGATCCGCGGGTACGAAAGGTTGCCGAAGCCGCCCTTAGTCGTATGGACGCTCTTGGGGCGAGCGATTTCCCGGCTTGGTGCCGCACAGCAGAACGGGCACGGACTATCCTGGAAGCTCACATCCCGGCTCAAGTGACCGCTTGGAAAACTCTCCTTGGTGACATCCGTCAGCATGTGCCCCTTGAAACGTCCTATTCCTCCACCGTTGATTCAGTCATCGCAGCCACGAGTGTGGGCCAAGCACTGGGCTTTGTAAAGGCATCTCTTGCTGAAGTTGAGACGGCAAATCGACTGGCTAAACAATACGACTTTGGCGCGGTGACCCGAATGGAGGCGTCACTCACTGCTGTGGACAGCCTGCCACCGAACGAATTGGCAATCGTTGTCGGCAGTGTCGACGCTGACCAGGTATTGGCGATCAGAAACTACCTGCACTGGACTTCGGAATGGCTTGATGCCGGTCTCGCCGATGCAGAGGGGCGGGAAAGAGCCGGAGTAATCGATGTCGACGATGACATCGAGAAGGCACTTGAGACCTGGTTGGGAGTCCTGAGCGCAGATGGGGATGAGGGGTTCAATGTCCAATGATCTGATATCACGTGCTAATCGCCTTGAGAAGCTTGCAAAATTAGCGAGTGATAGCCAAGGTGACAAGCAAAACATTGAGCGGATTAAGACATCCCTCGAAAAACTTACGGCTTCAATCCGTGATCTTGATGATCAGTTGAAAACCCGCCGCGCGCTAGATCAACTGGATGTGCCGCGAGGAGCCGAACCGGACTTGCTTGGCCCCCTTCAGGAACTTCGCACATTTATTGCGAGCCGAGGCCGACCTTCACCCCAGAAACTCCAGGGTGCCACGGGTCGCGTTAGCCAACAAATTGCAGCGCTTGAAGGCGATTCGCGGGTGCGATGGGCAAGTTGGACACAAGAGGAGCTTGAGGATCTGCCGCAGCATAAGGCTGCCGCCCTTTCACCCCAAGGGCGGCAGAGAGTCTATAACAGCATCAGGGAGCTCGAGTCTCTTGCTAAGCGCATTCCCACTCCGGCTCTGACGATTACGTTTCGACACCTACTACGGCAAGTGCATGAAGACCTTGGACAGGTTTCACTTAGCGATGCCGTCCTCGAGGTTCTCAAGCGTTTCTCTTCGGCAGAAGGGGTCCCCCTCACGGAACTGAGCGATGCAGATATTGTTACGCTTCGTTCCGATCCCGAGATCGCTGCTCAGTTCGTTTTACGTCGGCAGGTTCGATGAGCGAGACATGGGCCGGGGTCCCTGCCCTGCTGACCGCGCTCGAGGATCTCGAACTCCCTCGCCTATCTTGGGGCATTGTCGACGGCTTTATTAGTGAGGCTGAGGTTCGACGAGTACTCGAAGACCGAGTGCTGGATGACATTCGTTCTGGGAATTCAGGGCCAACCAGCGACGAGTACTTAGATTACCTGCTGGAGAAAGGCCTTCTGCACCGTGTGGAGGGCGTAATGCAACCGCGGTTCCGAACGCGCTTTTCGGAAGGACTTCGTTTATTTCGCCGGCTGCGTCAGTTATGGGTGCCAGACTCGAAGGATGCCATCGGTTGGTGGCGATCTCGCCCTCCCTTAGTGGCTGACTACCGGTTGCGTGTCGCTCCTCGACTCTATCCCCGGCGCGAAATCTCTTTGTCTGACGTGACCGAGCGACTCGGGCGCAGGGCGGGATGGAACAGTGTTCAACAGGCAGTTGTTGAGAACATTGTAGGTGAGCGAAAATTGGCTCGTTTTCAGGTCGACGCTTCGCTGAGTGCCATTGAAGCCCTTCAGCTTGGCCGCACGGTAGGCCGAATCATCACGGCAGGTACCGGCTCCGGTAAGACGCTCTCTTTTTATCTGCCTGCGCTACTCCACCTTGCGGTGAATCGAGTTTCCTCCTCCCAAACACCCCAAGTACTCGCCTTGTACCCACGCAACGAACTGCTTCGGGATCAGGCGCGCGAGGCTCTGCTTCAGTGCCGAAGAGCCAACAAGGCTCTTCCTAAGGGTGCCCGTCCCATCAAGATAGCCCTTCTGTACTCCGCCACTCCCAAGGACGCAGACCACTTCCGCCGACAGCATCTTCCGAAGGGGTGGCGCCAAACCGCGTCCAGGGACGGTTGGATCGCCCCATACTTCCCCTGTGCCACCGACGAATGCCCGGGCGACCTCGTGTGGGCTGAACATGATCGCGTACGCAAAATAGAACGGCTGAAATGCAATGACTGCGGATCAGTAACTGAGGGCTCTGAAATTGCCCTGACTCGTAGCACCATGTCCGCGTCACCACCAGACATTCTGTTCAGCACGACCGAGATGCTTAGTCGAACTTCGACGAGCAGCACGCTGGGCCGACTGCTTGGATGGAGGGGAAATAGTTCTATTCGGCTTGTTTTGCTTGACGAGGCTCACACGTATGCTGGGGTCCATGGAGCCCAGGTCGCGCTTATGCTGCGGCGGTGGCGCTTCGCTAACGGGCAGTTCGGGTCCCCTGCCCCTGTTTTCGTAGGGTTGTCGGCAACACTTAAGGACGCTGGCGAGTACTTTGCCACACTAGTCGGTACGAACAGATCAGATGTCGAGGTCATTGGTCCTAGCGACAGCGAACTGGTAGCTGTGGGCAGGGAGTACGGTCTCGTGCTTCGCGGAGACCCGTCCTCTGGGGCGTCGCTGTTGTCCACCACTATCCAGTCCGTCATGCTCGGCGCTCGACTGCTTGACACTCAGCCAGGGATCTATGGTGCCTCCACCTTCGTTTTCACGGACGATCTGGATGTGACAAACCGTCTGTACGACGACTTTAGAGATGCCGAGGGCTACTACAACAACCGGGAAAATGGAAAACCTCGGTTGGCGGATCTTCGTGTTTCTTCAGACCCTCAGGGTGCCGCACGATACGCCGAGGGGCAGTCGTGGGGTGTCGTAGAACAGTTAGGTCGTCTACCTGGAGGCCTCCGGATCGGCAGGACCTCTTCGCAAGATAAGGGCGTTGACTCTGCTGCCGACGTCATCGTAGCGACGGCGTCACTGGAGGTTGGGTTTAACGACCCGCGTGTCGGTCTGGTGGTGCAGCATAAGGCGCCGCGTGACATGGCGTCGTTTGTGCAGCGGCGTGGGCGTGCCGGCCGTTCCCTCGATATGAGGCCAATCACGGTGGTTGTGTTGTCGGATTATGGCCGTGATCGAATTCTCTACCAGTCTTACGAGCGACTGCTGGTTCCAGAGATCGACGCACGGTCGCTTCCGACACGGAACCGCTTTATCGCGAAAATCCAAGCCACACACGCGATGCTGGACTGGCTCCATCGCAAACTCGGACTGGACGTGCGATCGCTGCTCGTCGCACCAAACGGCCGGCCTGCGCCTGACGAGGTGTCCACCCGGCTTATAAGGGAACTCGATGGGTTGCTTCAGAATGAGGCTGCCAGAGCTTCGTTGCAGGAGTTCATTCAGAGGGCCCTGCATGTCGGCTCCGACGATGCGGCCGCCATACTCTGGGAGGAGCCACGGTCCTTGCTGCTTGCAGCGGTGCCTACGGCACTGAAGAACTTGGAGTCAAGGTGGAGAAACGCTAAAGGTGAACTCGTTCCCTCCACAGGCTCGCCCCTGCCGGAATTCATGACAGCGGCGCTCTTTGACGCCCTTGATAGCCCCGACGTCATTTTCGATCTTCCATCTGAGATGGTCTCGGATGAAGATCCTTCCATGCCCATCCGCCAAGCCCTCACGGAGGCTGCACCGGGTAGGGTCAGCCGCCGGTTCGGCTACAAACACGCCTCCCATAGATCCTGGATGGCCCTTCCCGAAGAAGGAAATGACCTTTCCCTAGAAGGGGTCGTTGCCGCTGGCCATGATTTGGGCGAATGGACAACATCCGATGGATCGGTTTACCGAGTCGTTCGTCCCATACACCTTCGGATGACGAAACCTCCGAAGGAAGTCCGGGATTCGTCCTCTGCTGCACCGGTGTGGCGCAGTTCGTTTGTCTTCCCTGTAAGCGGCAGTTCTCAGGCGGATTTTCCCGAAAATTCGCGCTTTGCACCCTTGGTCAAGTCCTGCGAGTTTGCTCTTCATTTGGCGGGCAACCCCCTGACCGTGCGACGACTTGCCATCGGCTCAGAAGGCGAAATTGTCTATAGTGATGGCACCCGGAGGCCTCATTCAACTCGGTTCAATCATGATGGAGTGCCCGCGGCACTAGGATTTGAAATCGAAGTTGACTCGTTTATTGTGCGAGGTGACTTGAATGGGCTTCGCAAGCTCAATCTTGAGGAATTTGCGGCTGGCCCTGAATGGCGAACTCTAGCTTTTCGGTCTCGAGTTGAGGAAGACAATCGTTTGGACGGTTGGGCTAACTACTTCGTGCGGACGTCGCTTGCCGAACTGTACCTGATGGCCTATGCGCGTAACGCTATTGTTGACGGCGACCGTTCCTCGGCACTGCTCAAGACTTCCAACGGTGGCTGGTATAGGCCCGTAGATGACTTCTTCCGAGCTATTTATAGGTCAGATGAAGGCGCCCCGGACGCGGCCATGAAAAGAGTCAAGGAACTGGAGCAGTTGGCCGGTGTACCTGAAGTGAATGAGGTCTTGGACGAACACGCGCGGATCCTTTCCGACTCTGACATCGCCTCCACGACAGAGGACCTGCTTCTACGGTCCGTGCTGGACACATTCGCATCGGCACTTTTGGCCGCGATACACCGACGTGTCCCTGACGCGGAGGACGCAAATCTCGTTGTAGATGTCGTGACTGACGAAGCATTACTTGAATATCGCATTATCGTCTCGGAAACAGAGTTGGGTGGGCTTGGTTTACTCGAGGAGTTCCAGCGTGACTACGCCTCTGACCCGCGCCGTTTCTGGGAAATCGTTGGGGATGTTTGTGGTCCGAGCGACTACGAGGACGTGGACGCTTCCATGCTGTGGGCTGTGAGTGAAGTGGCCAAGCATGGCTCCCGGCTTGCAGGCGCCGTTTCTCGGTATCGGGGCGCTGCCTCGTCTGCCGAACTTGATCAGGCGATCGGTGAAATTAAGGACACAGTTCAGGAAAATGAAGGTCCAGCGTCTCACCTCCTGATGTCGACCATAGCCACCCGGATTCTGCGCCCAGGCGCGTCGCGTTCGGCCGACACTGCAGCGGCCTTCCTGGCCAGTCGCTGGATTGAGTTGGAGTCGCAACTTGGTGTTGAATTAGATGCCCGTCTTGTTGCCTTTCATGGTGCCAGCGGGGACCTCGGCCAAAGCATCGAGCCACTGACCGCGGACTCAGCAGTGGCCACGCTTTGGCAACGTGGACCAGTGGCGCGGAATGTAGCCATAGATGATTGGCAGCCTTTTGCAACAAATCGCCTACGTGAACGGCTCATACTTTGTAGCATCGTGGCCGACAGTTCTTCGATCGTGGATATCTCTGCGGTGGATTGGGAGGGCAAGTATCTCGAAGCGATTGCTTGTGACGGCGAGGTACGCCTATCGGTCGTGGTCTCGCAACGCGAGAAGCTTGCGAGTGCCCTGAGAACCGTCACTGCCTTGCCCATCGAAATCGGTGCGCTTCGCGTTTACGGCCAACTGAGAAAAGTGCGGCGCAACGGTAGATACTTGATTGCCTCCATCGCGCTGGCTGAGGGAAACCAATGAGACGAAGCCGGGCAATCCGTACGCGCCCTCGCAACGGCATCGCTATCACTGAAGTTCTGAGCACGGTCATGGTTTCCGAACTCGTGCACCCTAGCAGCGAAATATGGCTCGTGTCGGGGTGGGTGAGTGACGTCGTCGTGATAAGAAACGAAATGGGTGCGTTCGATGATGTACTCCCTGATGCTGGACCAGGTGCAGTGACACTAAGCAATGCGTTAGCGCGGTTAAGCGAGTTTGGTACTCGGATCAATGTTGCCGTCCGCGATGACCAGCACAACGAACAGTTCCTTGAGATCTTGAGGCGGCGATGCGCCCAGGGGAGCCTCCGCATCTACAAAAGCCCGGACCTACACGAAAAAATCCTCGCAGGGGACAACTGGTTCTTGAGAGGCTCAATGAACTTTACCTGGAATGGTCTCAATGCCCATGAGGAAAGCATGGAGTTCGTTCTCGATGCAGCTGAAGCCGCCAGGCACCGCCTTGAATTGAGCGTGCGATGGGGAGGAAACGGTTGATGGTTATTTCTGAGCATGATTTTTTAGAAACCGTGTTTGCCAGCCCCAATGTTGTTTGGCCAAATCGCGATCCGCTGCATCCGTCAGCGGCGTTTTTGGAGAAGTTCCTTCGGGAACTCCCTCATAGGAGCGAGGCGCCTTTGGTACTTCCCCGCAAGGAAGAAGGTTGGCCGGTTGCGAGCACCTACGTGGTTTGCTGGTCGCGTAGTCATGCGGGACGCATGAGGACGCTTCTTAGAGCATGGGTTGCTGATAACTGGTGTGACTTCGATGGTCGTGTGACGCAGTTACGCATGGATGACCGGCTTGAGGCAGCGATACTTAGCCTGGTTGGACCTGGTACAACGTACTTGCTTCGACCACCGGATACTCGGGCTCACATTGGACTATTTCGGGCATTGGGTCTAATGGTCGATACGATTGGGCATAAACCTACTCGTGTGAATCGAATGCCGCGGCCAGTGGGACGTTTGCTTCGCGACTTTGAGACTTCCCTCGCGGCCGGTCAAGCCGCAACCTCCCTTGAACTCCTTGAGGCAATTGAGCAAAGCGGCGGAGTGTCGCACGAGAATGTTGCATTTCTTCGCATCCGACGACTCGGACAACTTGGCGAGGACCAAGAACTGCTCGGCAGCCCTTCCTTGGGAACTGTCGTGTCAGTTGAGCCGCCTCGCCTAGTTCGAGAGGCAATTCTCGGAGCATGGTTTCGCAGCATGGGTAGGAATTGTCGCACCTTCTTAGATTCCATGAATGACGGGATGCGCAAGGAAGGCATTGACATCCCCCTGCTCGTGGACGAAACGCTTGTTCGAACAACTGACCCAGACGCGTGGGCGGCGAGCATGGTAATTTCCCTGGCAAGGCGCGATTTACAGTTCGCCACGCGACTGCTCAAGTCAAAAGTGCAAGGGGCTGCGGATCTTCGACATGAGTTGGAAGTTCTGCTGGATGCACACCAGGAGGCTGCCCCTTCATCCCCCGAGGCAACTCTGGAAAAGGCACTCGATTCAGAAGTTCGACAGGAGTCCGGGCAAGAAAACCAAACAAACCTTGGATTGCACCGCGAACCGGATGCGGATGTTTTCCCGCGGGACGCAGCACCGGCTTCTTGGGCCGGGTGGCTCTCATCACTGTCGGCTGGATATGACAGCCCTCTCACGACCGAACATGTGGAAGGGTGGACTGCTCCGGGGGAATCAGACGAGCAGCTTGCCTCTGCGATTCAAGAACTTCCTATAGGCCTAACTGACCGGCTTTTCTCGGGGCTGGGTGCGTTCATCGGTGCGGATGATCCATCGAAACCTGCATGGCGGACCTCCGCGGAGTTGATTCTCCGGCACCTGGTGGGGGACTACCTGACGCCCAGTGATCTTGGTGCCATTAGTGCCCTGCTTGCCATTTTTCTCCGCGCTGCACCTGGCGAATCCGACTATCGCGAATTACTTCAGGATCTCGCCGATTTTAGAGCACGCTGGTCGTCAATCGGTACGGCAGCAACGGCGATCGACATTGCTGATCTCGTCGTTTGCGCTCCTACGGCCGACAGTCAGGCCCGCCAGGCTTTTGTTGCGAGTGCTTTGGAGCCGTTGCACGCGCTACGGCATCGACTTCCGCCGTCGCTCCGCACCGTTGCTGCCCTCGTCACAGCCGACCTCGCCCTGGAATGGGAATGGGTTGCTCCTGATGTCGACCTTGTGGACGACGAAAACTCAGCTTTTGTATTACCACGTGCACTTCTTCTCTACAGCCTCGACAAGGGCGTGCTGGCCCGCGCGAAGTCGGCTCTAAGTGAGCTCTACCCTTCTCTAACTGTGCATCTGTCCGACGCGAAGGTGGGCAGTGATGCATTGAAATCCCACGTGCGCAATGCGGAGGTAGTTGTTCTTGCCACACGAAAGGCCACGCACGCGGCCACACTCTTCATCCAGTCGCATGTACGAGAGACCACTCGAGTTGCCTATGCCGACGGGTGCGGTTCCGGTTCGATGATGCGTGCAGTCCACAGCGCCATTATGGACTTCGGCCACTAGCCGTGACTCGGTTCTGTCATGTGCTAAGAGCGGACCCCGTGGTTGGATATGATCTAGGGTCGGCACGGGGTTTTGGCATTTGGGGATGCACCTAGGACACCATGTGCGTTTCACACCCATGAATCTTAGGAGATACGAATGTCACGCACCGTCCTTTCTGAAACGCCCACTCCTGTCAGGAGGAAGAACGTTGCCGTAGGTGCAGTGGCGGCGTTGGGCCTACTAGTCTGCGTCATAGCTGCAAACCTCGTGACCACTCGTTATGGCTTGGTCCCGGTTGGTTTTGGACTTATGGCCACAGCAGGGACCTATCTTGCAGGTTTGACTTTTGTCCTTCGCGATTTGTTGCAAGATGCACTCGGTAACAAGTGGGTGCTGGGCCTTATTGCGGTTGGTGCTGCCTTGTCATTTCTCCTGGCGGACCCATTCATCGCAGCGGCCTCTGCTGTCGCATTTTTGCTGGCTGAAGTAACCGACTTTGCGGTTTATACGCCATTGAGGAAGCGAGGCTATATTCGCGCCGCGGTAGCGTCCAATGTCGTAGGGGCTTTCATTGACACTGTCGCTTTCCTAAGTATCGCTGGCTTTGCCATTCAAGACGCGCTTCCTGGACAAATGGTGGGAAAGTTGGCTATGACAGCACTCGCTGTACTTCTTGTAGTCGGAATTCGTGCATGGTGCAAGGTCCGAGTTGGTTAGGCTCTCTCGCGCAAGCGTGGATCCACTGAATACCTCTAGCTAGAGTGCTGGTTGAGTAATTCTGCTTCTACGCGTTGAAGCAAATCTACAAGTTCCCAGTCCAATGTCGCTGCGGTGGCCATTTTGGCTAATGAGCGGGCGGAGAGCAGTTTTCCATCGGCGTTCGGGCAGTGCTTGTTCCACCCCTCGATGACTCTGTCCGCAGGAACGAGGCGTAGCCGATTCTCGAAGCTTAGCCACTCCTGTTCAAACTCTTGCCTAATCTTCGTTAGCAGTGTCGACGCGGCAGCGAAGGGCATCAGGGATAGCTTTGCGCTGGAAAGGTCGTTGAGAGTCTCTATCTTCAGTTCCTCCAGAATATCCGTCAATTGACGAACAACGTCATCATGGGGACGGCCAGTTGCCGCAGCGATAATGGAAGGCTCCAGTAAGTAACTTTTTAGTTCACGTCTGTGCCAGATGTGTGCGGTGACGCTGGACTCGAGCAGGTGCGTCTCAATGGATCTGCACTCGGTCGGAGCGCGGTAACCGCTGTCAAGGATTAGGCGTACCTTAACGTCGGAGCCAAGAAATCCCTGTTTCAGCCAGGCAAAGGATTGCACGCTCGGCCACTGACGAAAACCCTGTAGTGGGATTACGGCCAATCCCTCTTCCTTGACCAACTTCGCGCACCCCAATTGCGCAGCAAGGACCCTGATGAGCTTAAAGTCGTCACTCTTAACAAAGAGGGCCAGTTTTGCTTTTAAGGCCCGAGCGAGAGAAAGGTTGAAGGCACTGCCAAGACCTTCAGTGATTCCACCCCGTTCGCTCTCCAAAGTGATTCTTTTCTCGTGCGACGAGCTTCTCTCTATCCAGACGAGGCTTTCAGGATCGGCCTCCGACGCTACTTCAGCAGCATGGGACGAGATCACCACCTGATGCGGGCGAGCCTCTAGGATTCGAATTAATCTGCGCTGAAGGTCGGGGTGGAGGAATACGTCTGGTTCGTCAAGGATGATTGTTTGGCTAGTTCTGACCCTCCAAATGTGGAATAGAATCTGGATCCAAATTTGAAGGCCGTCACCAGCCCAGTAGATTTCCTTCTCGGTACGGCCATTCGTGTCCCTGTAATAGAGATCGATCCAACTCTCAGCATCACGAAACTGGCGGACAAGTTGAAGCTCCGCTAGTTCAGGAGTGTGTTCCAGCAAGAAAGTGTTCAGGCTTTCGAACTCATCCGGGTCTGTTTCTTTCACTGCAAAAAGGTTGTTTCTGAGATGGCGACTCGAGAGTTTGGTTTCCAAGTTGGAACGAAGATGTTCTGAGCTCAACTGTTTTTCATCTCGCTCCAGGGGTGTGAGAGTGGGGGCTACCCCGATGGCGCCCACGAGGCGCTTGGCTGCCGCCGCTGTCGCCACCGCTTGATCCCTGTACTCCAACCAAAAAAACGCCGGTTCGTGTACGGGCCATACAAGATGGATCGTCGCACCGGACTCATAGCGGAGCGATAAGCGGGTAGCTTCCTCTTCAAATTCGTATCTGAGATTTTCGAGATTATATGAATGAGTTCGCAGTTTCGAGATGTGATGACCGTAGACGCTTCTGTCGCCGTCGCGGAAACGCTCCCTCGGCCCGTTTCGGGTGGTGAATCGTGCGGCCTCGTGGGCAAGCCTAATGGCCCCGATTATTGTGCTCTTCCCAGCGTTATTGGGCCCTAATAGCAGCGACTTCGATTTAAAAGCAACGCTGAAATTTTTGAATCCCTTGTACCTATGGAGTTCAAGCGTGTTGATCATTGAGTCGGCCTCTCGCCTTCTTCGTCAGCGCAGGCGCACCGTCGCTGGCACGCCGAAAGGGAGGATAATTGCTTCCTGCGGCGGCTTTCTCGTCACTGATGCCAACCGCTACTGTGACGTCCGGTCTGGCCTTGGTTCTGAGTGAAAGCTCAAGGATTCCGGTTATTAGTGGTGACGTCCCAAGTAGCTGACACCGGGACTGCTGCCTCCCTGCAGAGTTCTCAGTCATCCTCAAATCCTTCCGACCTGCGTTTCCTCTGAGGATTGTTGCAGGTGAATGAGAATGAGTGGCTGCTCACGTAATTTCTTGAGGGAAAATTGCGGTCGTCGTCCTAGCAGCCAACCTCCTCGCAAGTCAGGCAGGCAATCATTTCGCTAGAGCGAGTTGGGGCGCGGCTTCCCACGCCATTGAGATCGCTCTGAGGGCGAGTGAATTGCTACAGTTTCTTAGGCCGCACGGCGGCCCTCGATAAGCGGCGCGGTCCCCGTGCGGCCGCCTCCATCGCAGCCTCCACAATATTCACGTCGATTTGCTCAGGGGCTGATGTCAGTTGCACCCTGCCCGCTTCTGCAAGAGCCTTTCCGGCGAGCACGTAGGGGCGAACTGTGGCATACGGCTTTCCTAGCGCTTTCGCTGCCCCGTTGATGTTCATGGGGTACCTGGGTGTAGCTACGGATGGGGATATGGCCCGCAAGTACGTGGCCCGCGCCCAAAGTACCTTCCAATCATTCCTGGCCGCCGCTGCTGCTTCAAGAGCAGCGCGCGCTGCTCCTTCCCGCGCCAGTTCATCGCCTTTCATTTTCACCGTCTGCCCCTCCAGTAGTAACAGGCGCGGCTTCTCTGCCGCGTATAACGCATCATAGCCATTGAGTACGACGAACAGAGCGGTGCCAGCGACGGTTGCCAAATCTATGCCCGGCATCTCATTAGGAGGATTGTTAGGTTGTAGATTATCGGCAATCTTAATTGTCTTAGAGAAGGAGTTTCGAACGGCGTCCGGGTCCTCCAGCCACGGGCAAGCGAGTTGCTAGCAATCCGACGACATCACTCAGGTCAAATGGAATTCGAACAAACTCAATTCGCCGGAGACTTAAAACCTAATTTGTAGTTGGTCATGAATTGCTGTTTCGGGGATTCCGCACCATTATTGTGCGAAGATGCCGCGCCGGCGCTGGAAGAGAACTTTGCGCCGCACCTGGTGGAGACGCTGTTGACCCCGACTCCGGTTTTGGAGCCTGTGCCTACACTTGTTGGATAAGTCCAAAACTGCCAGTTCCGCCGGGACCGTGCCAGGGCCATGATTGGAAGTACAGAGCGCTGCGATTGGATCGGAGGCTGCCATGATCCACGCCCTGCTGTGCAAGCTCAACATGCGGCACGAATGGCAATCTTGAACATGCCGAGGACGGGGCCGTCTATAGGCGCTGTCGCCGGTGTGGCAAGGATGACGACCAGCGCGGCGAAGGGAGAAGGGGCGACTTCAGCGCTTGGATCGGGCCGTCAGGCGGGTGAGCTGACCAGGACACAGAAAACGCGGGACGACAGCAAAGGAGTGCTGTCGTCCCGCCGGTTCGGTTCCTGAGGGCCTCTTGTCTGGCGAGCCGATCACCGAGTGAGCGATCACGGCGTGGAGATCAAATTTGCCGGGCCAGGCTCACCCAATGAGCACAGAGGAAGCGCGGAACGCCGAATACCGGGGATCATCACGTCCCACCAGCTGTCCCAGCGCCTTCACACCCTCCGCGTCCGCGGACCCCATATCCGTGGATAGCCACCGAACCAGCAGCGCCGCGTCACACCTGGACCGCACCGCCGCTCCAACGGCCAAGTCCAGTTGGTCCCGTAGCAGCTGCACGGCCAGGACTCCGGACCGCGAAAGCAGGGGAGCGGTGTATCCCTCCATCGCCTCGGCCACCCGGCCTTCGCGCAGCAGCCGCAGCACACGCCCCGAATCCGAACACCCGGCCAAGCCTGCAGCCAGCCGGTACGGGTTGGACTCCACCGCGTCGCCCAGCACCGATCGCACCCGAAACATCTCCGTCCGGATGGCCTGCGGCGTGCCCGCATCGCCATGCAGCTCATACGCCAGCTCCTCCGCGGACCAGCCCTGCGACCGCGAGTCCAGCAGCGCGAGGATCTCCGCCCGTCGCAGCGTCAGCGGCACCCGGCTCCCATCGGCAAACACCGCAGCAGGCTTGTCGCCCAGCAGCTCCAGCGAGGAAACAACAGCACCAGGCCGCCCCACACTCCGCCGGGACGCACGCGCGGGAGAAGACGCACTCAGGGAGGCGCCGCCGTCGGGCGTTGCCAGCAGCGACTCCACCACCCGGACCGCGCACCGCACCATCCGCAGCGTGTCCGCGCTGATGGTGTCCAGCGGTCCGGACACGTCCAGCACACCCAGCAACGCACCCGTCAGAGGGTCCGTGATGGGCGCCGCGGTGCATGCCCAGTCGTGGTGGGTGCGGACCAGGTGCTCGGCGGAGAACAGCTGCACCGGCCCGCCGGTGACCAGCGCCTCGCTGATGGCGTTGGTGCCGATTCCCGCCTCGGACCAGTCCGCACCTTCCGAGAACTCCAGCCGGTCCGCCCGCCGCAGCGCCTCCCGGCTGCCCACCCGCCACAGGATCTCCCCGCCGGCGTCGGTGAGCACCAGCAGATGCCGGCCGGAACTCGAATCGTCGGCCAGCAGGTCCTGCAGCGCAGGCATCACCCGCTGCAACCGGTGCTCCCGCCGCAGCTGCAGCACCTCGGACGGATCGTGCACGTGCCGCGGGCTATGCTGGTCCGGGCTGATGCCCAGCGCCATGGACCGCCGCCACGACTCCGCCAGCGGCACGGGGATCTCCGGGCGCGGGACACCGGCGATGACCTGCTCGTGCGCGCGGCGCAGGGCGCGCGCGTACTTCGCCGGGTCCGAGAACCTCAGGCCGTAGTCCACCGTCTCCTCCTCATCGCCGGCGTCCTTGCCGGCAGCGCCCGTGTAACGCGCTTGTTACCCCCGCCGCGTTCCAATAGTGATGCAGCTCACGCCCGCCCCAGCATACCGCAGGGACACCGGCGGGAGGGGGCCGCCCGGACCACCCGAGGGACCGCACACAAAGGAGTGGAGATGACCGAAACACCCACCGCCGCCGCGCAGGCCTGGCTGGCCAGCCTGGACGGCGCGCTGCAGCGCCGCGACGTGGACGCCGCGCTGGACCTCTTCGAGGAGGACAGCTACTGGCGCGACTTCGTGGCGTTCACCTGGAACCTGAAAACCCTGGAGGGCAAGGCGGACATCCGCCGCATGCTGGAGGCCACGCTGGACCACGTGCAGCCAGCCAACTGGGCGCTCGCGGAGGACGCCACCGGCAGCGCCGCGCCAGACGGAACCGTGGAAGCCTGGATCACGTTCGAGACCGGCGCCGCCCGCGGCTACGGCCACCTCCGGCTGCGGAACGGCAAATGCTGGACGCTGCTGACCACCATGCAGGAGCTGAAGGGCTTCGAGGAGAAGAAGGGCCCGCGCCGCGAGCAGGGCGTGGCGCACGAAATCATCCGCGGCCGCCGCTCCTGGAAGGAACTCAAGGAGGAGCAGGAGGCGCGGCTCGGCTACGAGGAGCAGCCCTACTGCGTGATTATCGGCGGCGGGCAGGGCGGCATCGGCCTCGCGGCGCGGCTGCGGCGGCTGGGCGTGCCCACCATCGTGATCGAGAAGAACCAGAACCCGGGCGACTCCTGGCGCAACCGTTACAAGTCCCTGCACCTGCACGACCCCGTCTGGTACGACCACCTGCCCTACCTGAAGTTCCCGGACGACTGGCCCATCTTCGCCGCCAAGGACAAGATCGGCGACTGGCTGGAGCACTACACCCGGATCATGGAGCTGAACTACTGGTCCGGCACCGAGTGCGTGGGTGCGGAGTACGACGACGGCACGCAGGAATGGGCGGTCAGCGTCCTCCGCAACGGGGAACCGGTGACGTTGCGGCCCAAGCAGCTCGTCTTCGCCCTGGGCGTCTCCGGCTACCCGAACATCCCCGCGTTCGACGGCGCGCAGTCCTTCCTGGGGGAGCAGCGGCACTCCTCGCAGCATCCCGGCGGCGGCGACTGGACCGGGAAGAAGGCCGTGGTGATCGGCTCCAACAACTCCGCGCACGATATCTGCGCCGACCTCTGGGAGCACGGCGCCGACGTCACCATGGTGCAGCGCTCCTCCACCCACATTGCCCGCAGCGAGTCGCTGATGGACCTGGCGTTGGGCGACCTGTACTCGGAGAAGGCTTTGGCGAACGGGGTGACCACGGAGAAGGCCGACCTGTTGTTCGCGTCGCTGCCCATGCGGATCCTGCCCGAGGCGCAGGTGCCCGTGTACCAGGAGATGGCGAAGCGGGACGCGGAGTTCTACTCCCAGCTGGAGGCTGCCGGGTTCGAGCTGGACTTCGGCGTGGACGGGTCCGGCCTGTTCCTGAAGTACCTCCGGCGCGGCTCCGGCTACTACATCGACGTCGGCGCCTCCCAGCTGATCATCGACGGCCGGGTGAAGCTGAAGTCCGGGCAGGTTTCAAAGATCACCGGCAACGCCGTGGTCATGGACGACGGCACCGAACTGGAGGCCGACCTGATCGTCTACGCCACCGGGTACGGGTCCATGAACGGCTGGCTGGCGGACCTGGTCTCGCCCGAAATCGCGGACCGTGTGGGCAAATGCTGGGGATACGGCTCAGACACGCCAAAAGACCCGGGCCCCTGGGAGGGGGAGCTGCGCAACATGTGGAAGCCCACCAATGTCCCCAACCTCTGGATCCACGGCGGCAACCTGCACCAGAGCCGGCACTACTCGTCCTACCTGGCCCTGCAGCTCAAGGCCCGGATGGAGGGGCTGGAGACACCGGTATACGAACTGCAGCCCAGCCACCACACCCGCTGAAAGGAAGAACCCATCATGAAGGCAGCACGATTCCACGGCAAAAAGGACATCCGCATTGAGGACATCCCGGAACCGGAGCTCCGCGCAGGGGCGGTGAAGATCGACGTCGCGTGGTGCGGCATCTGCGGCAGCGACCTCCACGAGTACCTGGAAGGGCCGATCTTTGTCCCCGCCCCGGGCCATCCGCACCCGCTGTCCGGTGAGGACGCGCCCGTCACCATGGGGCACGAATTCTCCGGGACCGTCTCGGAAATCGGCGAAGGCGTGGAGGGGCTCGCGGTGGGGGACAACGTCGTCGTCGAACCCTATTTCGTGGACGGCGACTGCGACATGTGCCAGGCCGGCAGCTACCACCTGTGCCGGCAGATGGGCTTCATCGGATTGTCCGGCGGCGGGGGAGGGCTGAGCGAGAAGATCGTGGTGGACCGGCGCTGGGTGCACCCCATCGGGGACATCCCGCTGGATGAGGCGGCGCTGATCGAGCCGCTCTCCGTGGCGCACCACGCGGTGGCGCGCAGCGGCGTGAAGGCGGGCGACACGGCGCTGGTCGGCGGGTCCGGGCCCATCGGGCTGCTCACCGCGGCCGTGCTGAAGGGCATGGGGGTGACCACGATCATCAGCGAACTCACCCAGGCCCGCAAGGAGAAGGCAGCGTCCAGCGGGGTCGCGGACCATGTGCTGGATCCCAGCCGGGAGAACGTGCCGGAGCGGGTGCGCGAGCTGACCGGCGGGGCGGGGGCCGACGTCGCGTTCGAATGCGCCGGCGTGAACGCCGTGCTCGACACCATGCTCGACGCCGTCCGGCCTGGGGGAGTGGTGGTGAACGTGTCCATCTGGGGCGCCCCCGCCACAATCGACATGCAGAAGCTGGTACTCAAGGAGATCGACCTTCGTGGCACCATCGCCTACGTCCGCGACCATCCGGCGGTGATCAAAATGGTTCAGGACGGCAAGGTGGACCTCAAGCAGTTCATCACCGGCCGGATCGCGCTGGAGGACCTGGTGGAGCAGGGCTTCGACACCCTCATCAACCACAAGGACACGGCGGTGAAGGTGCTGGTGCACCCGTAGGGGTGCGACGACGGCGGGAGGCAAGTCCCGCCGTCGTCGTTCCAGCCCTTCCTGCTGGCCCGGCAACGGAATCCGGCGCCCCTGCCCCGGTTGCACCTAGCGCACGCCGTGACCGCAGAACGGTCACAAACCCCGCAGGAAAGCCAGGCCGCTGGCCGCCAGCTCATCCTGGCTCGGCGCGAGCGGCCGCCAGATTGAGGCCGCAACGGCAATCGCGGCATTCTTCGCAGTGAAACTTTCAATGTTCAACGGACCGCTGTAGCCCACCTCGTCCAGGGCCTGCAGGAAGCCAGCCCAGCCGGTCTGGTCCCCGCCGGGGGCACCGCGGTCGTTCCCGCAAACCTGAACGTGCACCACGTGTTCTCCCGCCGCCCGGACCGCGGCGGCCAGTGAGCGCTCCTCGATGTGAAGGTGGTAGCTGTCCAGAGCAAGGCCGACGCCGTTGCCAAGCAACGGCTCCAGCGCCTCCAGTGCCTGCTCCACCGTGTTAATCAGGGATGTTTCGTACCGGTTCAGCGGTTCGATGCCCAGGACCACGCCCGCTTCCATGGCCCGGGCCGCCACCGGCTCAAGGTTCCGGCGCAGCTCGGCGTAGGCCTCCCGCCGCTGCCCGGGCGACATCCGCCAGACCCGGCCGGTCTGGGCGTAGAAGGGACCGCACACAGTGGGCGAACCGATATTGCCTGCCATGCTGATGCAGTCCAGAAGGTAGGCCTGCGTCCTTTCCACGGACGCCGGGGCAGCGGACACGAGGTCCCGCCCCGGCGCCATGGCACCGACCAGAAACGGTGTGAGCCCCGTGGACTCCAAGGATTCGCGGACGGCGGCGGCGGTGAAGTCGCCGGCGTTTTCCAGCGGAAGTTCGACGGCGTCAAACCCCAACCCGGCGATCCTCGCCAGGTGTTCGCCCAAGTTGGCATCGGTCAGGGGAGACTCCCAGACCCATGTGCTGATCCCGATGGAACGCTTCACGCCGCTCCCTTCAACGCTGCTCCCTTAAACGCCGCCCGCAGGGCAGGGTCAGGGGATTTGCCGCTGCTGCCAGACCTCCGGGTAGCCGGGCAGGTCTTCTCCGCCGAACTTGGCGTAGTGGCCGCCGGGCATCCCCTGGTTGCGCTGCAGCCAGTCGTCCAGTTCGTCAGCGAGGATCGGCTTCTGCGGGAGAATCCATTCGGCCGGGATCTGCTCGCCCTTGAAGATCTTTTCCAGGGCCAGCAGCGGGGTCCGCCACTGGAAGTTGGAGTAGACGGGGGCCATGGCATCGATGCCGGTTTCCTTCCACTTGGTGAGGAAGCTCATCTCATCCTCACCGGTCATCACCGGAAGGGCCTTGCCGGCATCCTCGAAAGCCTCGAGCGCAGCCACCGCACCGTCTCCGGCGTCCATCCACACACCCTTCACGTCGCCGGTGGCCAGTTCATCGGAGATGATTTTCTTGATCTCGGTGGGGTCGGCTCCGGTGAAGTAGTCCTTGGCCTGGATGCCCTTCTCCTCAAAGATCTTCTTTGCCGCCGCCCAGCGGTGTTCCAGCACGTCCACGCCGGGAAGGATGCGGAGGGCCACCACCTTGTCACCGGACTGCAGCCTCTCGGAGAGGAACGTGGCGGTGTCAATGCCCCAGGCGAAGCCGCCGATCGGGTGGATGAACGTGGTGGCGCAGTCGGTTTCCACCCCGCGGTCAAACACCACCACCGGCTTGCCGGTCTGGCAGGCACGTTCCACGGCCTGGGTCAGGGCCGCTGTGGAGTTGGGGGAGATGACGAACGCATCGCAGTTGCCCTCGTCGATGAAGTAGTCGATGTCCGCGATCTGCGTGTTGTCGTTGTCCTTGGCATCCCGGGTTTCCATCTCGGAAATGACCCCCGAGTCCTGCAGGACCTTGAGCTGCTGGTTCATGGTGATCCAGCCGGTCTGGCGCCACGGGTTGGAGATGGACGCATTGGCGAAGCAGGCCTTTTTGGCCCCGGGGGAGGCGAACTTGGCGGTGTCCGTCATGTTGCCTGCTATGTACTGCAGGTAGGGCTGCTCCGCATTCCCTTCGAAGGTGGCCGAGCGTTGCTGGAACTGGTCATCGTAAAGCGTCTGATCGAACCAGTCCTGGCTCGCTGGCGTGGTTGCTGCCGGCGTGCCGGTACCTGGCGCCGTGGTTTCGGTAACCGACGGGTCCGTGGTGGTACAGGCAGTCAGCACCACCAGCGGCATTGCTGCCCCAAGTGCGATCGCGCGGATAGAGTTTTTGCGCATCAGACTCGATCTCCTCCTTGTTGGGTGCCCTCGTGGGGCATGGGTGCTGCGCTTAGCTTGTGCCGTTCGTCGTGGGCAGCGGAAGTGGCTCCCTTGCGTTTCCGCTGCCATGACTTGGACGCTGCTGCCACAGCGATGATGATGATGACCCCCTGGACCGTGTCCCGCCACGTGGCCTGGACACCCATGAAGTTCAGGAGGGTGAAGAGCGCCTCGAGGGCGAACGCGCCCGCCGCCGCGGACAGGACCCAGCCGCGTCCGCCTCCCAGCACCACGCCACCGAGGACGACGGCGGTGATCGCCGTGAATTCGTATCCCCGCCCCACCGAGGGGTGTACTCCGGCATAGCCCACCAGCAGGATGCCTGCCACGGTGGCCGACAGCGACGAGATGATGAACGCCCGCGTCCGCACCCACCAGACGCGGGAACCGGCAAGCTCGGCCGCCCTCGGATTGTCACCGACGGCGATGAGCGTGCGGCCGAAGGGGCGGCGCATCAGGACGAACGCCAGGATAGCCACCGCGGTGAGGATGATGACCGGATAGGGGATGATGTCCAGGACCGGGACGTCCTGGATCCCGCCGCGCCCAATCTGGCGGAAGCTGTCCGCCGGGTTCCCCTGGGCCGCGCCGCCGGTCCAGTAGAGGACCAGTCCCAGCAAGGCCAGCATCATGCCCAGCGTCACGATGAAGCTGGGCACCTTCAGCAGCGTTGTGATCAGCCCGTTCACCAGACCGATGAAGGCACCGAGCACAAACATAAGGACCAGGACCGGGATCACCCTGGAATCGTCCTGCCGGATGAGGTTGCCGGCGACGATGACCTGCATGGTCACCACCGATCCCATCGACAGGTCGAATTCGCCGCCGACGATGACGAAGTACTGGCCGACGGCGGCGATGGCGATCGGCGCTGTCCTGCCGATGAACCGGATGAAGGAGCCCGGCTCCCCGAACGAGGGGTTCAGCGCAATGATGGCCGCTAAAAGGGCGATCAACAGGATGAATACAGCGCCCCCGGGGGTGCGCACAGCCCGCAGAAGCCGCTGCGAGCGGCTGGCGCGGTTCTGCCGCAGGACCGCGCTGCGCCCGGAGGGCAGTGCCGCGCTCATGGCCGCGCCGCCGGTGCAGGCTGCGCGGCAGGCGCTTCCGCGGAACCCTTCGAACTGAACCGCTCCGGCCTGCTGACGATCCTGCGCCGGGCATACACAGCGACGGCGACGACGATCACCACGCCCCGGACCACGTCCTTGAGGAAGGGGTTGATCTGCATGACGGACATGATGTTGTCCAGCATGGCGAAGATGAGGACGCCGCCGAGGGTGCCGGTGATGGTCCCTTTGCCGCCGGCCAGCAGGGTGCCGCCGAGGACCACTGCGGCGATGGAGAGCAGGTCGTAGCCGCCTTGGGAACCCACCGTCGGGCTGCCCACGCCCAGCCGGCTGGCGAGGAGCAGCCCCGCCATTCCTGCCAGCAGCGAACAGATCACATGCGCCGTGATGACCGGCAGGTCGACCCGTATTCCGGAGGTCCGCGCCACGGAAATGTCACCGCCGACGGCGTAGAGGTGGTGGCCCACCCGGGTGCGGTGAAGCAGCAGCATGGCAAGGCCCGCGCAGGCCAGCATGATGATGGTGGAGATGGGAACGGGCCCCAGGCCGGTCGCCCCGATCAGCCGGAACGAGAACGGGGTCTGGCCGAAGCTGCCCTTGAAATTGGTGGCGAGGTAGCCGCTGATGATCAGGCCCATGCCCAGCGTGGCGATGAACCCGTGCACATTGAGGCGGGCCACGATCAGCCCGTTCGCCAGGCCGATGATTGCCGCGGCACCCAGCGTCAGCAGGACGCCGGGCAGGACGTTGCCCGGGTTGTTGGCCATCACCCCGGCGGCAATGAGGCTGGCCAGGCTGGCGACATACGGAACCGAGAGATCCAGGCTGCCGGCCAGGATGACCAGGGTCTGTCCGATGGCAATGAAACCCAGGACGCTGGTTCCGGTCAGGATGCTGGAGATGTTGCCCTGGCTGAAGAAATTCCGTCCTACCGTGCTGACAAGCACGGCACCAACGGTCATTGTCAGCAGCGCCACCAGGTAGACGATCTGTGTGGAGGACAGGCGATCCATGAAGCTGCCCCGTTGTTTCATATCCCTCCTCCAGGTGCAGTCCTGGCGCCCGTTCCCAACTGCAGGACGGCTTCCTCGGATGTTCCGGCCGGAAGCTCGCCGGCGAGGCGCCCGTCGCGCATCACCAGGATCCGGTCCGACATGCCGATGACCTCCGGCAATTCGCTGGAGACCATCAGGATGGCTTTGCCTTCTGCTGCCAGCTTGCGCATCAGCCGGTACACGGCCACCTTTGCTCCCACGTCTATGCCGCGGGTAGGTTCATCCAGCAGGACCAGGCGGGGACGGATGGCCAGCCACTTGGCAAGGACCACTTTCTGCTGGTTTCCGCCGGAGAGATACTGCACCTCCTGGTCCAGGTCCCGGGCCACGACTTCCAGGGAGGAAAACACTCCTGGGATCTCGGTCCGGGCCGTCCTTGTGCGGCGCGGGAAAACCGATCTGATGACGGTGAGCGCGTTATTGAGGATGGACTGGTTGAGGCTCAGCCCCTCAGCCTTGCGGTCTTCGGTGATGAGGGCCATGCGCGCCCGGACCCCCTCCCGCGGGGACTTGGGCACAACGTCCCGGCCCTCCACCTTCATGGTGCCGCGGGTGAAGGGAGCGGCGCCGAAAACGGCGTGCAGCAGTTCAGTCCGGCCGGAGCCCTGGAGGCCGGCCACCCCCACAATCTCACCTGGCTGGACGCTGAAGCTGATCCCGTCCAGCTGGCCGTTTCCGGCACCCTGCAACTCGAGGATCGGCTTTGCGGGGAGAACGGCATCTCCAGCGTTTCTGCCTTCAGCATCGCTGTCGGTCCGCGGCAGCTTGTCCGGGAAGAACGCTGAAATAGGCCGGCCCACCATCAGGCGGACCAGCCTTGTATCGTCGAGTTCCGAGGCGGCGCCGGTGCTGACCACGCGGCCGTCCTTCAGTACGGTGATGACGTCGCACAGATCGAAGAGCTCCCGCAGCCGGTGGGAGACGTAGAGGATGCCCGTTCCACGTTCCCGGAGGCGGGACACGATCTGGTAGAGGAGTTCGACTTCGGCGCCGGCCAGTGCGGCGGTGGGCTCGTCCATTGAGACGATCCGGGCGTCATAGCTGACGGCCTTCGCAATCTCCACCACCTGCTGCTCAGCGACGGTCAGGCTCCGTACCTGCGCGGTGGGCCGGATGGCGGTGATCCCGAGCGACTCCAGCAGCTCCGCCGTTTTCACGTTCATCAGTGACTTGTTCACCAGGACTCCGCGGCGGGGCTCCCGGCCCAGGTAGATATTCTCGGCCACCGTCCGGTCGGGAAGGAGATTGAACTCCTGGAATACCGACGACAGCCCGGCTTCGTGGGCCTTCGTTGGGTGGCCGAACCTGACTTCCTCGCCGTCCAGAAGCACCGTTCCCGCGTCCGGCTGGTAAACCCCGGCAAGCACTTTCATCAGGGTGGACTTCCCGGCGCCGTTTTCGCCCACAAGCCCGTGGACCTGGCCGCGGTGAAGGGTTAGGTGGGCGTCTTCCAGGACGGGAATGCCGAAGAAACTCTTGGTCAGTCCACGGACTTCCAGAAGTGGCGGCGGGGCCGCGGAACCTTGAGGGAGCCCACCGGGGATCGACGCCGCGCCAGTCCCCTCGTGGTTCTCCATCGATCCGCCCACGCCTAACTGTTACAGGGCGGGTTCTGTTCCGTCAAGGGATAAACGATTGCTTACTACCAGGGCGGTTTTGGCCGGGTTCTGTGGCTATGCAAGGCGTCAAAATGAGAGTCGGGGAGCCGACCACGGGGAGCCGGGGTCCCTGTAGTCCACGTTGAGGTCGTGGCCCAGTTGGGGTGAGTACCGCCGTCGTCCGCGGGAGACATTGCCCTCCTCCCACGCCCGGCGGTACTCTCTTCGTCCCGGCCGTGCCCCTGGAAGGACCGATCATGAAAGCCTTGGCGTCAGTCTCGCTGGTGCAACTGATCCTGCAACTCATAGCGGCGCGGAAAGCCACCCGGGACGGGATCCCCTACGACACTCCCATGGGGCGGGGCAAGCCCGAGGATGTGGCACGCGACATGTGGGGCATGGGCAGCGGGCTGTCTGCGCCGTGGCATACGCTGGCGGTCCATGCCGCAGGGACCGCTCTGCTGATTGCCATGCCCCGTCCGTGGGTGAGGCGGGCGGTCGGGTGGATGGGGACCGTGCACATCTTGGGCATCTCGTGGGAGCGGATCACGCGGGAGTCGTTCCGGCATCCGGACAGGGAGACCACTCCGCTGATTGCTTCAGGGCTTGCCCTGTCTGTTGCCATGGCTTTGCTGGGTCTGGCCGGACGAAAAGCAGCGCGCTGACGCACCCAGTTGACCGCCGACGCCTTGGGCAAGATGCTGCTGGAGTTTTCAGAAGTGGTGTGCGCAAATGTCGGTGCCCGAAGGCATAACCGTTCCCTGTCCGAATGCGGGGTGGTCCTCGCTTCCGGTCCAGATGGCACCGCCTCCAGGGCACGGCATCACCTCGAACGCCCGGCCTCCACGCTGGGCCCGCAGGTGGCTCCCGTCATCCTCGACCACTTCCCAGCCCGCCTCCGGCAGCGCTGCACGGTAGTGCTGCAACACATCGGCGTCGCCTGAGAGCACGAACCAGCGGGCACAGCCGCCCACGCCACTTATGCCTCCACCGCTAAATTGGCCGATGTGCCTGATTGAATCGAACGCCTGCTGGGACTCGCGATCTGCGGTGGCCATGGGCTCATCCGTGCCCTCGGTAATGCATTGCGGAGTGGAAACGTATTGACTCTCGGTTTTCTGCTTCAGCGCCGGGGGCGTGACAGCGAGCATCCCGAGCAGCATTATGACCGGAATGGCCACGGCCGTCAGCCGCATCCACAGTCGTGGTGAGAGCACCAAGCCGAGCACGGCCACCACCGCGACCAGACCGAGCGCCAATCCGGCGGGACCGGCCGTCAACCCCCAGGTGAGGCCCTCGAAAGCGTTATCGGTGATATCGCCGTACATCGCCATGAAACCGTGGTGGACCAGCACGGCCAGCAGCGCCAACCCTGCCTCGACAGCGAGCAGAACCACAACAGAGACAGCTCGGCCGGTCATGGGCATGGCTAATAGTAGGTTCCGCCTGAACAGCTGTACATGGGTCCCACGCTCGCAGCTTGTCCTGGCTGGCGTGCTTCGTTGGCGACGGCGTGGTCAGGCTGCCCGGGTACTCAGCGCCTGGTCTCGTACCTGTTCAGGACCACGCCGCCGGGAAATGTCCGGGTCTCCACCAGGCTCACGTTCACCCGTTTGTCCAGGGCTGTGAAGAACGGCGTGCCGCCGCCCACCAGGACCGGATGGGTGACGATCGCGTACTCGTCGATCAGTCCGGCCCGCATGGCCGCCGCGGCGAGTGTGGCACCGCCGATGTCCATGGAGCCGCCGTCGTCGGCCTTGAGCCGGGTGATCTCGGTGACCGCGTCGCCGGTGACCAGGCGGGTGTTCCACTCGACCGTGCTGGTCGTCGAGGAGAACACCATTTTCGGCATGTCGCGCCAGCGGCGGGCGAACTCGACCTGCGCGGGTGTGGCGCCAGGCTGCTGGTCGGCGGTCGGCCAGTGGGAGCTCATGGTCTCCCACAGTTTGCGCCCGTACAGCGCCAGGTCCGTCGCCCCCACCCGGTCGGACCACCATTGGAACAGCTCGTCGCTCGGTATGCCCCAGCCGTGGTCGTCGCCGGGCGCGGCGATGTAACCGTCCAGGCTCACGTTCATACCGAAGGCCAGGTTGCGCATGGCGTCAGTCTCCCGTGAGCCGGCATCCGTTGTACAGGCCAGCACGGGATCAGCTTGGCGTCATCGTTGAGCGGGCGGACCGTGGATCAAGTAGGCAAGTGGCGACCACGGCCGCGACGCGGCGTGAGCGAGCCGCTGCCTCCACCGTGAGCAAATCACCGATGCTGGCCCCGAGGAGAGGATAACGAGTATCCGAACCGGGGCGTTGGCGTCCCGTAACCGGAGGAAGTGGACCCGATGGTTCCTCCAGGGCCACCACTCCGAGACCGGGGCACGAGTGACTGTCTTCGGCCTTGTTCAACGGCGCCGGGCAGATGCCCTGCACCTCGTTTAGCCCGCAGCCACCAGGTCGCGGGTACCGGCCTTCCGGAAACTCCGGTGCCGCAAAATGAAGAACATTACCGCCGACAGGCCCAGGAAGCCCGCCCCCAGTTGGAACCATCCTCCGAGCCCGTGGTTGGCCACAGTGAACGTCAGGATCAGCGGCGCCGCCATGACACCCAGGGACGTTCCAAAGGAGAAGACCCCCTGATAGGCGCCAAGCCTGCCCTGGTCGGCCAGGGCGTAGCTGAGGGTCCAGCCGGCGGCGGAGAAGATAACCTCCGCAACTGACAGGGTCACCACGCCAAGGACCAGGGCAATGATGGCGAACACGGTATTGGACGATCCGGTTGCGCTGAACAGGACGGCGGCGAGAGCCAATGCGGCGCCGGACAGCAGGCAGGCCCGGACGGCGGCCCCGTAGCCGGATGCCATGGCCGCGAACCGCATCTGCAGGGACACCACCAGGACGGTGTTGAGGATTACCGCCGCGGAGATCATGAAGGTGGGCATGGATGTACCCGTGGTGATCCACAGCGGCAGGAGGAAATCCAGGACGAGGTACAGGACTGACATCAGCCCCGCCAGCAGCGCGAAGACCATGTACTTGCCGTCGCGGACAACCATTCCCACGGGGAAGTGGCCTTTGGCAGCAGGCATTGCCGTACGCTCCGCGGCGACCCGAAGAAGAAAACCGCCGGCAAGGACTTCCAGGGCCGCCATGGCGGCAAAAGCTGCCACGTACCAGGGTGCCGTGGAGGCAAGCAGAACGGGCACCGCGGCGGACGCCCCGAGGGAGATTCCGATGTTGCCCACGGTCCGCATCAGCGCGCGCGTCCGGACCGAGTATTCACCGGGTACGGCAATTCCGGCGAGCGTGGCGTTGCTGGAATTCGAAACACGATCGGCGAAGGTGGCCACGCTCAGGAGAACGACAAAGACAGATGCGTGCGGGAAGACCGCCAGCCCGGTGAGGGCCCCGGCCGCCAGGAATGAGGAGACGGCCGCGATTGTCCGCGGATGCCACCGGTCTGACAGGAAGCCGCCCAGGAGCGAGCCCGCGAGCCCCAGTCCGCCGGCAACGGTGAATGCCCAGGCCGTCTCACCGGCGCTTAAGTGCACCTGTGTGGTTGCGAACAGGACTGACACCGCGACCAGGAGCCCCCGTGCAAGTGCTTTGAAAAGGGCGCTGTAGGTCATGGACGCAAGCGTCCTGTGGTTGGCCGTTCCGAGCTGGTTTTCGTTCAGCCAGGCAATTCCGGCAATCTCGAGGAACGCGGGTTTCATCTGCCCAGTCCACGTCCCAGGTAGGTCCGGTCGCCGGCAGCGGACTCGGGAAAGTGCTTGCGCTGCCACTGACGCAGTTCGGCGACATCCTGGGTGACGGGAACAACGAGCGATGCCTCGTGGAACCACTCCTGCAAGGAACGGATCCTGGCTTCCAGCTCGGCGTCCGTGCGGGCTACAACCAGTGCCTCCGCGGACCGGATGTGCGTTCCGTGGCTTTCGCCGTGGGTGATGACTGATCCCGGCGGCAAAAAGACACGGGCGAACTCCACGCCCGGCTGGGCCTCGATGTCCTGGTAACTGGGTGCCGCCAGCAACGTTCCCGGCACGTTCAGCAGCTGCGTGGTGCCGACTGCTGCGGGCGAGGAAACAGGGGCGCAGTCCGGCCTTTCGCCCAGGCAACAGTTCAAGGCCGCTTCAACGATGTTGTAGGAATACTTGGCCAGGAGTTGTTCATACGTGAAGGCGCCGCCCCGGCGGATGCCGCATTCACCGAAGATGGCCGTACCGTCGCTTGGGCGGTAGAAGAACTCCATGTGGAAGGCGCCGTTCCAGGCGCCAAGGGCAGCCAGCGCGTCATGGACAAAAGGTGTCAGCCGTTCCACGTCCACGCGGTGCACGTCGTGGTCCAGCTTCTGCATCGTCATCGCCCGTCCGCCGCCGAGCGAGTCCAGGCACGGCTCACCGTAACGGCTGAAGGAGAGAAACTCGACGTTCCCGTCGAAGATGATTCCATCCGCGATCCACTCGTCACCGTCGATGAACTCCTCCACAACGTAGTTCAGGTCCTCGGCCCTGGTGCCGCGGATCCGGCCTACCGTTTCAAGAAACTCGTCCGGGGTGGAGACCTTGGCCGTATGCATGGTCCCGGCGCTGGCCACCGGTTTCAGGACATGGGGTTCCGACCAATCAAGGGAGGAGGGGTCGAAGGCCAGGATGTCGTCCACATGGACAGCGCCTGCGGTACGAACAGCGCTTCCGCCGAGCGCCATTTTCTGCACGGCCTTATCGCGGAACTGGATGACCGACCCGTTCGAGGTCATCCTGGGCGTACCGGCCAAGTCCGCCAGCCGGTCAGCCGCACCGATGGAGAACTCGTCCGTGGTGTAGACGCCGTTGAAGGATTCCAGGTCAAGCCTGGCGAGGCTGAGGGCTGAAAGGCACTGATCGATGACCGACTGGTCCTCCACCAGAAGCGGGGAAAGTTCATCTGTGTGGGAGCGGAAGGAGTTTTTCCACGCCTTGCTGGAGCAGATGACCACGACGTCCAGGCCCATCCGGTGTGCTGCATCGATGGCGGGCCAGTCCAGCCCCACCATGAGGACGCGCCGGCGTGTGCCGGGGCCAGTGTCCGGCCCGTTCATACCAGCTCCTTCACCCGGGTCAGGGACAGGTACCAGTCGCGGATGCGTCCGGCCGTCACGGACGCGGAGTATGTTGTTTGGTTGATCCGGGCCACGGGAAGGATTTCGTATGCAGTCCCGCAGACAAACACCTCGCTCGCCGCGTCCAGCTCCGCCACGTCGATATCCCGGACGTGCGACTTCAGGCCAAGCCCGGCCGCGCCGTCGAGAATCGTCTGCCGGGTAATTCCTGCCAGGAACGAGTCGCAGTCCGGGGTGTGCAGTTCGCCATCGATGACCAGGAAGATGTTGGCGCCGGTGAGATCGGCGACAAACCCCCGGTGGCTGAGGAAGAGGGCGTCGTCGAACCCTGCCTGGCTTGCCTCGGAAGCGGCGAGCGTGCCGATGGTGTAAAGATTCGCGCACTTTGCTTCCGTGGGCGCGGACTCAGGCGACGGCCGCCTCCACCGCGAGACCTGGACGGAAATGCCCCGTTCAACCTGCTCCCGGGAGAAAGGGGAGGGCCACTCCCAGGCAGCGACGGCGACGTGGACGGTTGACCGTTCGCCCCGCACGCCCACAGATTCCTCGCCGCGCCAGACAACCGGGCGGACATAGGCATCGCGAAGCCCGTTCCGGACCACCACATCGGCGACTGCCCGCTGCATCTCCGTCATGGAGAACGGAAGGTCATAGCCCAGGATTGCTGCCGAGGAAGCCAGCCGGGCCAGGTGCTCTTCGCTCTTGAAGGGCGCGCCGTCATAAACCCTGATCCCTTCGAAGGCAGAGCTTGCGTAGTGCAGGCTGTGGCTCATCACGCTGATGCTGGCCTCGTCGGCCCGCACCATGCGTCCGTCACACCAGATGGTGTCTGCTTCTGTGATCACTGAAACACCACTTTCAACCTGTCGTCGAGATGCTTGTGGAAGCCTTCCAGGTCCTCCATGTCCTCGTGACGGGACAGCACGAACCCTGGATACCCACTGAATTCCGGATAGGGCTTAACTACGTGGCCCCGCTGCATGGTGGGAACCACCAGGTCGACCCTGGGGTCTGCTTCGATCTCGTCCAGGCCATCAACGCCCTGGAACACCCCTGCTCCCTGGCACTGCACGATGTAATTGCCTGCGGCCGCCCGGGCCGGGATTTCCGGCAGCGACATCACTGCCGGCTCACGGCCAACTGCTGCGGCCAGAACTTCCTCGAAGTAGTCCACTCCGGTTGACGCCTGCACGATGTAGTGCGAAACACCCGAGCCGCCCACCCGTCCACCGATTTCCAGGATGTACGGCTGTCCTCCCGGGCCGAGCCTGAGTTCGGTGTGCGTGGGTCCCCAGCCGATGCCAAGGTGCTGGTGCGCGGCTAGCACCTGCTCGTGCACGAGCGAAAGGAGCTTGCCATCCAGCCGGGCCGGGGCTTGGTAGACGCTTTCCTCGAAGTAGGGGCCGGCGGGTTGTCCCTTGTATCCGATGGCGAGGATGCGGGTGCGGCCCGCATAGCTGAGGGACTCGACGGCCAGTTCCACGCCGTCGAGGAATTCCTCCACCACAATGCGCTGCCCGGCGATGCCGAGCTGTTCGCGGAGTGGCCGGGCAGCCTCCTGGCAGCTGGCAATTGCCGCCGGGAGCAGCTCGTGCCGGTCTACCCGAATGACCCCGGCACTCGAGTAGCCATCCACCGGTTTCACCACTGCCGGAAACTGCAGCGCGGCACTTGCTGCCAGAAGGTCCTCCTCCGAGGTGCCTGCAGCGAAGCGGGGAACGTTCAGGCCGGCGTCGTCCAGGGCCAGGCGGAAGGTCCCCTTGTCCCTCAACACGTCCGCCGTGGCCGGGGAGATGCCTGGAAGGCCGCAGGCTTCAGCCAAGCGTGCCGCCAGGGCCACCGAATCCTCGTGGCAGGCGAGGACCCCGTCGATGGCGTGGTCTGCAACGACCGTGCCCAGGAAACTGACAAGGTCCTCAGCGTCCCTCGTGTAATCAGCCGGGACAACGTCCGTGACGCACGGCGGCAGCTGGGCGGGCGTGACTGCCTTCTCTGCATCCAGCGGCACCAGGACGATGTCAAAACCGGCGGCGGCCGCACTTTCAAACAACCAGCCGAGGCTGGTCCGCTGGTGCAGTGCCAGTACTTTGGGCCGTCTGGTCAATTCAGGCTTGGTTCCTTCAACGGTCATCGCGGATCACAGAACCGGATCGGAGAAATCAAGGGCTGCCTGGTCCGCGAGGTGGCTGCTTTTGGAGCGCAGAATTTCCTGGTATGGCAGGAACTTGTACCGGCGGCCGGCCTCGCCGGGTGCCAAATACTCGTAGACAAACGACTTGGCTGCGGCCTTGTACTCCTCCGGCGTGTGCGCGCCGTTCTCAAGGGCTTCGATTTCCGCCACGAGGGTAGGAAGTTGCGCGAGGACAGCGTCCCGGTCGATGTGGAGACGGTCAGCGGACACCTTGATGGCGCCGGTTGCGTGGAACCAGGAATACAGGAAAACCCCCGTCGCGGCGTCAAAGTTGGATTCCGCTTCCTTTTCCAGCGGGTACCGGAACAGCCGTTCGACAAGAATCATGGCGAGCAGTTCATCGGCATACGGCATGGAGGTGGAGTGGGCGAGGAGGATAGCCTTCGCATCAACTTTGAGCTCTTCGAGGACCCCGATGAACCAGTTCATTTTCAGCAGGGTGTAATCAGAAATAGGCCACTTTCCGCTGAAGTGCGCCCTGTCATGCAGGTAGCCCCAAAGGCTACGGGCCTCATAGCACGCGTACGGGTCCATGCCATCGGAATCCAGGATGACGGATTCCGGTGTCATCACTTCACGGGCTGCCGCAACTCCGATGCCCTCATGGATGGCCTTGAACTTGCTGAAGAAAAACACGGCATAGTTCTGCTCTTTGATCTTTTCCGCGGCGGCAACGTTTTCCGGGAAGAAAACTAGGCAGTTGCCGCGCGTGAAACCTTCGCTCCCTGCAAGAAGGATGACTTCCTGCACCACGTTGTGCGGGTGGGGGTATGCGTCCGCTATCGACGTCACAAACGTGGGTTCGTGGCGCTGCGCGTAGAAATAGTCCAGCCGGTGGCCACACGGCTGCTCGCTGTTGGTTGTGTACACGGCCCCCAAAAAGAACATCTCTGCGTTGTTCGGAACCACAGCGAAGGCGTCCCTGCTGCGGTCAAAGCCTGGTTTGGCGCCCAGGCCAGCCTCCAGCCAGCCGTCAATGTCCTTACGCAGGGCATCCGCCTGGCCGACCCGACCCATCCCGGTAAGGAATGCAACAGCCACGTCCGCAATCTCCCGGAGCAGCACCGCGTCGCTGTCCTGCGGCTGTTCTATCCGTCCATCCAGTTCCTGCCGACGCCGGAACGTTTCCACGAGCGGGGACAGCGTGCGGCGCAGGTGGTCCGCGCGGTTCCTGGTTGTCTCTTCGACAAAACTCCCAAGGGTCCTGGTGGCCGTTGTTGTCGGGTTCATTTATTGCTTCCTTCGTTTAACGTCTGTTCCAGTTGTGTCTGATCCGCTGCGGCGTTCAGGGCGCGGCATGCAGCGTGAAGGCCATAGGTACCGGCCCGAAGTCATGGAGCACGGACATGCCATGCCGTCTGGCCGAGATGTCGGTGGTGATACAGGCATCAGCCAATCCATCCAGGCAGTCCAGGGCGGCCTGGGAGTTGCTGGTGCTTTCCACCCAGCGCACGCCCTCCGGCAGCAGGGAACTCGGGGCACGGTGGCTGGCGCACGTGGATATGGCGCTGTCCTTTGGCGCGGCCAAAACCATGTTGTGCGTGGGCATGATGAAGCTGTCCACGATCTCCAGGGTTGCGAGGTTTCCGAACACAATGTCGTGAAACTTTGGATAGGCGGCGCAGGCCATGACTGCTTCGTGTTTGCCGTCCGCGCTTTCGATGGCGTCTTCGACGCTGGAATGCAGCACTACGGTTCCGGCGATGTTATTTCTCCGGAACCATTCATGGGCAGCAGCCTCGAGATTCGACCCCTCCGGGCCAAGAGTTCGTACAGTTTTGAAGTCCAAATTCCCCAATATGGTTCCATTTCAATTAGCCAGGACCTGCACGGAAGCGCACCGCATAGGCTGCGAACTCGATGTTGAAAATCGTGCCGGTCCGGAAGTCATAAAGTCTTGTTACAAGGTTTGTCATCCAACGACTGGATATATTCCGGCGTGACAAGACAATACAGAGCCGGGCCCGGTGATGCGGTTTGTTACGCAAGGGAGGACTCACGGCCGCTACCGGCGTGGTGAAGCCACCCCCCATCAGCCAGCCTGCCCGCACTCAAGCAACTCGACGGAAAGCAGGTCACCGGTGGCGGTGCCGGGGAGGGCATGGACGGCGAACACGAGTGCTCCGGACACTTCAGTCCTTGCCTCTGCGGGGACTGCGTATTCGGTAACCTCGGCGCCATGCTCGACGCTGGAGCGCAAAGCCTCGGTCAGTGCCACACCGTTGAGGCTGATCCGCTGCCCGTGTCCTGTGCCAGGCCGCATCCTTATCCGTAGGGTGGCGGCCCTGCCGCCGGAATCCTTGAGGACATAGGAGAACCAACCCGTCGCGTTGCGCCAGTGCACTCCGTCGTTGCCGCCGGCCCGGGTCGCTTCACCGGCGAAGAAATGGTCCGACTCCGGCTGCTGCTCGCCCGCGGTCACGGCGTCGACGACGCCCCTCTTGTCCGCGGCAGCATCCGTCGCGGCAAGCTCGACCGTCCGTACCTTGGCGGAGGCACCCGTGGGCCAGTACACCGTGTAGCGCTCGTCGTGGATCCCGGCGAACGGCTCCAGCTTGAGCCGCACGGTTGCGCCGTCCCGGACGGCGGTCAGTTCCGCGGTGACGGCAGCCCGGTTGGACAGTTCGACGGCGGCTGCCGGGTCTGCCGCAACCACCACCGGAGTGCCGGCCAGGGGAGCCTGCGGACCGGAGGCAACATGGCCCATGCGCTCGTCCGGCGCCTGCACGGCTTCCACACCGGCGGTTCCCTCCCGCGCCGCGAGGACCACGGGCCCGTAGAGGAAAGAAACCCAGGGGGAACCGTCAGGCAGGGCTTCGGCCAGGATTTCGGCCTGCAGCCGGACGGAGACCGTGGTGGTTCCCTCCCACACGCGATGGAGGAAGCCGGTGTTCCCCTCCACTGCCTGCGCCTGCGGCTGCCTCCCGGCAGCGTCCGTTTCATGGACAAGAATTTCCATGGCCGTTGCCCATTCCGGCCGGCGCAGCTGCAGGGTGAAGGCTGTGGGGTTTTCCGCCGTGACGGTCAGCAGGACTGTGTCCGAGTGCGGAAAATCCGTCTCCATCCGCACCTTCACTCCGCGTTCGGCCCAGGTGAGCTCAGAGGCGATGTAGAGGTTCACCGCCAGGCTGCCGCCGCTGTGGCTGTAGATCAGCTCGCCATAGCGGGCATGGTTTTCCAGGCCGGAGCCCACGCAGCACCACATGGACTCATGGACGGTGGAGTACACGCGGTAGTGGGACGGACGCATCGGCGTGAAGTACACGAACCCGCCGCGCTCGGGGTGCTGTGAGGAGAGGATGTGGTTGAAGGTGGCACGCTCGTAGAACTCAAGCGCTGCCGGGTGGCCGGCCCGCTCGAAGCGCAGCTTGGCGAGCTTCAGCATGTTGTAGGTGTTGCAGGTCTCCGGCCCCTGGACGTCGAGGATCATGGGCGTGAAATCGCGCGACGGGTGGAAATGCTCCCGGACGCTGTTGCCCCCGATGGATACGGTCCGCTCCCGGGTGACGGTGTGCCAGAAGCAGTCGGACGCCTTGCGGTGCTCCTGGCTGCCCGTGGCCTGGGCGTACCGCTCGTACCCCACCACCTTGGGTATCTGCGTGTTGGCGTGGAGCCCGTCCAGCCGGTCCTGGCCCGCGGCGAGGGGTTCCAGGATGGCCCGGTGCGAAAAGCGCTGAGCCTCGCGCAAATACTCCTCCCGCCCGGTCAGCTGGGCTAGGGACGTCAGGGTGTCGTTCATCCCGCCGAACTCAGTGGCCAGGACGTCCTCGAACGTGGCATCGTCCAGGCCGGCGGAAACCGTGAGCCACCAGTCCGCCATGCGGGTCAGCATACGCAGGGCAGACTCGGCCCCGGCATACGTGTGGGCGTCCAGCAGCCCGGCGAATGTCTTGTGCAGGTTGTACAGCGGGACCCAGCGCCCGTTGAGCGTGAACAGGTCCGCATCAACGACTCCTGCCCGCAGTTCTTCGCCCAGTCGGCGGCCGCCGGGAACCCCGCCCAGGTACCCGGTGCCCGCCGCGTTCTGGCACTCTTCGAACACGCCCAGCACGTACTGCAGCCGTTCGAGCAAGCGGGCATCGCCCGTTGCCGCAAACAACTGCGCGCAGGCCGAAAGGTAGTGCCCGCCGATGTGTCCTCCCATGCCGTCGGATTCCCACCCGCCGTACCCCGCCGCCGTCGTCGTAAGTCCTGCTTCCCTGCGGTAGGGCGCACAGAGGCGGTCGGCGTCCAGTGCCAGGACATAGCGGATGCTGGTGTCCTGCGCGTTCTTGAAGTCGCCGGGCAGCAACCGGACGCTGGCCAAGGGAAAGGACGACGGCGGCAGGGTGGTTTCCGCGGTGGCGGTGGTGGGGTGCATGGGAAGTGCGGCCGGCGGGGAGTGCATCATTGGACCCTAGTGGTCGTTTACGTTGGCGTGGATGGAGGTTAGGTGGAATCGCGGACGATGAGCTGGCAGGGCTGTGCTTCCACTCCAGTCCTGCTGTTTCCGCCGATGGCTTCCAGGACGCGTTCTCCTGCGGCGCGGCCCAGTTCCTCGAGGTTCATATCGATGGTTGTCAGGGCGGGCCTGCAGTTCACGGCCGCCGCCGCCCAATTGTCGAAGCCGATGATCGCGACGTCGTGGGGCACCACAATGTTTGCCTCGCGGAGTCCGTCAGCCACACCGCGGGCGATTTCGTCACTGCCGCAGAGCACGATGTCCACAGGTTCCACCCGCTGGCGCAGCATCTGGGCGGCCTGCCTGCCCCAGGCCTCGGACCAGTTTCCGTAGAGGGGACGGTCGCTCACCAGGGTCAGGCCGAAGGCTCCGGCATGTTCCTGGACGGCCTGGGCGCGGATGCGGGCCGAGTAGTCCTGGCGCGGCCCGGCCACATAGGCGATGTTCTGGTGGCCCAGGTTGGCTGCATGTTCGAGCGCGAGGAGCATCCCCTGCACCTGGTCAACCACCACGGACATGTCTTCGGGGTCGGAAGAATGGCCCATGACATAGACGATCGGAACTGATGTCGGGGGCAGTGGGGTGCGGGGGCCGGTGAGGTTGGTCATGACCACGATCGCATCGACATTGCGTGAGGCCAGCGTCTCCACGCAGTGGCGCTCGCGAACCAGGTCGCCGCGGGAGTTGCTGATGAGCACCGAGGCGTGGTCCGGGCCGAACGAATCCTCCAGCCCGTACATCACGGGAATGCTGAAGCGTCCGATGTCGTCCGAGGTCACCAGGCCGATGGTGAGGACGTCGTTGCTGCTGCCTTCCGGAGAAGCGGCCTCGAAACCGAGCTCCCTTGCCGCGGCCAGGACACGGTCCCGGGTGTCTTCACGCAACTGGCCGCGCTTGTTGAGCGCCTTGGATACCGTGCCGATGGAAACACCGGAGGCATTGGCGACGTCGGCCAAGGTGACCCTGCGGGACGTGAAGCTCACGGATCCTCCTGGAAGTGCTGAACGTGTGCAATACATTCACGGTAAGTTGCGGAAACTTTTCTTGTCAATAGGAAAAGTTTCTGCGCAATTCCCGGGCACAGACGCGAAGACGACGGCGGCGCCCGCCGCGCGTGCGTTGGCTGCGGGACTATAAGGGGGCATCTCCCCCTATCGAGCCAGCACGGGTGCGCGGAAGATGACCCTATGAAGAAACTCGTGCCGGCGGGCTTAGCCGCGATCACCTTGGTTCTTGGTTCCCTGTTCGGCGCCGTCGTCCCCGGCAATGCTGCGCCCCAGCCGTCAATTACGGAGGGGCAGATCCTCGTCAAGTTCCGCGACGACCGTGCGGCCGCGGGCGTGCTGCGCCAGCATGCCCTCGGCGACGGACCCGGCGTCGGCAGCACCGGCGCCCGCCTCATCACTGTGCCGGCCGGGAAGGAGCTGCAGCTCATCGAAGCCCTGAGCCGGAACCCGGTGGTTGAGTATGCGGAGCCGGACCAGGTGGTCCTTGCCTCTACGACCGATGAGTTCTTCCCGCGGCAGTACGCCCTGCAGAACGACGGCCAGTCATTCACCAACACCAAAGGCGACATCCAGATAGCGGCTGGCACGAAGGATGCCGACGTAGACGCCGTCGAGGCCTGGACCGTCACCACCGGCATCGGTATCAAGGTGGCCGTCCTTGATTCCGGCGTCGCCAACGACAATGGCGACATCGCACCGAAGGTTGCCGCCCGCGCCAACTTCACCGCCGGGGAGACTGGTGACGACAACTACGGCCACGGCACACATGTTTCAGGGATCGTCGCCGCCACCGCCAACAACGGTGTCGGCGTGGCCGGCGTGTGCCCGGGCTGCAGCATCCTGGACGGCAAGGTCCTCAATGACAGCGGCGTCGGATCCAGCTCAAGCCTGGCGAACGGCATCAACTGGGCGGTGAGCAATGGTGCAAAGGTCATCAACATGAGCCTTGGAGTGCGAGCCTCACGCACCCTCGAAGCTGCGGTGAACAACGCTTGGAACAAGGGTGTGGTGCTCGTTGCCGCAGCAGGCAACGGAGGCAACCAGGCGCAAATCTATCCGGCTGGTTACCCCAACGTCATTGCTGTCGCCGCCACGGACAACAAGGACGCGAAGGCATCCTTCTCAACCTACGGCGCCAGCTGGGTGGACATCGCCGCACCCGGATTCAACGTTTACTCCACGTTCCCGAATCATGCATTCGTACTGGGGACGCAGAACAACCGTTCTTTCGGGTACGACGTTGGCAACGGGACCTCCATGTCCTCGGCTATCGTCTCCGCGGCCGCCGCCCTGGCCTGGAGCACCAACCCCGGAGCAACAGGCTCGGCAATCCGCGCAAAGGTCGAATCGACAGCCGACAAGATCGCCGGGACGGGCACTCTCTGGGCGAATGGCCGGGTGAACGTCGACCGGGCCGTTCGCTAGTTGCAGGGGTCACCGCGCCCCGGTTCTTGCTCGGTAAGGGGGCTGCCAAAATTGTTCGATCATTTGCGACACACTTAGGCAGGTGGTGGACAGGTACAGGGTATGAGTCATCTATCGAGGGCCCCTGACAGGGCGGACGTCTTTCGGTCGTTATATGAATCCGCATATGCCGACCTACTGAAGTTTGTTCAGCGTCGCACCGACACGGAAAATGCGGAGGACGTGGTCGCTGAGGCGTTCCTTGTCGTTTGGAAGCGTTTCTCTGAAGCACCGGCGAACGAGAACGATGCCCGTGCCTGGGTTTTCGGGATCGCGCGGAATCTTATGCTGAATGCCCGACGCGGTGAACAGCGACGGCGGGCACTCGGCGTCCGTCTCGCTGAAGCAGAACCAACTGCGTGGAGCACCTCTCATGCTGATCTGGTCGGTAGTCGCATAGATCTAAGCCGCGCTTGGATGCTTCTTTCTGAAGTCCATCAAGAAGCTCTGGGACTTGCCGTCTTCGAGAACCTTGCCGCGCCGCAGGCGGCCACAGTCCTCGGAATCTCGCCCGTGGCTTTCCGACTGAGACTGACCCGCGCCAGACGGGCTCTCCGGCTTCTACTCGACCACCTCCCCCATCATGCTTCCGACATTCCGGCGGCAACACCTGAGAAGGCGCCAACGTTATGAAAAATGACCAGAACCTCGACACACTGCTGCGCTCCCTGGACGCAGCCGGGCAGAGCCCACAGGCTAACCCCACCCGGGCGGAAGCAGACCTTGTGCGCATACTTAGCTCGGAACCAACTTCGGCTCTCCCTGGCAGGTTGGGTGTTACTCACAAGCAGGCCAAATCCACGACCACCCGCAGACGACGAGCCGTGGCTCTCGGAGGCCTGGTAGCAGCAGTCACGGCGGGATTAATCGTAGTGCCCGCACTTTCAGGGAAAGGCGACCCGGCATTCGCCACGTGGACTGCCGTACCGGGGACGCTTATTGGCGCCGAGCGTGACGGCGCCGTCGCAGACTGCCTCTCGTCAACCCGACGTGTTGGCGACGGAATGTACTCAAGCGAACTTTCAGCGGCGGAAGTAGCCGTTGCTGAGCGGCGGGGGGCATGGGTGACTGTGGTCCTCACTGGTCCTGACGGTTTCGAAGCGTCATGTACCGCCGACGCCACGGCCCCCTGGTTCGACAAAGGGTCATTCGGCTCGGTCGGAAAAACCACGAACGCGGCGGCACTGCCTGCACGAGGTATTGCTGCGACCCAACTCGGAACCGGAACAAGCTCAAACAAACCCCTCTCGCTTGCGTCAGGTCGCGTGGGAGCCGAAGTCGCGGCGATTACCTACACCAACTCGGCAAACGAAGAAGTGATAGCAACCGTCGCGAAAGGCCACTTCGCCTTTTGGCTACCCGGCAACGACCTGCGGAATGCCTCTGATGAAGGAGTGCCCGTCGAAGTTACCTACACTGACGGGTCCACGGACGCCCAACTACTCAAATTCTGAGTCCCGTGGAACAGCTCCCTCTGCTTCTTTCATGAGCTGAACATACAAAGGCCGATTCTCAACCAAGCCCGGAGGCCCCATTTTCCTCGATCGGCGCGTCGAACTGCGCATGAAACAACACCACTTTCCGCCGGTGTTGCGACGTTCGTGAGAAACCGCCCTGTTAGAGTCGGGCTCCATGACCGAATTTCGTCCAGCAGCCGCGGGTATGGTCGGCTTCCTCCACACGGCGCAGGTTCACGAGGCGACGTTCGAGGCCCTGTCCCGTGAGCTCATGCCCTCCGCCTCCACGGTCCACCGCGTGGATCCCGAAGCCCTGGAGGTGGCCAGGCGGAACGGGGACGCCGAGAGCGTGCGTGCCATCGTAACCTCCCACCTTGCGGAACTTCGCGAGGCCGGGTGTGAGGTGGTGCTCTGCACCTGCTCGACGCTGGGCGAGGTAGCGGAGGGACTGTCGGGCGGCGGACTGGATGTTATCCGTATCGACCGGCCGATGCTTCGCCGGGCCGTGACTCTCGGCCCGCGGGTCGGTGTCCTCGTGGCGCTCACGAGCACAGTTGAGCCGACCACACGCGTCCTCGCGGAGGAGGCCGCAAACGCGGGATCGGATATCTCTGTTGAGGTCAGCGTCGTCGAAGGTGCCTGGGAGGCCTTCCTGGCAGGGGATGCGGAGGCTTACCACTCACGCATCGCCGACGCGGCCCGTGCGCTCGCAGGCTGCTGCGACGTCGTTGTCCTTGCCCAGGCGAGCATGGAACCTGCCGCCGCCCTCCTGAACGGGCTCAAGACTCCGGTCCTGACGAGCCCGCGCTCCGCCGTTGAAGCGGTCGCGGCCGTGGTCCGGTCCCGTTAACAGGACGCCATTGGCGCGAGACTAGGGGAGTGGCTGCCGTTCGCCGGCGCTGACTGAAGCGCCGGACGTGACGTAGTCCCGCCGTCGACGGCGGCCACAATGCCCAGCCCCACGACGGCCAGGCCGGGCAGCATGGCCGCAGCGAGAACGCCGTCCACCAGGCCGCGCAGCACCTCCGCGGGAGAAGAGGAACCTGCGCCGCCAACAGGTGCCGCCTTCGGCATGAGCGCGGTTAGCACGGCGACGGCGAGCCACACCGTCACCGCCGTGTAAGCAAGGCGAAGGCCCTGACGCGTCCAATAGATGCGGCTGAGTTCCTGCATCGATTCCCCCATGTTCGGTTCGCCGGAAGCCCGTGCCCGGGCCTGTCTAGGGGAATCGTATAGGCCGGACGTAGGCTGCTGTCCCAGCTTTAAGTCAGTTCTTGCTGAGCTTCGGGGCCGGGAGAAATGTGAACTGGACCCTGTTCTGCGCAGCGGCGGGAGGTGGAGTGCCATGAACGGATCACCGGGTCAAGGTGGACCGCACTGGCGCCGGGTCATGGCGGCGCTCGCGAACCGGGATGCGCGGACTGCTTATGCGCAGATCGTGCTTGGTGAGGATGTACTCCCGGGCGTCAAGGACCAGCAGCGCTCAAAAGCCATCAGCATTCTGCTGGAAGCCGGTCTTGTCGAATGGAGCGGGAGCAGCGGCCTGGTGGCGTCGGAGGCGGTCTTCCGTGAGCTTCTCTCCCAGCAGCCAAGGCGCCAGCCGAGGACCGGGGTGGACCGCTTCCTGCGACTGGGCCGAATCGAACGGTACCCGGCCAGCCCGGTGGACCGGCGCGAGCTCCTGGCGTGGATCGTGCGTGAAGCTATCCGGCCGGGGGAGGACCTCACCGAGAGGCAGGTCAACGAGCGGTTGCTGAGCTACACCGAAGACGTGGTGCTGCTGCGCCGCTATCTGGTCGACTTCGGCCTGCTGGAGCGGACTGCTTCCGGATCCTCATACCGCCGGACGGTTACGGAGGAATAGCGGCAGACTTCACCAAGGCCTTGGCTTTCAAACACCTTCGGTGTCTCGGA
The DNA here is from genome assembly GCF_059090085.1 of Arthrobacter sp. K4-10C. Taxonomy (NCBI): domain Bacteria; kingdom Bacillati; phylum Actinomycetota; class Actinomycetes; order Micrococcales; family Micrococcaceae; genus Arthrobacter; species Arthrobacter sp. K4-10C. The sequence continues at coordinate 55,425 of NZ_JBNHFI010000010.1, read as the reverse complement.
ATCTCCCTACTGTCCGCCGCGCCAGTCTTGGGCAGCGGGTGGCCGGCAGTAAAGCAAGCCACCCGCCGTCGTCATGCGCCCTGATACGCAACTTATGTCCGGGCCTCAATCGGCACTCCGCGTCAACAAAAGAGAAGGCAACTCCCCGGCCCCCAAAAGTTGCGCATCTTGTGCAGAGGCAGAGGCTAGCCGCGCATCTGCAACCCCGGTACTCCGTCCTGGATCGCGAACGAAGCCTTCGTCGAAACGGGGGCGCCCGGCGTCGTGACGTAGTCCAGTACCCGGAAGTCCGCGGTCATCGCATCCTTCGTAACGCGCGTGTTCACGTAGCCGCGGTTGTCGTTGTAGAACTTCAGGTGCGGGTTCCAGGCCATGACTGGGTCGGTGGTGGAGCCAGTGCCGTTGCCGGTGGAGGTGATGGAGGTGCAAACCAGTTCGGAGCCAACTACGGGCGAGGCCGGGTCCTTGTAATCGGCCTTGAGGTCGTTGGCCCAGTTGCGGTGCACGTCGCCGGTGAGGACGACGGCGTTGCGCACGTTGGCCTCTACCCAGCCCTGGGTGATGCGGCGGCGGGAGGCGGCGTAGCCGTCCCAGCCGTCCATGGAGACGTCGTCGATGTCCGCGGCGGCGTTGCGGTCGCGTTCGGCGAAGAAGACCTGCTGGCCCAGGATGTCCCAGCGCTGGGTGGAGTTCTTGAACCCGTCCAGCAGCCACTTCTCCTGCTCGGCGCCCGTGATGGTGCGGTCCTCGGCGAGGCGTTCAGTGACGTTCTTCTTCCAGCCGTCGCCGGCCAGCTGGTCGTCGCGGTACTGCCGGGTGTCCATCATGTGGAAGTTGGCCAGCTGCCCCCACTGGATGGTGCGGTAGATCTTCATGTCGAACCCGGCAGGGACGGACGACGCGCGCAGCGGCATGTTCTCGTAGTAGGCCTGGAAGGCGGCGGCGCGGCGCTGGCGGAACCGCTCGGTGGTGTCGTTGAGCTGGGCGGCGTCGTTGTTCTCCGGGACCTCGTCCGCCCAGTTGTTGTCCACCTCGTGGTCGTCCCAGACCACCAGCCACGGCGCGATCGCGTGCGCTGCCTGCAGGTCGGCGTCGGACTTGTACTGCGCGTGCCGCTGCCGGTAGCCAGCCAGCGTGGTGGTCTCCGGACCCTGGTGGTCGCGCGGGTTGCCGCCGCCGATCACGTAGCTGTCCTTCTTGTACTCGTAGAGGTAGTCGCCCAGGTGCAGCACCAGGTCCGGGTGGTCCTCGGCCAGGCGGGTGTAGGCGGTGAAGTAGCCGTGCTCGTACTGCGAGCAGCTGGCGAACGCCATAGCCAGCGCCGCCGGCGTCTCGTGCGGCGCCGGGCTGGTGAGGGTGCGGCCAACCTCGCTGATGTGGCGGCCGCTGCGGAAGCGGTAAAAGTATTCGCGGCCGGGCTTGAGGCCCTTGAGTTCCACGTGCACGGAGTGGGCGGTTTCGATCCTGGCCTGTTCGACGCCGCGGGATACTACCTGGCGCATGTTCGGGTCTTCGGCCACTTCCCAGGCGACGGGGACCTGCCGTGACGGCATGCCGCCCAGGCCGTCCTTGGCCAGCGGGTCCAGTGCCAGGCGCGTCCAGATCACGAAGCCGTCGGGCCACGGCTCACCCGAGGCGATACCAAGCATGAAGGGATCAGTCCGGAGGCCGGCGTCGTCAGCGGTGGAAACCGCGACGGCGGCGCTCGGCAGGGCAGCGACCAGGCCTGCCCCAAGGCCGGCGGAAATCAGGGATCTGCGTGAGATGTTGTCCATGCCTTCGACCGTAGGAAGGCCGGTTGGACAGGTTCCGAGGAGGATGTGAATGGCCGGTTAACTGCGTGACAAGGATAGTCGAATGGCCCGGGGAAGTTCCCCGGGCCATATAATCAGTGCTGGCCACCCAGGACGGAATGCGCGATCAACATGTCGAGACGCCGGATGTCGGCCTTCTTACCGACTTTGATCTTGATGTGACCTGCCCGGGTCCACAGCTCAAGCTCGGCGTCGAGATCGAACTTCCCGGCATTCTCTGACGACCACATGTTGATGGCGGAGTAGGGGAGCGAATAGACCTCCACCTTCTTGCCCGTGATGCCCTGGGCGTCCCGAACAATCATGCGCTTGGTGGTGAAAATGGCGCTGTCCCGGAACGTCCGGTAGGCCGCGACGGGCTGCTCACCGCCAACCATGAGTTCCATGACGTCATTGGGAATCGGGCATTCCTCGACGAACATCCATGTAGTTACTGCTGCTGCTTCCAAGTCGAGCTCCCCCTAAATCGGCGATGGTGTGCAGCAAAAGCCTAGCTACTATTCGGCAGGGGCTATCGCGGTGGCTAGAGCCGGCGGGAGTTCAGGGAGTCGAACTGCTTCTGCCAGTCTGCCCGGTCCTGGTCCACGTAGCGCCGGTGCGCCTGGTTCCATTTGGGAATCAGGTCCGGCATGACTTCGGCGTCGGCAGGTTTCTTTGCCGGCGCCGGAGGGACCGGTGCGGCGCTGCGGGGCGGAGCCACTGGTCTCGGAGCGGGCCGCGCATACCGGTTAGGACCAGCACTCACCTTCTGACGGGTCGTTGAGCCGGCAAGGCCGAAAATCCAAAGCATCGTCCGGCAGAAGAGCCAGACCACTCCGAAGAAAACGAGGGCGGCGAAAAGGACGCCAACCCACAACAAAATTCCGATTGCTGAGAAGAGCACAACCATGGCCAATTTTATCTTCTCGGCCCTCGATGTGGGGCGGGAATCCAGGCATCGACCGGCTCGGTTTCGACAGGCTCAACCACCGGGAGGCTTCGGTCTCCTAAAGCTCCAGCCGGAACACCCACAGCAGGACGTCCTCGCCCGGCACGTACCAGTCCCGGTCCGGCGCGCGGCGGAAGCCCAGGGACTCGTACAGCGCGTGGGCACGCTCCATGAAGGTTGCACTGGTAATGCAGATCGCGCCGATCCCCGGCAGGGACCTGGCATGGTCGATAACCCGGCGGACCACGGCCCGCCCCACGCCGCCGCCCTGGATCGCCGGGTCCACCGCGAGCATCCGGAACTCCAGCTCCCCCTCCATGGCGATCTCGCTGTACGGCTGGCCGGCGAACGTCAGCATCACCGCCGCGACCACATGGCCGGCCGTTTCGGCCACCCACACCTCGGCGTGCTCCGCCCGGTGTTCCACGTCCTCAAGCACGCCCATGTACGGGTGGTCCGCCGGAAAGTGCCCGGCCGAAAGGTAGGCGTCCCGCGTGATCCGCCGGACGTCGTCGTAATCGGCCGGCACTGCAGGCCGGAACATCAAGTTCACGGCCCGGACACGTCCGCCCCGGCAACCCTCGAAACGTACCCGGCCAGCGGGGCAAGCGCCGGCTGGGACGAGGGATCGCCCACCGCGTCCGCACCCACCGCGTTGGCAACGGAAAGCGCTGCCGCGTAGCCGAGCCCGGCACCGAGGGCCAGTACCAGGGCTGCGCAGAACGCGTCGCCCGCGCCGACCGTATTCACCACACGCACCGCAGACGCCGGCGCCTCCGCCACCTTCCGGCCGTGCTCGAACATGGCGGAACCCTCGCCACCGTACGTGACCGCCACCAGCTTGGCTCCGGCGAGGGCAGGGATCAGGGCGTACTCGCTCTCATTGACGATCACCAGGTCGCAGCGCTCCAGCAGCTCCGCCGGGAGATCCATGGCCGGCGCCGCGTTCAGCACGAAGGGGCCCTTCGCCCGCCGGGCCGCCTCCACCACCACGGGCAGGCCCACCTCCAGCTGGCACAGCACCGTCTCATCGGGGCCGAACTCCACACCCTCCAGCGAGAGGCGGGAGTTGGCGCCCGGGCACACGACGATCTGGTTCTCGCCGTCGGCGTCCACCACGATCAGCGCGGTACCGGTCGCTTCGGGCAGGACGGCAACGGCAGCGGTATCGACGCCGGCACCTGCCAGGGCGTCCAGCATCCGCTGGCCCTGCGCGTCTTTGCCCACGGCGCCGACCATGCGGGCGCTGCCGCCGAGCCGCGCCGCCGCCGCTGCCTGGTTGGCACCCTTGCCGCCGGGCTGTTCGGACAGCACTGCGCCCCCGATGGTTTCGCCGGCTGTAGGAAGCCGTTCTGCGGTGGCGATCAGGTCCAGGTTGATGCTGCCGACCACGGTGACGGCAGGAAGTCGATTGCTCATGGAAAGTCTCTTTCGGAGGGGTGCCGGACGCGGCGGGAACAGAAATCAGTGTACGCCATGGGTTGTACTTGTCAGTCATACATGGTTGTATAACAACTCGATCTTGCCCGCAGAAAGGCAAGCACGCCTGCTCGAACAAAGGAGTTTGATGTGAACACCCCGACCCCGGCGGCCGCCGCGCCGCCCGCTGAAGCCGCAGCCGCCGTCGTACTTCCCGACAGCCCGGCCAAATTTTCCGGCCGCCGCGCCGCCCTGCTGATCTCCACCCTGCTGCTCGGCGTGCTCTCCTTCCAGCTCAACGCCAGCATGGTCACGCCCGCGCTGCCGCAGATCGCCGCCAGCTTCGGCCGGAACGCCGATGCCGCAGCCCCGGTCCAGTCCATGTTCTTCCTTGCCGGCGCCATCGCCGGGCCCGTGATCGGCAGGTGGAGCGACTTCATCGGCCGCCGCGCCGCCCTGCTGCTGGTCCTCGGCATCATGGGCGCCGGCACCATCCTCTGCATCACCGCGCCCACGCTGGAGCTGCTCATCACCGGCCGGTTCCTGCAGGGCGTCTCCAGCGCGGTCTTCGCGCTCGCGTACATCGTCCTCAGCGAGAACCTCCAGGCGAAAGTTTTCGGCACCTCGGTGGGCATCATCGCCGCCATCAACGGGGGAGTGGGCGGCGTGGACGGCTACGTGGGCGGCCTCATGGCCGAGACCCTGGGCTTCCGGTCCATCTTCGTCGTCGTGCTGGTCCTAACCGCCGTTGCCGCCGCCTGCATCATCCGGGTGGTCCCGGCCGGCCGCCCCGAGGGGGTCCGCGGCGCCATGGACTGGTGGGGCGCCGGTTCACTCTCGCTGTTCCTCGTGTTCATCACGTACTTCGTCTCCGGCGGATCCGCCGCGGGCTGGACCGCACCCGGCACGCTGGCGTTGCTGGCCGCCACCGTCGCCTCCTTCGCCGCGTTCTGGTTCATCGAAAAACGCCGCAGCCACCCGCTCATCGCCGTCCACCACCTGCGCTCCCGCCAGGTGTGGCCGGTCATCGCCACCACCGTCCTCACGCTGGCCGGGATCTTCGCGATCATCAACTTCACCGTGGTGCTGCTCAGCCAGGATTCCGACGGCGGCTTCGGGCTTTCCGCGTCCGTGTCGGCTTTGCTGTTCCTCACCCCGGCCGCGCTTATCGGCGTGTTTGCGGCACCGCTTGCCGGCTGGCTGGCCGACCGGCGTGGCTGGATCAAGACCCTGCGCGCCGGGACCGGGCTGAGCCTGGCCTGCGCCATCACTGCCGCCGCGTTCTCGGAGAGCCAGGTGGCGGTGCTGATCGCCGTCGCCGCGCTGGGCATCTTCTATAACGGCTTCTTCCTCACCGCCATCAACGGGCTCTCGGTGCTGCTCTCGCCCAAGGAGGCCCCGGCTGCACTGCCCGGCATCAACGGTGCCTCCTTCGGCATCGGGGCGAGCCTCGGCGTCGTCCTCGTGGCCCCCTTCGCCGCCCAGGCCACGGCCGCCGGGTACGCCACCGCCCTCTGGATCTCGGTAGGCATCACGGCCGCCGCGTTCATCGTCAGCCTCTTCGTCGCCGCCCCCAAGGGCGGGACCGTCTGACCTCTCTGACCCATCACCGATCTGAAAGAAGCACCATGACTGCCACCTCCCCGTTCTACCTGGACTGCGACACCGGGATCGACGACGCCCTCGCCCTGGCCTACCTGCTCGCCGCCCCTGCCGCCGAGGTGGTGGGGATCGGGACCGTCAGCGGCAACGTGAGCGCCGCAGTCGGGGCCCGCAACACGCTGGACCTGCTCCAGCTCGCCGGTTCTGCGGACATCCCGGTGGCGCTGGGTGCCCACGATCCGCTCGCCGGCGCTTTCGGGGGTGGTGCGCCTTGGGTGCATGGGCAGAACGGGATCGGCGAAGTGTCGCTTGCGGCTTCTCCTGCCGGGCTGGCTTCCGAGTCCGCGGCGGAGATGCTGGTGCGGCTGGCCCGCTCCCATCCGGGGACGCTGCGGGTGCTCGCCATCGGCCCCCTGACCAACATCGCCGAAGCCCTTCGGCTGGAGCCCGCGCTGCCTTCGCTGGTGGCTTCCGTGACTGTGATGGGCGGCGCGGCACTCGCTCCCGGGAACATTACGCCGGTGGCCGAGGCCAACATCCACAACGACCCCGAGGCCGCCGCCCTTGTGCTCGCCGCCGACTGGGACGTCACCCTGGTGCCGCTGGACGTGACCATGAAGTCCGTCCTGGAGGAGCACCACCGGCAGGAGCTGCTGGCCTCGTCCGCGCCGGTGCCGCAGGCGCTGGGAGAGATGCTGGGCTACTACTTCCGCTTCTACGAGGGCATCTACGGCCGCCCCTGCTCGGCGATGCACGATCCGCTGGCGGCGGCGCTCGCCGTGGGTGCAGTTGAAGCTGCGGCGGCTCCGGTGGTGCGTGCCGTCGTCGACACCTCCTCCGGGCCATCCCGCGGACAGACCGTCTGCGACATGCGGGGATTGTATGCCGGCTATCCGGACGTCCGAGGTGCGCGGTGCCGAGTGGTGCTGTCGCTGGAAGAGGATTTCGCGCCGCACCTGGTGAAGACGCTGCTTGGCTATTTCGAAAGCACGACGGCGGCACTTGCCTCAGCGGGGTCGTCCGCCTGACGTCCGGCCGGAGCTTGCGGCAAGTACCGGCTCGAGGGGCGATTGCAGTCAGGACTGGAACTGCTGCATTACCGAGAGATGCCCCGCGCGGGCCGCGATCAGACACTTGGCCAGGTAGAACGGCTGGCTGCCGTTCCTGACGTACTGCGTGAGGACCAGCACCGGGTCCGACGGGCGCAGGTCCAGCAGCTTGGCGCGGCTGGGCCCCGCCTGGCTCAGGCTGATCTGGCACTCGCCGGGACCGGGTAGCCGGCCCAGCTGTTTGGTGAGGGTGGCAAGCAAGGTGGCGCCGCCGTCGTCCTTTATCTCCAGGGGCGAGGCGGCATTCTTGCCGATGCTGACGGGTTGCGCGGAGACGTTTTCCTGCAGGTGCGCGATGATCTCGCCGTCGCGGATCAGGACCGATTCCCAAAGCCAGCAGTCACTGCCGGGCTCCACCCCGATGCCGGGGGCCACGAACTCGGATGCTGCCTGCCGGACCACCTGGGTGCGCTTCACCTCAAGCTGCTGCCCCGGGCTGCCAAGCACGTCCTCGAACGGCTGGATCCGCTCGATGCCGATGCGGGGGAGCGTGTCCGAGACGAAACGCCCGACGCCGCGCCGCGCCCTGATCAGGCCGTCCTCCTCGAGCAGCATGAGGGCTTCGCGGACCACGGTGCGGCTCACTTTCATGTCGGCGCCGAGCTCGGTCTCGGTGGGGATCATGGAGCCGGGCGTCAGGAGGCCGTTGCGGATCGCCTCAGCGATCCGCGAGTACACCGCGACCCGCAGCGGCGAGCCCGGCTGGGCGGCCACCGGCTGGGACAGGAACCGGGCGGCGTCCTGGTGCACGTTTGCCTCGCTTTGTTGTGGCTGGGTCCGGGGTTTCCAGCCTAGAATAAGTTGCACGTGTTTGTTGGACAAGCCAAATAGCAGGCGGCAGCGTCTGCCTAACGGTCCCCGCGAACGTCCTGCAGAATCTCGGCAGTAGTGGATTCCGATCTGACCCGTGGCATGGTTCGGGCATCGACCCGCCCTGCATTCGTGACGTGCCCGGGTGTGGTTCCTTCGGCCGCTGCCCAGTGCCGCAGGAGCCCTTCGGCCAGGCGCTTCGGCTCGATCCGGTGAGGCGGGTCGAAATGGTGCCGTCGCGGGAACACCTCCAGGTGGAAGTCGGGAAAGAAGACCCGTGCCAGCCGCGCCGCCATTTCCCCGTAGTCGTCCGGATGACTCAGTCCGCCGAGGGCAAAGAACACCGGCTGGCTGAAGGCGGCCAGCCGGGACCTGTCCAGGTCGTAGTTCTCGAAGGTCCTGAGGAACGCCCTGATGCCGGCGGGCCGCCTGGCCATCCACGGCGGCGGGGGACCAGGCTCGGGTGGCGGAAGGACGACGTCGGGCCTCACTCCCAGCCTCATGAAGGCGGTCATGAACTGCTCCGGAGGGAGCGCTGCCAGCTGCCCGTACTTCTTCCGGTGCTCCGTGTAGGCCGGACTCCAGTCCCAGGTCCCCGCCCAGGCCGGCTCCAGCAGGGCCAGGCTCTGCAGCCTTTCTGGGTGCCTGGCAGTCAACGCCAGCGCGGCGGCACCGCCACCGGAATAGCCCGCGAGGTGGAACGACTCCCAACCGCGGGCATCGGCTTCGCGCAGGACGGCGTCGACCTCAGTGTCCAGGGTCCAGTCCTTTGCCGGTTCGTCGTCCCTGTACAGCTCCAGGTCCTTGGCAACAGCCTGCACACCGGGCCCGAGGGCATCAATCAGAGAGTTATAGGCCAGGTCCGCAGGCAGCACGGCGCCGGGTAACAGGATGGCCCGAATCGGTTCCATGGAAGAACCCTACGCCCGAACCGGACGTAAACAAGGGGCCGCAAATCCGGGCAGCCCCGCTACCTTTTGGCGGCCTTCGGCGCGCGGACCTTGGGTTCCTTCGGCGGCAGCGTTGAGACAAACTCATAGGCCTTGGTTACCCAGGCCTTGGCCCGGGCGTCGTCGCCGTCTCCCTCTTCGTTCCACACCTCGGGAAGCCCGCTGTAGCCTGCCATGGGCCGGTCCGCCGGGCCGAACGGGACTGTCCGCTCAGAGGATTCCAGCATCACCCGGTCCTCGTCGGAGAGCTTGACGCCGATGGTGGGGCCGAAGAGTCCGGCAAACATGTTGCCGTTCACGAATGCGCCCAGGTTGCCGAACATGGGCTTCACCACGACGTCCGGATGGGCCGGCACGACCGACCGGAAGCGTTCCTTGTCTTCCTCGGTTGCTTTGGGCATCTCCATGGCTGGTGTCTCCCGTTCGAAGGATTCGGCTCGGTATGAGTGCAGAATAGGCCCAAACCGGGTGCTGGTCGAGGGAGCCTGCACCGTGAATGGCGATGTAATCCGGGAGGGTTTTTGGCGTGATCATGACACTGCCGGGGCTGGTGGTAGGGCAAACGCATAAGTTCCTGTAGTGTTGAGTCTGTTGTTGTGTTTATGCAGTTGGTAGTTCAGGCAGTACGCGCGGTCGAAAGTCCGTGTTCTTCTGAAGTAGCGGTTTTTGAACACCCCACGCCGGAGGGCCCGAAAGTCGGGACTTTCCCTCCACCTTCACGAAGGACAAAAATAATGGCTACTGGCACCGTCAAATGGTTTAACGCTGAAAAGGGCTTCGGCTTCATCTCCCCGGACGACTCCTCGCAGGACGTTTTCGCGCACTACTCCGCGATCAACTCCAACGGCTTCCGCTCCCTCGAAGAGAACCAGAAGGTTTCCTTTGACACCGAGCAGGGCCCCAAGGGTCCCCAGGCCACCAACATCCAGGCTCTCTAATCACTTAGAGTTCCGGGACCGTTAGGTTTCTTCAAGTAGGGCTTGCCCTATTGGACTGCTCCCCGAAAGTTGGACTGAAAATTCAGTTCTGACTTACGGGGAGCAGTTTCGTTTTAAGGGCAAGTTAGTTGTTTGTGGAGCAGTGTGAGGGTGCGGTGGCGCTGACCCGGTCAGCCCGTGGTGGCGGAGCAATCTAATGAAGCGGCGCGAGCGTAACTGGGAGCCGCGATTCGGATGCAGGACGGTCCTCCCGGACCAGCGACTGCGTCCTCACGGCACCTGGCAAAGACGGGAAACTCCGTAATCTTGGACATCAGATTCGTCATCTTGGCCATCTGAAGGGCGCTTCTTCCAGAGATTGCGCCAACGCTGTTTTCCCAGCCCAGAAAGTTCCTTGACCCGCCGCGGTGCCCATGCTTCTATAGCTTCGCTCTTACGTGAGCCACCGCACAGTTCAGTCGCTTTGGCGATGGTCTGCACAAGACCGGCCCACATTGGCCTGGCTGCTGCGATACTTCAACTACCCAATAGGTGGATAAATGCAGTTGCCCGATTCTCAAAGTCGAGACGTGGGAAAAACGTACGAAGTAGAGTCACCGAACACATCGTCGGATGATTTTTTTAATAGCGACCCAGCCCTGCCCGCAACCGCGGTGAGTGAGGCGAGGGAAGCTGAAGATAATAAATGGACACCAGCCAAGATCGGGCTGTGGGTTGGAATTGCCCTTCTGGGCGGGGTGGCTTGGTTCATGCTCGCCATCCTCCGTGGCGAAACGGTCAACGCCATCTGGTTTGTCTTTGCCTCAGTCTGTACATACCTGATCGGCTACCGCTTCTACTCCAAAGTGATCGAACGGTACATCACTAGGCCGAACGACCGCCGCGCCACCCCGGCCGAATACAAGGCGGACGGCAAGGACTATGTCCGCACTGACCGCAACGTGCTGTTCGGCCACCACTTCGCGGCCATCGCCGGCGCAGGTCCGCTCGTCGGTCCCGTCATCGCGGCCCAGATGGGATACTTGCCGGGTACTATCTGGATCATCATCGGCGTCGTACTTGCCGGAGCTGTCCAGGACTACCTCGTCCTGTTCTTCTCCATGCGTCGCGGCGGCCGGTCGTTGGGCCAGATGGCCCGCGAGGAACTCGGCGTGATCGGCGGTACCGCCGCCCTGGTCGCCACGCTGCTCATCATGATCATCATCGTTGCCATCCTCGCGCTCGTCGTCGTCAACGCCCTTGGTGAGAGCCCGTGGGGCGTGTTCTCCGTGGGCATGACCATCCCTATCGCCCTGTTCATGGGCGTATATCTGCGGTTCCTCCGGCCCGGCAAGGTCATGGAGGTTTCCATCATCGGTTTCGTCCTGCTCATGGCTGCCATCATCGGCGGCGGCATCGTCGCGGAGACCGAGTGGGGCGCGGCGTTCTTCCACCTGGACAAGGTCACCATCGCTTGGGGCCTCATTGTCTACGGTTTTATCGCCGCGATCCTGCCTGTGTGGCTGCTCCTCGCTCCGCGCGACTACCTGTCAACGTTCATGAAGATAGGCGTCATCGTCATGCTGGCGCTGGCCATCATCGTGGTCCGTCCCGAAATCGCCGTGCCCGCGTTCAGCGAGTTCGCCAGCCGGGACAACGGTCCGGTGTTCTCCGGGGCGCTGTTCCCGTTCCTCTTCGTCACGATAGCCTGCGGTGCGCTGTCCGGCTTCCACGCATTGATCTCCTCCGGCACTACCCCCAAGCTGGTCGAGAAGGAACGCCAGACCCGCATGATCGGCTATGGCGGCATGCTGATGGAGTCCTTCGTGGCCATCATGGCTCTCGTGGCTGCCATCTCCATTGACCGCGGACTGTACTTCGCCATGAACTCACCGGCCGCCCTGACGGGTGGAACAGTGGAAACCGCGGCCACGTGGGTAAACAGCCTGGGGCTTGCCGGTGTGAACCTGACTCCGGACCTCCTGTCGCAGACGGCCGCCAATGTCGGTGAGGAAAGCATTGTCTCCCGCACCGGTGGCGCACCCACACTGGCGGTGGGGCTGGCCCACATCATGCAGCAGTTCATCGGCGGCACGGCCATGATGGCGTTTTGGTACCACTTCGCCATCATGTTCGAGGCGCTGTTTATCCTGACCGCCGTTGACGCCGGCACCCGCGTTGCCCGCTTCATGCTGCAGGACTCCATTGGAAACTTCGTTCCCAAGTTCAAGGAGCACTCGTGGCGGCCCGGGGCATGGTTGTGCACAGCGGTCATGGTCGGTGCGTGGGGAGCGGTGCTGCTGATGGGCGTCACCGACCCGCTGGGCGGCATCAACACACTGTTCCCGCTGTTCGGCATCGCCAACCAGCTGCTCGCAGCCATCGCGCTGTCCGTGTGCCTGGCCATCGCGGCCAAACGCGGCTCCTTCAAGTACCTCTGGATTGTGGCCCTGCCGCTGGCGTTTGCCGCCGTGGTTACCATCACCGCCAGCTTCCAGAAGATTTTCTCCCCGGTGCCCGCGGTGGGTTACTTCGCCAATAACGCGGCCTTCTCCAAGGCCCTTGCGGACGGCAAGACGGAATTTGGAACGGCCAAAACCGTTGCGGCCATGGAAGCGGTGGTCCGCAACACCGCCATCCAGGGCTGGCTGTCGGTGATCTTCGTCGTGCTGAGCATCACCGTCATCACAATGGCTGTGATCGCCACAGTGAAAGCCTTCCAGAATGAGGCCGCCGGGGTTGCCCATACGGACCACGAAGACCCGGCCTTCCCGTCCCGGGGCTACGCCCCGGCGGGCTTTATTCCCACGGCGGCAGAGCGGGAACTGATGGCCGAGTGGAACAAGCTCCCTGCCGAGTTGCGGCTGGAAAAGTCCGGGCACCACTGATGCGGACCTGGCCGTGAACGCGATAGTGGAAGGGGTTCGGGGGGTCGCCCGTTACCTTGCCGGAGTGATGGGCGGGGACGCCTACCAGAAATACCTGGAGCACTACGTTTCCTCCGGACACACCCAATCTCCACTCAGCGAACGGGAGTTCTGGCGCGACAGAACCGACCGCCAGGACAGCAATCCGCAGGGCAGATGTTGTTGAATTGCCCTAGGCCGGGGGCCGCTGTCGGAGTCTACTCCGGCAGCGGCCCTTGCCGTTTGTTAACTCACCTGTGCCGCCAAAAGTCCAAATGCTGATTGCCCGCCGGCTGCAGGGCGGATTCGTCGCCGTAAGCCTGGACCACCTCAGCGCCGGCGGACTAGCTGGCCTTTCGCCGGGGCCTGCGGGGTAGCCGCCCCTGCGGTTCGCCGCAATGATCGCCAGGGCTGCGGCCACCGGAATGGCCGCTGCCAGGGGCACCAGGCCGGCGCCGAGGGTGGTGAAGGCCGCTGCACCGTAGGAGGCGCCGACGGCGATGCCCAGTTGGATGGTGACGACAGTCAGGCTGTTGGCGGCGTCCCGGTGCTCACCGCCGGCCCGAAGGACCGCCGCCTGGTTGTAGATGCCGATGGCCCCGAAGGCGATTCCCCACAGCGCCATCAGCGCCATCGCCCCCGCCCAGCTTCCGCCCAGTGCGGGAAGCAGGGCAAAGACTGCCAGGAGCCCGGTCACAGTGGCCAGCAAGGACCGCCGCGGCTGCGAGTCCGTGGTGATGCCGGCAATCCAGATTCCCACCAGGCTGGCCACCCCGATCACCGTCAGGGAGATACTCACGGCGCTTGCCGGCAGGCCCGAGGCCAGCAGGAACGGGGCGATGTACGTGAAGAGCGTGAAGTGCGCCAGGACCAGCAGCGGCCAGGCCACTGCAACGGCGACGACTCCCCGTACCGCCAGGGCGGCGCGCAGCGACGGTGACTCCCGCCCTGCGTCCGCCGCCGCGGGAAGCAGCCAAACGGCCAGCAACCCGAGGAGTGCGGCAACGCCGGCAAGAACCAGGAAAGAGGACCGCCAGGACAGCACGCCACCCATCATGGTTCCGAGCGGGGCGCCCACGGCCAAGGCGATGCTGTTGCCGCTGAAGACTATGGCCATCGACTTTCCCACCGCATGCGCCGGGACAATCCGCGCCACAAACGGCGCCATCCCCGACCAGAGGAGCCCGTGCGCCACGCCTCCAAGGAGCCGGGCGCCGATGGCAAACGGGAGATTCGGGCTGAGGGCCAGTATCACGTTGCTTAAGGCGAAGGCGAACACGGCCGCGATCAGCAGCGTCTTCCGGGGAACGCGTCCGGCCAGCAGCCTGGACAAGGGGAGCGCGGTGAAGACAATCACCGCCGCGTACACGGCCGTCAGCGATCCGACGGCGGACTCCGCCACCCCTAGGTCGCGGCTGATTTCCGGCAGGAGGCCGGAGGGAAGGAGCTCAGTAGTGATGGCGGTAAAACCCGCCGCTGCGAGGACAAGAAGTCCGGCCCTCGGGATTCTTGTGGGAGCGGGCGGACCGGACGGGGGTGCCAGTGCTGGTTGTTCAGTCGTCGGTACGTGAGGGAGTTTGCTGTTTGTAGGGATTGCCACGCTTCCAACAAAACCAGCAACTGCCACGGCGCTGGGAGTCCCTGCTGGACCGGGTTCTGGCAGTGCCCCTTTTCATGTGGCAGGCGAAACCACCGGGCTAGTGCAGGCCCATCGCCTCGCGCACCTCGTCCAGGATGTGGTGCATGGCCCGCTCGGCCACGACAGTATCGCCGCGTGCCACCGCCGCGGCCACGTCCTCGTGAGCCTGCAGTGCCTCGTTCCGGGGCTTGAACGGCATGAGTCCCTGCTTGGTCCGGCTGGTGAGCACCTCCGCAACCATGTCTTCCAGTGCCCGGAACATCTCGTTGCCGCAGCTCCGCAACAGCAGCTGGTGGAACTCGATGTCGGCCGCCAGGAAGCCCTGCAGGTCACCGGCTTCGCCCAGCCTGCGCAGCTCCGCGCCCAGGGCAACGAGCTGGGAACGCTCCGCCGCACTTGCCCGGCGCGCGGCCCCGGCAGCGGCAATGGGTTCGACGGCGATGCGCAGCTCGGTCAGGCTGCTGTATTGGTCGGCGCGCCGGTCGGACGCGAGCCGCCACCGCACCAGTTTGGGGTCATAGACGTTCCAAAGCGAAGGCTCCTGCACCACGATGCCCACCCGGCGGCGCGAGTAGACGAGGTTCATGGCTTCCAGGACCTTCATGGTGTCCCTCGCCACCGTCCGGGAAATGCCGTAGTCCTGCTGCAGCCCCTCAAGTGTCAGCCGGCTGCCGGGCGAAAGCTCAAAGGAGGCGATAGCTATGCCGACCGCCTCCAGAACACGCTCGTGCATCGCTGGGGAAGCCCCGCCGTCGTGCGCGTCATCCGCGTTCTGTACCGTCGTCGTCGACATCGTTTCCGCCTTCCCGCGCCGGAGCGCTCCTTCAGGATAGCCAAGATGACGGAAAGGTATGACTTGTGACACTGAAAGATAGTATTTATCGTCCCAAAAGGTGATACCTTATGGCGTAGCGCCCTAAAGCGGGCTTGCAGCGAGCTTCTTCGAAAGCCAAAGACGTCTTCTCCGGAGGTATGAACATGCAGTATCCACCCACGCATCTTGTGGTGATGGGCGTTGCCGGATCCGGCAAATCCACCCTCGCGGCCGCACTGTCCAAGCAGCTGGACTGGGCCTGCGCCGAGGCCGACGAATTCCACCCCGAAGCCAACATCGCCAAGATGAGCCAAGGCATTCCCCTGCAGGACGGGGACCGCTGGCCCTGGCTCCGGGAAATCCGCGACTGGATGACCGCCCAGGCGCAGGCCGGCTGCAGCACGGTCCTTACCTGCTCGGCCCTCAAGAAGAGCTACCGCCAGCTGCTGTCCGAAGCCGAAGGGCGCGTCCTCTTCCTCCACCTCGACGGCGGTGCGGACCTGATCAGCCAGCGGATGCAGGGCCGCGAAGGCCACTTCATGCCGCCCACCCTGCTGCCCAGCCAGCTGGCCACGCTCGAGGCGCTCAGCCAGGAAGAGCTCGACGCCGGCAGCCTCCGCCTCGATATCTCCCGCTCGCCGGAGGAGCTGGCCGCCGCCGTCGTGCAGGCCTTGAAGCTTTCCTCCGGACAGGCGCCCTGCCCCTCCTAAACCCCACAAACCCCAACAAAAGTTCTGTTTCAAAGGAGAACCATGACCATCGAAGGATGGACCCAGACGCTGGGCGCAGGCCCCCTGCTGCTCATCGCCGCGGCCGCGATCGTCGCGCTGCTGTTCCTGATCATCAAACTGCGCATGCACGCCCTGATCGCCCTGATCCTGATCAGCCTCGCCACGGCCTTCGCCACCGGCATCCCCGCCAACCAGGTGGTCCCGGTCCTGATCAACGGCTTCGGCACCACCCTCGGGACCGTGGCACTCCTGGTGGGCCTGGGCGCCATGCTCGGCCGGATCGTGGAAACCAGCGGCGGCGCCAAGGTGCTGGCCGACTACCTCATCGGCATATTCGGTGAAAAACGCGCCCCGTTCGCGCTGGGCCTTGCCTCGTTGATCTTCGGCTTCCCCATCTTCTTCGACGCCGGCCTGGTGGTCATGCTGCCCGTCGTCTTCGCCGTCGCCCACCGCCTGGGCGGGGGAGTGCTGCGCTACGGCCTGCCCGCCGCCGGCGCGTTCTCCGTAATGCACATCTTCCTGCCCCCGCACCCGGGCCCCGTCTCCGCTTCCGCATTCTTCGAAGCCAACGTTGGCCTGGTCACCATTGCCGGCCTCATCGTGGCCATCCCCACCTGGTACGTCACCACCTACCTCTACGGGCTGTACACCGGCAAGAAGCTGGTCCTTCCCGTGCCGGAACTGCTGGGCCACGCCACCGCCGAAGCCGAATCGCACCCGCCGCGCTTCCGCACCATCATCGGGCTGCTGCTCCTGCCGCTGCTCCTGATCTTCATCAACACCGGGCTGAACACCCTGGCCACCTCCGGCGCGCTGTCCGAGGACGTCAAGAACGAGCAGTGGTTCCAGGTCCTGCGCACCATCGGTGAAACCCCGGTGGCCCTGCTGATTTCGGTGCTGGTGGCCACCTTCGTCCTCGGTGCCAAGCGCGGCAAGGATGCCGGCGCCCTGGAGAAGCTGCTCGAATCCTCCCTCGGACCGGTCTGCTCCGTCATCCTGATCACCGGTGCCGGCGGCATGTTCGGCGGCGTGCTCCGTGCCTCCGGGATCGGCCAGGCACTCGCCGACGTCCTGGGCAACCTGGGTATCCCGCTGATCCTGGCCGGCTTCCTGATTTCCGCCATCCTCCGCATCGCCCAGGGCTCGGCCACTGTTGCGCTGACCACCACCGCCGGCCTGATAGCCCCGGCCGTCGCAACCGCCGGACTCAACGGCATGCAGGTTGCCGCGATGGTCCTGGCCGTCGCCGCCGGTTCCGTGGTGGTCTCCCACGTCAACGACTCCGGCTTCTGGCTGGTGGGTCGCTTCTTCGGCATGGACGTCAAGACCACGCTGAAGACCTGGACCGTCATGGAAACCCTGATCGGCGTGATGGGCTTCGCCATTGCCGCGGTGATCTTCCTGGTGGCCGGGCTGGCAGGCTAGTTCCCCCTCCCAACTAGGTAGCACCAGGTGTCGTTTTGAGCGCTCAAAACGACACCTGGTGCTACTTACATCTGCGGGCCGGGGCGGCGGGCGGGAACACCGGCCGCCCCGCCGTCGTTGTTTCCCTCTGTGTGCCGGCTCCCGGCGCCTTTCCGCCACAAACCAAAGGACATCCCTTGACTCCTCGCACCATCGTCATCACCGGCGCCAGCGACGGCATCGGCGCGGCAGCAGCCCGGACGCTCGCGCAGGCAGGGGAGCAGGTGGTTGTCGTCGGCCGTTCCGCGGAGAAGACCCGCGCCCTCGCCAAAGACATCAACGCGGACTACTTCGTGGCCGACTTCGCCGAGCTGGACCAGGTCCGCACCCTCGCCGCGCAGCTGAACTCCGACTACCCGCGCATTGACGCCCTGGCCAACAATGCCGGCGGCATCATGGGCAGGCACACCCTCACCGTGGACGGCAACGAGTCGACGTTCCAGATCAACCACCTGGCACCGTTCCTGCTCACCACGCTGCTGATGGACACGCTCACGGCCAGCAACGCCAAGGTCATCAACACCGCCAGCGCCGCCAACGGCATCGGCAAACTGGACCTGTTCGACCTCAACTCCGAGCACAGCTACTCCACCAACCGCGCCTACGGCACGGGCAAGCTGGCCAACATCCTCTTCACGTCCGAGCTGCACCGCCGCTTCGGAAACAAGGGAATTACGACGGCGGCGTTCCACCCTGGCGTGGTCCGCACCAACTTCGCAGCCGAGTCCACCAGCCCCTTCCGGCACGCCTACAAGACGTTGTTGAACCGCTTCATGCTCACCCCGGACCAGGGCGCCGACACCTTGCTCTGGCTCATCAACGGCACCCCCGGTGCCGATTGGTTCTCCGGCGCCTACTACGCCAGGCGGGCACTGGCCAAGGCCAACCCCCAGGCCTACGACGACGAACTGGCCCGCGGCCTGTGGGAGCAGAGCGAGGAACTGGTCCGGCCTGGCGCCTGAAGCGTTGCCAGGCCTGGGCGGGCCCGGAATGCGTGCTTTTGGGTTCCTCGGCAGGGGCCGATCCCGGCGATCCTGAGGTTTGGGGCAGGCGCAAGCTCAGGCACGCATCCTGGTCATCGCTTGCCGCGTCACTCGCAGCCGATACCGTCGTTGTCCCGGTCCAGCCCATAGGGGTCGTTGCCGATGACGTGTACGGGGCCCTGGACGTAAGCCGGGCCGTTGCCGCTTCCGCCAGCGCAGTCAACGTCAGAGGCGATGGGGACGCACCCTGAATAGTTGGGGTCGCAGCCCGATGGCGCAGGGGGAGCGGTGTGGGCTGGCGGCGCCGGAGCCGGCGCCGGCGCCACGTATTGCGGTTCAGGTGGTGCTGCCTGCCCTGACTCATCCGGCTGAGGTGCTGAGCGGTTTGGTTGGTCAGCAACCACCGCACTCATGAAACCTTGAGATTCGCCGCAACCGGTCAGGAGGAACGCAGCAGCGCAGGCAGCTGACAGAATTCCCCTCAGTGGTCCTATTCGCCGGGTTCTCCCTGCGGTAACCAGCCCCACATCCAGGCAGCGCTGCGGCTCGAAGAGGTCGTGGCTTGTGTTCATTTTATGCCCCCATGAATGAGCCGGATGCGACGTGCATGGCCAGCGTAGCCGCCGTCCACAGGGGGAGGAGGAGCCAGGATGAATCTTGATTCATTCCTGCGGGTCCACC
This sequence comes from Arthrobacter sp. K4-10C, assembly GCF_059090085.1. Classification (NCBI taxonomy): domain Bacteria; kingdom Bacillati; phylum Actinomycetota; class Actinomycetes; order Micrococcales; family Micrococcaceae; genus Arthrobacter; species Arthrobacter sp. K4-10C. The sequence goes on along the minus strand of NZ_JBNHFI010000010.1, from coordinate 36,658 downwards.
ACGGGTCAGGCCCTAACCCACCTTGACCAGCGCCTCGCCGATGACCCGGGCGCCGTCCGGATAGGCGCCCGGATTGGGGCCGGCGAAATTGAGCCGGACGAACGCGCCGGCGGGTTCTGCCGGGAACCACTCGGTACCGGCGGCGATGATCACGCCGTTGTCCTCGCAGTCCCGTGTGAGCCGCGCCAGGTCCGTCCCGTCGGGCATCCGCAGCCACAGGTTCAGTCCGCCCCTGGGCAGGAGCTCGATGTGGGCCTGCGGAACATGCTCGCGGATGCTGGTGACCAGCAGGTCCCGCCGCGACTGCAGCTGCTGGCGCAGGCTGCGCAGGTGCGTCTGCCAGCCTGGCTGCGTAACCACATCCAGCGCCGCGGCCTGCAGCAGCCCGCTCACGTACATCGACTCGGCGGCGCGGTGCGAGAGGATGCGTTCCCGCGCCGGACCACGGGCAACCACCGCCGCGACGCGGATAGCCGTGGAAACGCTTTTCGTCAGCGACCGGAGGTAGATGACGTGGCCTGAATCGTCCCGCGTGGCCAACGGCACCGGATCCGAGGTGATGCCAAAATCGTGGGCCCAGTCGTCCTCCACCACGAACGCCCCGTGCGCGCGGACCACCTCAAGCACCTCATCACCACGGCCCGGCGCCCACTGCGCCCCGGTGGGGTTGGCGTAGTTGGGCTGCGCGTAGAACACCCGCGCCCCGGTCTCCTGGAACGCCCTGGCCAGTTCTGCCGGATCCGGTCCGTCAGGTCCGCTCGGCACCGGCACCACCCGGACTCCGGTCTGCGCCGCGGCAAGGATCGCGCCCCAGTAGGTGGGCGACTCCATCAGCAGCGGCTGCCCGGCACCCACCAGCGCCCGAAAAATGGAGCTGAGTCCGCTCTGGCTTCCCGGCAGCACGATCACGTCGCTCGGCGCCGGAGGAGTGAAGCCGGCGGGAGTAGCGGAACCCAGTTCGTGGGCGAACCACTGCTGGAGCTCCGGCATCCCGGCGGCTGGCGGCCGGGACAGTGCCGCAGTGCCGCGCGCGGCTCGGGTGAGGGCGCCGCGGACCAGCCGCTCCGGCAGCAGTTCCCGGTCCGGATAACCGGAGTGGAACGGGATGGCATGGTTCGGCACGTCCCGCATGGTGCTGGAGGAGGACGGCAGGGCCGACGACGGCGACCCCAGCGCCGCCGTCTGCCAGCCATAGTCGGAGGGCCGGGCGGTCCGGGCAGCACGCACGAAGGTCCCCACACCGGGCCGGCTTTCGACAAGCCCCTGCGCCGTCAGCGTCTGCAGGGCCTTCTGCACTGTCACGGGGCTGGCCTGGTACTCCGCCACCAGCGAACGGGTGGAGGGCAGCCGGGCGCCGGGAGCAGCACCGGAAATCCACTGCCGGAGTGCCAGAACGATCCGGGAACTGCTATCGTTGTTCATGAAAGACAATAGTAGCGCTACTGTCCTGGTTCGGCCGGTGATACCGTCCGATCCCGAGACAAGGACGCAGACCGGAATCTGGTGGGGACTCCTGGGCGTGGCCGCCTTCTCCCTCACCGTTCCCTTCACACGGGTGGCAGTGGCCGGCCTGGATCCGCTGTTCATCGGCTCCGGCCGCGCAGTGGTCGCCGCCGGACTGGCAGCGGCAGCCCTGGCACTCACGCGGCAGCGGCTCCCTCAACCACGGATCTGGGCAAGGCTCGCGCTGGTGGCCGGTGGCGTCGTCGTCGGCTTTCCGTTGCTCACCTCCTATGCCCTCACGGCCGTACCCGCCGGCCACGGCGCAGTGGTCATCGCTCTCCTGCCCGCTGCCACCGCGACGGCGGCCGTGCTGCGGACCCGTGAACGGCCGCCCCTGATGTTCTGGCTGGTCACCGGCCTCGGCTCTCTGGCGGCCCTCAGCTTCGCGGTCCTGCAGTCCGGCGGGATGGGGCACCTGCACTGGGCCGACCTCCTGCTGCTCGGCGCCGTGGCCTGTGCCGCCGTCGGATATGCCGAGGGCGGCCTGCTGGCACGGGAAGTCGGTTCCTGGCAGACCATCGCCTGGGCGCTGGTCCTCGCCGCCCCGCTGATGCTGGCGCTGGCCGCGGTCTCCATATGGGACCAGCCGCTGGAGGCCACACCCGCCCAGTGGGCCGCCTTCGGGTACCTCGCCGTGGTGAGCATGTTCCTCGGGTTCTTCGCCTGGTACCGCGGACTGGCCGTCGGGCCCATCGCGAAGGTCAGCCAGATCCAGCTCCTGCAGCCCGTCATGAGCATCTGCTGGGCTGCGCTCCTGCTGGGCGAGGCCCTCACCTGGACCACAGCCGTCGGCGGCCTGGCCGTGATCGCCTGCGCCGGCGCCGCCGTCCGCGTCCGGCTAAACCGGCCCGCCTCCTGACAAGCTCCGCTTCCTGACAAGCTCCGCCCCAACCACCGAAAAAGGACTCTCCGATGTACATCCCCGCCCATTTTGCCGCCGGCCCCGACGCCGTCCGGGATCTCCTGACCCGCCCGGCGGCGGCCAACCTGGTCACCGTGACGGACCAGGGACTGCTGGCCACGCTCCTGCCGTTCGTCTACGAACCGTCCGTGGGGGAGCACGGCGCTCTCCATGCCCATGCAGCGCGCAACAACCCGCAGTTCTCCGGCGCCGCGACCGGGGAGGCGCTCGCCATCCTCGAAGGCCCGAACGCGTACATCTCGCCGTCCTGGTACCCGTCCAAGGCTGAACACGGCCGTGTGGTGCCCACCTGGAACTACTCCACCGCGCATGTGTACGGCCGGCTGGTGATCCATGACGACGCCGATTGGCTGGCCCGGCACGTCCGGCACCTGACCGGCCTGCACGAGGGCGGACGGGAACACCCGTGGAGCGTGGACGACGCGCCCGAGCGGTTCATCGCCGGCCAGCTGCGCGCGATCGTGGGCGTTGAATTGCTGATCACCCGGATCGAGGCCAAGGAAAAGCTGAGCCAGAACCGCTCTGCCGCCGACGCCGAGGGCGTCATCGAGGGCCTGCGGGCCGCCGGGCAGGAAGCCAGCGCTGCCGCCGTCGAGCGGGTGCGCCGGGGCTAGCCGGGCGTCGGGCTAGCCGGGCGCCGGGCTAGTCGGGCGCCGCGGCGCACCCGGGGCAGGTCAGCTGGCGCGTTCCAGCAGGACCATCACCTCGTAGTGCGCGGTCTGCGGGAACATGTCCAGGACCCGGGCGCGCCGTGCTGTGAATGAGGGGAGTGCGGCCAGGTCGCGTGCCAGCGACTGGGAGTTGCAGCTGGAGTACACCAGGTGCTGCACGTCCCGGGATTCCAGCCAGCCGCACAGTTCCTTGCCGATGCCGCGCCGGGGCGGATTGACGATCACCAGTTCGGGGGAGCGGTCCGCCGCGAGGGCGAAGGCGGTGGCGTCCCCGGCCTGGAAGCCCACCTGCTGCAGGCCGGCCTCCTTGCTGCTGAGCCGGGCCGAGGCAATGGCCTCCCGGCTGGTTTCGATGCCGGTCACGTGCCGCGACTGTCCGGCACAGTGCAGGGCGAAGCCGCCCACGCCGCAGTAAAGGTCCCAGACCGACGCCGGGTCCAGTTCGTCCACCCACTCGCGCCCCTGCCGGTACAGTGCCGCGGCCATGGGGGTGTTCGTCTGGAAGAAGCTCTGCGGCCGCAGGTGCAGGTCCAGTCCGTTAACCCGCATCCGCAGCGTGGACTGTTCCGTCAGCAGGATCTCGCGGTCACCTTCCAGCACAGCCTTGTGTTCCGGGTGCAGGTTGACCGAGACCACCTTCACCTGCGGCAGGGCGGCCAGAAGCGCCGGCAGGTGCTTGCGGATGCGGGGCACCAGCTGTTCCGACCGCAGGACCAGCCGGAGCATTACCTCGCCGTCCGGTGATTCGGTGATGATTACGTGCTTGAGCTCGCCGCTGCGCCGCGGAACGTCATAGGGTGTCAGGCGTGCCTGGCTGATGAATCCGGCCAGCACCGGAAAGCAGGCCAGTAGCCCCGGTGAACAGACCCCGCATTCGCGCAGGTCAACGCCCTGGCCCTCGGCGTCAAGGATTCCAATGGTCGGGTTCTGCGCGGTTCCCCCGACCACCATTTTGGCTTTATTGCGGAAGCCCGACTCCTGGCTCCCGACGGGCGGCAGCCATTCCAGCTGCGCATGCGGTGAGAGGAGTGTCTCGCAGTGCCTCTGCTTGCCAGCCAGCTGATCCTCGTAGGGCCTGCCCATGTGGATGCAGGAGCGGCAGGAGGCGGCGTCGAAGTAAGAGCAATGCATAACCGGACAATTTTACCCGTGGAGACGGCGACGGCGGCACCGGCGGGAGTGCCGGCGTCGTACCGTCACGCGGTGGTCAAAGAAGGTAATAAGTGTGCAATATAAGCATGCACACATGCTTTTGTTGATTGTTTCTTCGGCAGGCGTGCTAATTTCGGCAGTGCCACCGTTCACTTCTTCGATGTCCGCAGCCGCTCTTCCGGCGGGCCGAACCCGGGACGGCACGCACCTTCGCCACACCAACCCCTTGGAGACGCCCGTGGAACACTCATCGCCGCTAAATTTGGCCACACGGCCGGACGCGCCGCCGTCGGAGTCGGGACTTCGCCGTTCCATGGGCCCGCGGCACCTGGTGATGATTGCCATGGGCGGCGTGATCGGCTCCGGCCTGTTCCTCAGTTCCGGCTACACCATCTCCCAGGCCGGGCCGCTCGGCGCGGTGATCGCCTACCTGGTGGGCGCCTTCGTGGTGTACCTGGTGATGGCCTGCCTGGGTGAACTGGCCATTGCCTACCCGGTGTCCGGCGCGTTCCACATCTACGCTTCCCGCTCCATCGGCCCTGCCACCGGCTTCACCACCGCATGGCTGTACTGGCTGTGCTGGGCGGTGGCCATCGGCTCGGAATTCACGGCTTCGGGCCTGCTCATGCAGCGGTGGTTCCCGGACGTTGAGGTCTGGGTCTGGTGCCTGGTTTTCGCCGCGGTCCTCTTCGGCTTCAACGCCGTGTCCTCCAAGTTCTTCGGCGAGTCCGAGTTCTGGTTCGCCATTGTGAAGGTGGGCGCGATCATCGGCCTCATCGTCCTGGGCGGCGCGGCCCTGTTCGGCTTCCGCCCGCTCAGCAGCGGCGGGGGCGACCACCCGTTCGGTTTCGCAAACTTCGCCACCGAGGCCGGCCTGTTCCCCAACGGATTCACCGGCGTCCTGGTCACGGTGCTCGCCGTCTTCTACGCCTTCTCCGGCTCCGAACTCATCGGTGTGGCGGCCGGCGAAACCAAAGACCCCGCCACCAGCATCCCCAAGGCGATGCGCACCACGGTGATCCGCCTGCTCATCTTCTTCGTCGGGGCCATCACCGTCATCGCCGCCACCATCCCGTACAGCGAGGTGGGCCTGGATGAGAGCCCGTTCGTGACGGTCTTCTCCGCCATCGGCCTCCCGTTCGCCGCCGACATCATGAACTTCGTGATCATCACCGCCCTCCTCTCGGCTGGCAACAGCGGCCTCTTCTCCTGCGCCCGCATGCTCTACTCGCTCGCAGACGAAGGCCACGCACCCCGGGCGTTCAAGAAACTGACGCGCCGCGGCATCCCCCTGGTCGCGCTCGCGGTGAGCATGGTGGGCGGCGTCGCATCGCTGATCAGCAGCGTGGTTGCCCCGGAAACGGTCTACCTGGTGCTGGTGTCAGTGGCCGGTTTCGCCGTGGTGGGCGTGTGGATGTCGATCACCGCCTCGCAATTCTTCCACCGCCGTGCGTTCGTGCGGAGCGGCGGCGACGTGGCCGCCCTTGCCTACAAGGCCCCGCTGTTCCCGCTGGTGCCCATCCTGGCGTTCTCCCTGTGCGTCGCCTCCCTGATCGGCATCGCCCTCGACTCCACCCAGGCCGCCGCGCTCTACTTCGGCATCCCTTTTGTCGCAGCCTGCTACGCCTGGTTCCACTTCCGGCACGGGCGTAAGGCCCTTCCCGCCGGGTAACGGGAACCGACGACGGCGGCTGCCGGCAAGGTGCGTGGGGCAGGCACCTTCCGGGCGGACGTCGTCGTTCTTTCCAGCCCCTTTCCTGCCTCGCCCTTCGAGGGGAGGGGCCGTGGAAGAATGGGGCGAGGTTACCGGCGGGGAGGGGCAAGCGTGGATTCGTCCGCTGAGGCGTCGTCGATGGCGCAGGGGCTCCGGATCGTGCGGCTGGTGGCCGACCGGGAGAAACTGGGCCGGCAGCTGCTGGGCGTTTCCCAGCTGGCCGCCGAGCTGGACATGGAGCAAAGCCGCGTCTCCCGGCTGGCGCAGGAACTGTGCGAGCTCGGACTGCTCGAGCGCGTGGACCGGGGGCCGTTCCGGACCGGCCAGCGCTTCTTCAACCTCGCCGCCTCACTGAACACCGGCTGGGTCCGGGAGGCAAGAACCGAACTTGAGGCTCTGGTGGCATCGACGGGGCTACGGGCCCGCCTCTCGGTCCGGGATGGCTACCGGGTCATCCTGGTCAGGAGTTCAAGCAACGACGCAGTTCCCGGAAGCTTCGTGAAGCCGGGAATGGTGACTCCGGTGTGGTGCACGGGTGCGGGCCGGGCGTTGCTGTGGGACCATGACCGCGCAGCCCTCGGTGCCCTGCTCGGGGCTGTGAACTACATTGGCGTCGGCGGGCCGGGTGCTGCCCATTCCACCGATGAGGTGTGGGACTTGATGGTCCGCGACCGCGCGGCCGGGGTCGTTGCCGCTGCCGAAGAATTTGAGCACGCGGTGGTGGAAGTCGCGGTGCCCGTCCGGGACGCCGGCGGAACCATCCTTGCCTCAGTCAGTGTGCTGGGAAGCCGGGCCGGGATCGGGCCTGATCCCGAAGCCGCCGCGGCTGCCCTTCATCGCGCCGCGGAGCGGCTCGGGTCCTTTCAGAAGACCAGTTAGTCCTGCGGCTGGTAGCCGAGCCTGCCTTCGAGCCACTTCCCCTGGGCCACCAGCGCGGCAGCGCATGCTTCCCGGCGCGGCTCCAGCCGGTCCTTGATGCCCACGATCTGAAGGGCCGCCACCACATCGCCCTTGAAGTCCCGGATCGGGACGGCCAGCGAATAAAGCCCCGGTTCGGCCTCCTCATCAACGACTGAGTAACCCCGCGCCCGCGCAGCCTCGCGGCGCGCAAGGAAGTCATCGACGTCGGCGGGCGTGTTGGGGCCGTGGCGCACAAAGGCCACGTCCGCGAAGACGGTCCGCACTTCTGCTTCTGATGCCTCCCACAGCACCGCCTGCCCGGCGTCGCTGCAGTAGGCGGGGTAGGGACGGCCCAGCCACGAACCCACCAGGTTGCTGCTGGCCGGAACGCTTTCACCGATGGTCACCGTGCTGTCGCCGTGGAGGACCCCAAGGAAGCAGGCTTCGTCGGTTTCGGAGGCCAGGTCTTCCAGGGCGGTGGCACCGTCACTGTGAAGCCGGCGTTCCGTCAGTAACTGGGCGTCGGTGAGGACCGACCAGTCAAGGGCGTAGGCCCGCTGGTTGGTGCGGGTGAGGAAGCCTTCCTGCTCGGCGCTGCGCAGGTTGCGCGACACCTGGCTGCGGTCCTTGCCCAGGTCCACCGCTATGTCGGCTACCGTCCCGCCGGGTTGTCCCGCCGCATGGCGGGCGCCCACAGCCAGGACAGCCATGATTCCGCGGCCCATGCTGGAGGTTTTTGGCATGGAGTCGAGTCTAGTGGAGAAACTTTCCGGCCCTGCGCCGGCACCCTCTGACGCCGGTTCAGCAGATGGCAAACACCCGGGCAGGGAAGCCGCTGCCGTCCAGGGGCTTGGCCCACGTCGCGACGACGGCGGCGCCCGTTTCCGGTAGGCCGTCCAGATTGGCCAGCAGTTCGATCTGCCAGCAGTCCTGTTCCAGGACATAGGTTTCCAGGCTGAAGTCCTGGCGGGAGGTGGCGAGGCCGGGATCTGTGTCAGTCTGCTCGTGGCCTACTGCCGAAACCAACCGCTCCTTGATCAGGAAGGCAAGCACCTCAAGGGACCAGCCGGGCGTGTGGCTTAACCCGTGGCTGTCACGGTTGGCCATGGCGTCCGGGTCCGGCCAGCGGCGGCTCCAGCCTGTCCGCAACACCACGAAGGCGCCCGCCGCGATAGTGCCATTCCGGCTTTCCCAGTCCTGCACGTCCTGCAGGGTGGGCGTCGCGTCCGGGTCGCCGGCCACCCGTGAGGTGATATCCAGGACCACCAGCGGAAGGATCATCTGCTCCACCGGGATCTGGTCAAGTGTCCTGCCGCCGCGGATGAAGTGGGAGGGCGGGTCCACATGGGTTCCCCATTGGCCCACGATCGAATAGTGGTGTGCGGTGAACCCGTCACCCTTCTCCAGGTCGAAGAGGGCTTCCCGCTCCTCATCCGGAAAGGCGGCGAAATGCGGCTGCCCCGGGTGGAAGGCGTGCGTCAGGTCAACGAACTGCCTGCCCTCGAGCACCGACTGCAGGCCTTCCCACAGGGACGCGGTGACGGTGGTGCCTGTCATGGTGCGGCAGCTCCTTCGGGTGCCAGCGCGGTGCTGGAGACGCTGATGGGTCCGGTCAGTTCAATCACGGGCACTTCCCACGGATGGATATCCACGATCTGCCGCATGAAGCGTTCGACGGCGGCGTCCTCCAACGAGGCATCGAAGTAGGTAGTGAACACGAACGTCGGGGACAAGGTCTGCTCGCCCACCCGGCCCAGCGTCGGATTGGCCCCCTCGGCGCTGGTGAAACCCTCGAAACCCAGGCCGGACTCGAACACGTGCTTGTAGTTGCCGAAATCGCCCAGTTCCCGGAACTGCGCCAGGGCCTGCAGCAGGTTTGCGATGCCCGGATCGTCACGGAAGGCACCCGCTTCTCCTTTTGCCAGCTGTCCGAAGGTTGTGCCGCTGATCGGCCAGTGCACGCGCAGTTTGCGTACCGGGTGCAGTTGAACGTCCAAATAGCTGTCCTCTTTCCTCCCGCCGGGCTGACGGTTGCCTGCCATCGTGACAGAAAGAAACAATCATTACAAGCATGAGTAGATGCGTATTATGACTACCATGCCTTCTAACGCGCCACTGTCGTCCTTGCTGGAATCCGGGGAGTACCTTCCTGCTGACGGTGCATTGGCCACCGAGCTTGAGGCCCGCGGCTGCGGTCTAGACGATCCCTTGTGGTCCGCGAAGGTCCTGCTCGAACAGCCACAGTTGATCAGGGAAGTCCACCGCGACTACTTCGCAACGGGTTCCAGGATTGCCACTACCGCCAGCTACCAGGCAACGCCGCAGGGGTTTGCCCGGAGGGGGATGAGCGAGCGGGACGCCCTGGGGCTCGTTGCCCTTTCGGTCCGGCTGGCGGATGAGGCCCGCCGCGAACACCTCGCCGGCCATCCCGACGGCGGCCCTTTGCTGGTTGCCGGATCGGTCGGCCCCTACGGTGCGTACTTGGCGGACGGTTCTGAATACCGCGGGGACTATGTCCTCACGCCAGCCGGGTTCCACGACTTCCACCGTCCCCGCGTTGCCGCGCTGGTGGAAGCCGGCGCTGATTTCCTCGCCTTCGAGACGCTGCCGTCCTTCGCCGAGGCGGAGGCCCTGTTGGCACTCAGCGCGGAGTTCGACGTCGAGTCCTGGTTCTCCTTCTCACTCCGCGACGGCGCGCACATCAGTGACGGCACCCCGCTGGCGAAAGTGGCCGAACTGCTCGACGGCGAAGCCCGGGTGGCCGCGGTTGGCGTGAACTGCGTGCCCCTAAACCTGGTCACCCCGGCGCTCGCCGAGCTCGCCGGGGCCACGGGAAAGCCGCTGGTGGCCTACCCCAACTCAGGCGAAACCTACGATCCCGGGACCAAGACCTGGAGCCAGACCCCAGCGCCTGGCAGCGGCAACCAGGATGGGCACCCCGCCGGCCTTGCTGATGGAGCCGCGGCCTGGCGGGAGCTGGGGGCCCGCATCATCGGTGGCTGCTGCCGGACAACGCCCGGCGACATCGCCGCCCTCGTCCGTCGCGGGGCAGCGTAAAGCGAGACGTGCCGTATCCGCGCCGGTTCCGGCGCGTACGTGTCAATGTGCCCCGCAAGGCTGCTGGTGCCCGCAGATGCAGGGCCCTACTCCAGCCGGCCGTAGGTGCTGATGACGTTGCCTTTGCTGGTCCTCCGCTGGTCCTGCAGCACCAGGCGTGTTGCAGGGTCTCCGTCCTCGAAGAGCCGGCGGCCGGTTCCGGCGATCACGGGGTGGGTCATCAGGGTGAGCGAGTCCAGCAGCCCGGCGAACAGCAGCTGCCTGGTGACGGAGATGCTGCCGCAGACGGCGATCTCGCCGCCTTCGCGCTCCTTCAGCTTGGCTACGAACTCCTCCAGCGGGGCGTCCATGAGGTGGGAGTTCTGCCATTCGAGCGGTTCGGTCAAGGTCCGCGACGCCACATGCTTTTCCACCGGGTTGATGAAGGCCGCGAAGTCCTCGTCCACTGAGGCGTTCGGCCAGTAGCCTGCCCATTCCTGGTAGCTCACCCGGCCCAGCACCACGGTATCCACGGTGTCCATCATCCGGGTGAGGCCTTCACCGAGCTCATCGTCAAAGCTGTCGAACTGGAATTTGTAGGGATCGGACACCACGCCATCTACGGAATGGAACAGGCCGGCAGTTACTTTGCGCATTCGAAAACCTCCTGGAAATCGGGCGGACAAATTCACCGTAGTGGGACTGCCCGCAGCGGGAAAGATCCTTCCAAAAACGCGCGACGGCGGGTCCGCCAGTTACGTTCATCACTCGCCACGGTGTCTTGCCGTGTTTCGCCTGAGTCCGGCCCCATACTTGTGTTGATGCGGCCACTTTCCGCAGCCCCCGGCCAGGCAGGAGGAAGTGCATGGAAACCCTGAAAAAAGTCGTGACCAACCAGTATTTTCCCGCCGCTGCAGTTTTGACGGCAGTAATTCTTTTCTGGGCCGTGGGACTGCTGGGAGGGCTGTCCCTCCTGCACAACAACCAGCCGCCGCTGACCACCCTGACCTGGATGCTGTTCGTGTACGGGGCCGCAGTGCTCACGCCCCTCGCCGGCGTGCTGGCCGCGGGCGACCTGGTCCGCCGCTGGCGCCGCAACCACGCCGCTGAAGAAATGGCCGACGGCGATACTTTCGTCAGCGCGGCCGTTCCGGGCCGCGCCGCAGAGGCAGCACTTCCCGCAGAAGCGGGCGATGCAGGCCTTGAGCGGATGCCCAGCCAGGAACAGCCGGCCCAGCCAAAGCCGGCCCAGGAAAATCCGGCCCAGCCAAAGCCGGCCCAGCCAAAGCCGGCCCAGGAAAATCCGGCCCAGCCAAAGCCGGCCGTAAAGAAGCCCAGCATCAAAAAGCCGGGCACCAAGAAAGCCGCCTGACAGTCGCTCTTTGCCGTCCTACCTGGCCAGTTCCACCCTGTTCCGGCCCGCCGCCTTCGCTGCATACAGTGCTGCATCCGCTGCGCCCGGCAACGCGTCAGCGTCCCGGCCCTGGGCGGGGGAGAACGTCGAAATCCCGGCGCTGAGCCGCAACTGGCCGGCCGCCCACACGCACACCGCGATGGGCCATGAACGTCCATGCCCTGGCGTTCACCCCGCCCAGGAGGGCAGCACGTACTCCGGGCTGTCCTGCTTCCGGAACCTACCGTGCCTTCAGGGCCTGAAGGGCTTCCTCCGCCCGGCGCAACGCGTGGTCCAGCCGCTCCCCGGGCTCCGGGAGCGAGAACAGGTATCCCTGCAAAGAGTCGCACTCCAGCGCAGTCAGGTAGTCGGCCTGCGCCGCCGTTTCCACACCCTCCGCGGTCACTGTCAAACCAAGGCTGTGGGCCATGTTGATCATCGAACTGAGGATGGGGAGCCGCTCCTCGCCGGTACGCACCATAGATACGAAGCTTTTATCGATCTTTACGGTATCCACAGGGAGGTCCTGCAGCCGGCCGAGTGAGGAATAGCCCGTGCCAAAATCGTCCAGCGCCACCCGCGCGCCGGCGTCCCGCAGGGTGCTGAGCTGCTTGATGAGGCTGCAGTCAGCGTCAAAAAAGACGCTCTCGGTCACCTCCAGCACCAGCTGGTACGCGGCCACGCCGCTGGCCTCCGCCAGGTGGAGCACGCCCTCGGCGAAGTCCGGATCCTGGAGCTGGACCCCGGAGACGTTGACGGAGAGGGACCGCGAAGGATCCTCGCCCAGCCACGCCGCCAGCTGCACCATCCCCAGGGCCATCACCTCCGCACCGATTTCACTGATCAGGCCGGTGCGTTCTGCCAACGGGATGAACACCGACGGCGGGATCCGCTCGCCGTCCCGGTCCCACCGCGCCAGCGCCTCGAACTTCACCACCTGGCCCATGCGGTGGGACACGATGGGCTGGAAGTCCACCGAGATCTGTCCGTGGAGGACGGCGAGCTGCAGCGCGCTTTCCATATCTGTCCGCTGCACGAGCGCCGTCATCATGTCCGGTTGGAACCGCAGGAAGCGGTTCTTGCCGGCGGCCTTTGCCGCATACATTGCAATGTCAGCCTGCCGCAGGAGTTCGGACGGGCCCACGCTGTCATGCGCCAGCGACGCGAGCCCCAGGCTCAGGCTGGGGCGCAGCACAGTGCCGTTGATGGTCACCGGGACGTGCAGGCACCGGACGATGCACGCGGCGATCTCGTCGGGGTCCGGGCAGGCAGTCAGCAGCACCACGAACTCGTCACCGCCCAGGCGCGCCACCACGTCGGCGGTGGGGGTGCAGCCGCGGAGCCGCCGGGACACTTCGACCAGCATGTCGTCGCCCGCTTGGTGGCCGAGGATGTCATTGACTTCCTTGAAGTCGTCAAGATCCAGGAGGAGGACGTCCACAGCTTTCAGCCGCGGCTCCTGCAGCGCTTCGGCCAGGGCATCATTGAAGACTGCCCGGTTTGCCAGCCCGGTCAGCGGGTCCTGGAAGGCCATGGCGCGCAGTTTCTCGGCTTGCGCCGCGAGGTCCAGTATGGCCTGCTCCGCCTGCTCCTGGGCCTTCCGCCGCGAAGTCACGTCGCGGAAGCTCCAGACCCGGCCCACCACCTTGTCGCCCACGCGCTGCGGCCGGGAGTACCGTTCGAACGTCCGGCCGTCCTTGAAGTCCAGGGCATCATGGCTTTCGGCTTCCGGGTCCTCTTCCAGCTCCGTCAGCCGGGCCATGAACGCGACGGGATCAGAAACCTGCGAAACGATAAGCCGCATGACAGGTTCTCCGGTGTCGCCCGCCAAAAGCTCCGGCGGAATGTTCCACATGGCCAGGAACTGGTCGTTGAAGCCGGCCACCCGGCCCTCGGAACTCATCACCAGTATGCCGTCGGCGGTGGATTCCAGGGTGGCGGTGAGCAGGGACATGGCCTGCCGCAGGTCGGCGTCCGCCGCCTGGCGGTGTGAAGTACCCCGGACCGAGAGGAGGAGCCGCGTGCCGGCGGGGATACCGCCGTCGTACCCGCCCGGCCTTTCCTGGAAGGGGACTGGTCCCTGGTGGCTGTCGTCGAAGGGAATGAGGGAGCCCGCCACCTCGGCGGAGAACTCGCTGCCGTCGCTGTGCAGCCCGTAAACCGCGCGTGGCGGCGGATAATCGCCGGGCCGGAGCATGAGCTGGTGGAGCAGCCGGGCCACCTCGTCCCGGAAGCCGGCAGCCAGCAGCGTCCGGTAGTCACGGCCTGTCAGCTCTTCCCGTGGAAACCCGAAGAGCCTTGCGGCGGCGGCGTTTGCCATTGTGATGGTGCCGTCTGCGGTGACGGCCAGGAGGGCGTCAGGGTTGGCGTCAATAATCGCACCGAATGTCCGGACCGCCACATTCTTTGCCTGGCCTGAATCAGGCATACCACCACCCCCTCGCACATCATAAATGCGGACGCAGCACTTTCCACATGCCGCGGGGAATCGGTTCCCATTAGTTACCTTCCAGCGTCTGGCGCCCGGGAAGGCTTTAACGCAAGAACGCCGCCCTCCGGGATGGAGGACGGCGTCCTGCGCTGGTAAATATGTGGTGCCGCTACACCCTGCGGTGGCTGCGGTTGGTGACCGCCCCGTAGACCAGCAGCACAATGATGGAACCGAGAATGGCCAGGAGCCAGGTGCGGATATCGAAGAATTCCGCCAGTCCGCCGCCGAAGATCAGCGAACCGATCCAGCCGCCGAGGATGGCCCCGACAACTCCGAGGACCAAGGTGACCACCCAGCCTCCGCCTTGGCGGCCCGGCAGGATTGCCTTCGCAATAGCTCCGGCGATCAGGCCCAAAATGAGAAATCCAAGAATGCCCATGTTGTCACTCCTTAATCAGTTAAGTTGTGCCGGGCCCCCATTTCCGGTGTCCTAATTCAATCAGTGTGCTTACTGCTCTGCAAGGCCCTTAATATCACAGGATGACTGTCAGTTTTCCCGCAGCTCTCGGAACTTTTGGCCGCCGGAGGGCAGGCAAATCCCGCTATTCCAGCCTTGGATAGGATGAAACGGTCCCCGCAGCAGACCAAGGAGTCCGGCATGCCCAGTCCGCAGAACCACCGGCCACGCGCCATTTTCCTCGACATCGACGGCACGTACGCCGACCACGGGATGGCACCCGAAGCGCACGTGGATGCGGTCCGGACAGCGCGGAGGCTGGGCCACCTGGTGTTCGTATGCACCGGGCGGCCGCTGTCCATGGTCCCCGGCCACATCCTGGAGGCCGGATTCGACGGCGTCATCACGGGCGCCGGTGCCCGCGTGGACCTGAACGGGGAAGTCCTTAAGGACACGCGCTTCGAGCCGGGCCTGGCCGCGCTCATCGTGGAAACGCTGGACGCCCACAATGCCGCCTACATCCTGGAAGCGCCCGAGGCGCTGCACGGCCGGACCGGCGTGGACCAGCGCCTGCGGCAGGTGCTGGGGCCCGTCTTCGCCGGCCGCCAGCAGCACGACGGCGTTCTAAGCACCGACGTTGATCCCGTCGAGGACATCCTGGGCCCGATGCAGTACAGCGACGACCTGCGCTCCGCGTCCTTCGCCAAAATCTCCTGCTTCGACTCGCCAGTGCCCCTGACGGAACTCCTGCACATCTTCGGCCCCCGGGTGGGGCTGATCCCAAGTTCCCTGTCGGCCCTGGGTGACCGGGCCGGGGAGATCTTCATGGCCGGAACCCACAAGGCGGTGGGAATCCAGGTGCTGGAGCAGCGTCTCGGGCTCAAGCGGGAGGACATCGTGGCCATTGGCGACAGCGCGAACGATATCGAGATGCTGGAGTACGCCGGAACGGGCATTGCGGTGGAAGGCGGGCACCCGGGCGTGCTGGCGGTGGCAGACCGGGTCACCCCTGGCCCGGCCGGGAACGGGGTGGCGCTCGCGTTTGCCGAACTGGGGCTCCTTGCCTAGGACGCCATAACTGGTCTGCCTCCCTAGTCTGCTTATTTAGCCTGCTTACCTAAGGCTGTTTACCTGGTCCGGGCAGCCGGCACCGGCTCGGCGGCAGGGGACGCCGCGGCCGAGGTGCCCAGGCCGCGCACCAGCCAGCCCCCACCCTGCCAGGTGGCGGCATCCAGGACGTTGCGTGCGTCCAGCACCACCCGGCGTCGGACCAGCGCGCCCGCGACGGCGGGGGAGAGCTGCCGGTACTCGTCCCATTCGGTCAGGAGCAGCACGAGCTCGGCGCCCTCGAGCGCGCGTTCGGTGGAGGTTTCGAACCGCAGCCTGGGATAGCGCCGCCAGGCGTGGTTCACCGCCTTGGGGTCCGTCACCGTCACATGTGCCCCTGCGGCCGCAAGCCTGTCTGCCACGTCCAGCGCTGGCGAGTCGCGGATGTCATCCGTGTCCGGTTTGAAGGACGCTCCCAGCACCGTTACGGTGCGGCCGGACAGGCTGCCGCCGCACAGTTCCGCCGACAGGTCCACGGTCCGCGACCGCTGCCCGAGGTTCACCGAATCCACCAGCCGCATCCAGTCCTCCACAGCGGTAACACCCCGGCCGGCGGCCTGCGCCCGGAAGCTGCGGATGTCCTTGGGCAGGCAGCCGCCGCCGAAACCCAGCCCGGCGTGCAGGTACCGGTTCCCGATCCTCGGGTCCAGGCCCATCGCCTCGCTGAGTTCGCCAACATCCGCGCCGGAGGCGTCGCAGAGTTCGGCAACGGCGTTGATGAAGCTGACCTTGGTGGCCAGGTAGGCGTTCGCCGCCGACTTGATGAGCTCCGCCGTCGCAAAATTGCAGACCAGCCGCGGAATGCCGGCCCGGAGCAGCGGCTCGTAAACGGCATCCAAAGCGGCCGTCACTCCCCGCGGCGCACCTGTAGAGGGGTTGAACGCGGCAGCGCGCCCACCGTGCACGCCGTAGACCAGCCGGTCCGGCACCAGCGAGTCCTTCACCGCAGTGCCCTGCCGGAGGAATTCCGGGTTCCAGCCCAGCAGCACGTCCGGCTTCCGGGCAAGGATGCCGCGGAGCATGTCCACAGTGCCTACGGGCACGGTGGATTTACCGACGACGACGGCGCCCGCCGCCAGGTGCGGCAACAAGGTTCTCGTGGCGGTGACCAGGAAGGTGAGGTCGGCGGCGTCGGACGTTTTATCCTGGGGCGTGCCCACGCACAGGAAGTGGACCTGCGCACCCCTGGCGTCCGCGGGGTCCGTGGAGAAGTGGAGCCTGCCGCTGGTCCGCCCGTCCCGGAGGAGTTCGTCCAGCCCGGGTTCGTGGAAGGGGGCGGTTCCGCGTCCCAGTTGTTCCACCTTGGCGGGATCGACGTCGATGCCCACCACGGTGTGGCCCATGGACGCCAGGGTGGCGGCGTGGACGGCGCCCAGGTAGCCGCAGCCGATGACCGAGATTTTCACTGTGCTGCCCCTGCCCGTGCCCGCGCTGTCGGCGCTTCGGCCACGACGTCCGTGTAGTGGCGGACCAGCTCTCCGCAGAGCGCCGGCCACGTCCTGTCCTGCACCGATGCATGGGCCGCGGCGGCGAACGCCCGGCGCTTGGCGTCGTCGCCTATCAGGTCGAGGACATGGGCGCGCAGCCCTGCCAGGTCGCCCGGTTCATAGAGCCACCCCGTGCGTGAGTTCTCCACCAGGTCCAGCGGGCCACCGCGGCCCGTGGCCACCACCGGCACTCCCGATGCCATGGCCTCCTGGATGGTCTGGCAGAACGTTTCGAATTCGCCCGGATGGACGAACAGGTCGAAGGAAGCCACGGCACGCGCCAGGTCGTCGCCGCCCAGGAATCCGGTGAATGCGGCATCCGGCAGGGCTTCTTCCAGCGCAGCCCGTTGGGGCCCGTCACCTACGATCACCAGCTTGGTGTTGGGCATCCCGGCCAAGGCTGCGAGGTCCTCAACCTGCTTTTCCACGGCAAGCCGGCCCACGTAGCCGATGATCCGCTCCCCGCCGGGCGCCACCCAAGCCCGCCACCCGGCGTCGCGCTTCTCCGGCGAAAACCGCGCTGTGTCCACACCTCGGCGCCACATCTGCACCCGGGGGATGCCCCTGCCGCGCAACTGGTTCAGCGCGAACGTGGAGGGTGCCAGGGTACGGGTGGCCAGCAGGTGGATGTTTTCCACGCGGTTCCAGGCCCAGTTCTCCAGGAACGGCACGCCATACCGCGCGGCGTAGCCGGGAACTTCGGTCTGGTAGATGGCGACAGTGGGGATGCCCAGCTGGTGGGCTGCCTGGACGGCCCGCCAGCCGAGGACGAACGGCGAGGCAAGGTGGACAACGTCCGGTGCGTAGTCGGCAAGGATTCGCTTGACCCGGTACACACCGCCCATCGCAACCCGCACATTCGTATACCCCGCCAGCGGCACCGCGGGCAGCCGGTGGACGTCGGCACCCTTGACCTGGTCCGGCGCTGTCCCGTCCTGGGTTGATGGCGCTATGACCAGGACGTCGTCGCCCCGGACCTGCAGATGGTCCAGGACCCTCAGGATGGAGTGCGTTACGCCGTTCATCAGCGGCAGGAATGATTCAGCGACAATTGCGATCCTCACCCCTCCACGGTGGGTGCCAACCCTGACAGAGCGGGGGCGAAAGCGTGACCCGAAGGGAAAAGTTGGGTGAACAGAAGTGTGCCGCGGGCCGGGTCCTGGTCCCTTGGCCGGTCCCTGTCTTGTGCCTGCCTCTGGGGCGGGAGCACAGATCGGTTACGAATGCCGCCGGGTACCCGGATTCTATTGACTGTGCTGGTGAGCGCGCTTTATGATTCAAGTCACACGGTGTTCTGAAACGATTCATTCACCGCTGGTAAACCTCGAAGGCGCGGTTCACTTTATGCAGCAGATCCCGAATGCCCCGGCTGTTCCCGCGTCAACGGAACGGTTGCAGGAGGTCCTCCTTTCGCTGACGGGCGCCGCCAAGACCTTCGGGCCGGTGGTAGCTCTCGCGGACGGCACCATTGAGATCCGCGCCGGCGAAATCCACGCCCTGGTGGGTGAGAACGGTGCCGGCAAATCCACCCTGGTGAAGATCCTGGCGGGCCTCCACCATCCTGACTCGGGGGATTTCCGGCTCAGCGGGGAGCCGGTCCACTTCCGGAATGTGGCCGAGAGCAAGGCCGCCGGCATCTCGGTCATCTATCAGGAGCCCACGCTGTTCCCGGACCTGACAGTGGCGGAGAACATCTTCATCGGCCGGCAGCCGAAGGGACGTTCGCGGCTGATCAGCCGTGCCGAGATGAGACGGCAGGCCGCCGAACTTTTCAAGCGGCTGGGAGTCCCCATTGACCCCGCCCGGGTGGCGGAGGGACTCTCCATCGCCGACCAGCAAATCATCGAGATTGCCAAGGCCATTTCCCTTGAGGCGAAAGTGTTGGTCATGGACGAACCCACAGCCGCCCTCAGTGGAGTGGAAGTGGACCGGCTGTTCGCCGTCGCCCGCGCCCTGCGGGACAAAGGAACCGGGATCCTGTTCATCTCGCACCGCTTCGACGAGGTGTTCGACCTCTGCGACCGGATCACCGTCATGCGGGACGGACGGTACATCGCCACGCACCGCACCGCTGACGTCACGGTTGAACTGATCGTCCGCGAGATGGTGGGCCGGGACATCGCCACGCTGTTTCCCAAGGCGGAGGCCGAGACTGGCCGCACGGTCCTCAAAGTCGAGGGACTCAGCAGTGCCGGGGTGTTTCGTGACATCAGCTTCGAGGTCCGTGCCGGGGAAATTGTGGCCCTGGCTGGACTGGTGGGAGCCGGCCGCACCGAGGTTGCCCGGGCCGTGTTTGGGATCGACACCTACGATTCCGGGCGGATCGAAGTGGAGGGCAAGCCGTTGAAGGCACACGACCCCCAGGCAGCCATCGCCGCCGGCCTGGGGTTCGTCCCGGAGGACCGCCGCAAGCAGGGCCTGGTCATGAACCTCTCGGTGGCGCGCAACGTCACCCTGACCCTGCGGGAGAAGTTCGTGACCGCGGGGCTCATCAACGGTGCGAAGGAACGCCGCGCTGCCCAGGAATGGAGCAAACGCCTGCAGGTCAAGGCCGGCTCCCAGGAACACGCCGTTTCCACGCTCTCCGGCGGCAACCAGCAAAAGGTGGTCCTGGCCAAATGGCTGGCCACCGACCCCCGGCTGCTGATCATCGATGAACCTACCCGCGGCATCGACGTCGGCACCAAGAGCGAAGTCCACCGCCTCATTTCCGACCTGGCCGTGCGCGGCATAGCCATCCTGATGATCTCGTCCGAACTGCCGGAGGTCCTGGGCATGGCTGACCGGGTCCTGGTGATGCGCGAGGGCCGCATCACGGCCCGGCTGGACCGGTCCGAGGCAGATCCGGAAACCGTCATGCACGCGGCAACATCATCGACGGGAGTGATGGAATGAGCGCGGCAGTCGACCAAAGGAAAAAACATCCGACGGCGGCAGGTCCGGGAGCCGGCGGCGCGCTGGCTTCCCTGCTGCGGCTGCGCGAACTTCCCGTCCTGATCGCGCTGGCCCTGCTGATCGTCATCACGTTCGTCAACAACCCCCTGTTCCTGTCGCCGCAGGGGATCAAGGACCTCCTGCTGAACGCGACCATCATCGTGATCCTCGCCGCCGGACAAACCCTGCTCATCATCACCCGCAACATCGACCTCTCGGTGGGATCGATGCTGGGGCTGGTGGCGTTCGGCACGGGGTCCATCTTCGTTGCCCTGCCGGACCTGCCGATTATCGCCGTCATCCTCCTGGGGATGGCTTTCGGGGCCGTGCTGGGCTCGATCAACGGGCTCCTGGTCACTGTGGCGAAGGTACCGGCGCTGGTGATCACGCTCGGCACGCTCTACGTGTTCCGCGGCCTTAACAACGCCTGGGCAGGCGGAAAACAGTACTTCGCCGGCGACCGGCCGGAAGCGTTCGGTGCGTTGTCAGTGGACACCGTGCTCGGATTCCCCATCATCACGCTGCTGGCCATCGCGGTGGTGGTCGCCGTGGCCGTGTACATGGCCGGCACGCGCCCGGGCCGGGACCTGTACGCCATCGGCTCCGACCCTGAGGCTGCAAAGCTATTCGGCATCAAGGTCTCCAAGCGGGTATTCCTGGCCTTCCTCGCCAACGGCGCGCTCGCAGGACTGGCCGGGGTCCTCTATGCCAGCCGTTTCAACTCGGTAGGGGCCACGACCGGGAGCGGCATGGAGCTCGACGTGGTTGCGGCAGCCGTGGTGGGCGGCGTGGCCATCTTCGGAGGCAGCGGAACTGTTGCCGGGGCCGCCCTGGGCGCCCTGCTCCTGACCACCATCACCAGTTCGCTGACAGCATTGCGGGTGGACAAGTTCTGGCAGCAGGCAATTGTGGGCATCCTGATCCTCACGGCCATCATCATCGACCGCCTGGCCAGCATGCGGACCGCGAAGAAACTGAGAACCAGCGAGGCGCGCAATGTCTGAGACCACCACTCCCGGAACCAAGCCGGCACCGCCTGCGGCAGCGGCGGACAGCACCAAGCCGCTGGCTGACGAGCCAAAAGGCAGGACGGGGGCCGCCCGCATCCTGGCAAGCCGCGACGCCGTCACCATCTACGCGCTCCTGGCTTTCCTGATCTTCGCCGCGGCTGCCATCCCGCGTTTCGCATCCCCGGTCACCACCGGGTTCCTGCTGCTGGATGTCATACCCGTCCTGCTGATCGCGATGCCGATGACGCTGATTATCATCACCGGCGAAATCGATCTGTCGGTGGCCAGCACGGCCGGCCTTACCAGTGCCCTCATGGGGGTTTTGTGGGCGGGCGGCATGGATATCTGGCTGGTGCTGGTCATCTGCGTGCTGGCGGGAACAGCAGCAGGAATGTTCAACGGCTTCCTCATCGCCGTCCTGGGACTGCCGTCGCTCGCCGTCACCATCGGCACGCTTGCCCTCTTCCGCGGCCTCGCCCTGGTGGTGATCGGCGACAACGCCGTGGCCAACTTCCCGCGGCCGCTGACCGCTTTCTTTACCTCCAAACTTGGCGGCACCGGCATTCCGACGGTGATGATCGGCGTCGTCCTGGTCATGCTGTTCTTTGGCATCCTGCTGCATTTCACGCCCTTCGGGCGCGGGCTCTACGCCATGGGGTATAGCAAGGAAGCCGCCACGTTCGTGGGGATCAAGGTGTCCCGGAGCAAGTTCTGGCTGTACGTTGCCTCGGGCGCCGTTTCAGCGCTGGCAGGAATCTACTGGACGCTGCGGTACACCAGCGCCCGCAGCGACAACGCCTCCGGGCTGGAACTTGCCGTGATCGCTGCGGTCCTCCTGGGCGGTGTGTCCATCTTCGGCGGCAAGGGCACTATCCCCGGAGTGATCGCCGGCGTCCTGCTGATCGGCACGCTGAACTATGCCCTGCGCCTGGGGCGCGTGTCCGACGTCGTTCTCATCACGGTGACCGGGCTGCTGCTCATCGCCTCGGTAGTGGCTCCCAGCATCGGCGCGGCCATCCGGGAATGGCGGCACACCCGCCGGGTGCGCCGCAGCTTTGCCCAGCCGCCGGAAGCGGCACCAGTTGCCCACCGCGTCCAATGATCCGACCGCATCAAGGGAGAAGGAAACAATGATGTTTAACCGCAAGAACAACGGACTGGGCGGGCGCATGGTCCCGCTCGGCGCCCTCGCAGCTGCGGCAGCGCTGGCCGTGACCGGATGCAGCGGTGACGCCGGAACACCCGGCCAGACCGGCGCCGTGGAGGAGCAGAAGATCACCTTCATCCCCAAGCAGTTGAATAACCCGTACACGGACGTTGTCCTGGGCGGCGGCAAGAAGGGGTCCGAGGAAGCCGGCTTCGCGTCATCCCAGGTAGTCGGCCCGCTCGAAGCCTCCGCGTCCAGCCAGGTGTCCTTCATCAACGCCGAGACCCAGGCCGGGACGAACGTCATCGTCATCGCCGCCAATGATCCCGACGCCGTCTGCACGGCTTTGGGCGAGGCCCGCTCCGCAGGTGCCAAGATTGTCGCTTTCGACTCGGACGCAAACCCTGACTGCCGCGACGTCTTCATCAGCCAGGTGGTGGCGAAGGAAGTGGCGCTCATCCAGACCAAACTGATTGCAGAACAGATTGGCGGATCCGGCGAGATCGCCATCCTGTCCGCCACAGCGAACGCCACCAACCAGAATGAATGGATCAAGTTCATGGAGGAGGACCTCGCCTCAAACCCGGCCTACAAGGACATCAAGCTGGTTGCCAAGGTGTACGGCGACGACGACGATACCAAGTCGTTCCAGGAAGCACAGGGCCTGATGCAGGCCCACCCGAACCTGAAGGGCATCATCTCGCCCACCACCGTGGGTATTGCCGCTACTGCCCGCTACCTCTCCACGTCAGCCTACAAAGGCAAGGTGGCATTGACGGGCCTGGGGCTGCCCAATGAGATGCGTCCCTTCGTCAAGGACGGAACCGTGACGGAATTTGCATTGTGGGATCCGGCCCAGCTGGGTTACGTTGCAGCGTTCGCCGGCAAAGCCCTGGTGGAAGGCAAGATCACGGGAGCCGTGGGCGACACCTTCACCGCAGGGGAACTGGGGGACCGCACGGTTGAGGAAGGCGGAATTGTCATCGTAGGCCCGCCCACCGTCTTCAACAACGACAACATCGACCAGTACAACTTCTAGCGCCCTCGGGTCCGGTTCTGGGCAGGCCGTGCAGGCCGTCCGGAACCGGACCCTTTGACGGGTGCTTCCACGTAATGCGTGACAAGCAGTTGCTTGTGGACTTAGGAGCCGGAGGGCAGCGGGTTGGCAGATCCAAACCGTCTTGAAGAGTTGCTGAAGCCGCGTCGGCGGCGGCCCACCCGCATCGGGCTGGTGTCCGGAGGGCTCGGAGCGTACTGGCCCCAGTTCCCCGGACTCCTGCCGGAGCTGCAGGAATCCTCCCGCTACGTCGCCGGCCGCCTCGGGGAGCTTGACGCCGAGGTGGTGGACACCGGCTTCATCTCCGATGCCCCCGAGGCCGCAGCGGCCGGAGAGAAGCTGAGGGTGGCCGATTGCGACCTGATCATCATCTTCCTCGCCACCTACCTGACAGCCTCCATGGTCCTGCCCATCGCCCAGCGCTCGCGCACGCCGGTGCTGGTCATCGACCTTCAGCCCACCGAGGCCATGGACCATGCGAACTTCGATACCGGTGCGTGGCTTGCCTATTGCGGACAATGCCCGGTGCCGGAAGTCGCCAATGTGTTCCGCCGTGCGGGGATCGAGTTCCGCTCCGTCTCCGGGCACCTCAGGCAGGAGTCGGCGTGGGACAGGATCACTCAATGGGTGCATGCCGCTGGCGTCAGGGCCCGGCTGCGTCATGCCCGCCACGGCCTGATGGGACACCTGTACCCGGGGATGCTGGATGTTTCCACTGACCTGACCACCGTTTCCACCACCTTCGGATCGCACGTGGAAGTGCTCGAATTCGATGACCTGCGTGAACGAGTCAATACTGTGACGGACCAGCAGGTGGCGGAGCGGCTGGCCTTGGCCAAGGCACTGTTCGTCCTCGATGAGTCCGTGCATGAAGAGGACTTCGCCTGGGGCGCCAAGGTTTCGGTGGGTTTGGACAGCCTGGTCGAGGACTTCGACCTGGACTCCGTGGCCTACTACCACCGCGGCCTGGCGGGGGAACAGCACGAACGGCTTGGGGCGGGCATGATCCTGGGTTCCTCCATCCTCACGGCACGTGGTGTCCCGATGGCGGGGGAGTACGAGTTGCGGACCTCGATCGCCATGCTGGCCGCGCAGGCCATCGGGGCCGGCGGTTCCTTCACGGAGATCCAGGCCCTCAACTTCTTCGATGGGGTGGTGGAGATGGGCCACGACGGCCCGGCGCATCTTGCGGTATCCGCCAGGGAGCCTCTCCTGCGCGGCCTGGGCACGTACCACGGCAAGCGCGGCTGGGGAGTGTCGGTCGAGTTCGATGTCCGGCAGGGACCCGTCACCACGGTCGGCCTCGGCCAGGACCCGGACGGCAGCTACGTTTTCGTCACCTCGGAGGGCGAGGTGGTGCAGGGCCCGTTGCTGGAAATCGGCAACACCACTTCCCGGGTGGATTTCGGGGGAGACCCCGGGCTTTGGGTGGACCTCTGGAGCCAAACCGGCGTCGGCCACCACTGGGCCCTCTGCCTGGGGCACCGAGCGGCCGACATCAAGGCCGCGGCCTCCCTCCTGGGCCTTGAGTACCGGCACGTTTCAATTCCCTAGGCGGGCACCTTCGGCTGGCGTGCCCGGCGCAACCAGGCGGCCGCAACTTGCCGGCGCTAAGATTTTCCCAAGAAAATTACTAAGTATGCTTTGCAATTGATGCTAAGCATGCTTACGGTATAGGGGCAGCCAAGGAAGCCTCAAGCAGCCGGGGCGGCGGCCGGAGAACGGATTCCCCCGTCCGGACCACCTTTGGCTAAGCGAAACCCAGCGCAAGGCACACCCAAGGAGACGGCATGCTCAACCGGGAAAATATTGAAGACCTGCTCAACAGGAACGGCAACGTCATCGGCTCCGACGGCGAGAAGATCGGTTCGATCGGACAGCTGTACGCGGACGACGACACGGGTGAACCGACGTGGGTCACCGTAAAGACGGGGCTCTTCGGCACCTCCCAGTCCTTCGTTCCCGTTGAAGGCGCGCACACCCAGGGCGATGACCTGGTGATTCCGTACACCAAGGACCAGGTCAAGGACGCGCCCCGCGTGGACGCGGACGGCCACCTCACCCCCGAGGAAGAGGACCGCCTGTACACCCACTACGACCGTGGGGCCCGCACCTACTCCGACACTCGCGGGGATGTGGACCTCCAGGGCGATGCCGACCTCAACGCCGGCACCCCCACCGCCGGCATTGACCGTGATACTGCCACCCGCGGCGCGGTCGGCCACGACACTTCGGGCCCCAACACCGATGACGCCATGACGCGCTCCGAGGAGCAGTTGCATGTCGGCACTGAGCGTGAGGCTACCGGCCGCGTCCGGCTGCGGAAGTACGTCACCACCGAAAACGTCACCAAGACCGTCCCCGTGCAGCGGGAAGAGGTCCGCCTGGAACGTGAGCCCATCACGGACGCCAACCGTGGCGCCGCAATGTCCGGGCCGGACATCAGCGAAGAGGAGCACGAGGTGATCCTCCACGAGGAACGCCCCGTCGTCGAAAAGGAAGCAGTGCCCGTGGAGCGGGTCCGCCTGGACAAGGACGTGGTCCAGGAAGACGTCACGGTCAACGAGGAAGTCCGCAAGGAGCGCATCGAAGCGGACGGCGTGGACGGCGACCGACGCCCTTGATCAAGTGAAGGCACGCCTCCTGAAGCGGCGCTGACAGCGGACGCGGACGGACCGCGGCGACCTGCCGCCCACAACAGTCGACGCCGGGAACCTGCTTTGGGGGTCCCGGCGTCGACTGTGCTTGCAGACTTCATGAAAACGCTGGTGCAGCCTCCGTCTAAACGGTGACTGCACCAGCCAGTAGGACGAATATCTTCAGAACTTAGTGTTCATCTCTCATTCGCGGCTCCTGTTTCCCGGCTTACGGTTTCCGGGCCCAGCGCCGGCCCTGCTTTCCATGCCGCTGGTTCGGTCACAGGACCAGGCGTACTCTCGATGCACCCTTCCGGGGTGCCGGCGCTTGCAGTAAGTCCCATTTTACGGCGGACCCCTAAAAAAAGCGCCGCGAAAGGACCCTGCAAGTGTTAGTTGATCCGGGGAGCCTGTCGCTTCCGGGCCCGGCGGATCCGGCGTGACACCATGGATCACGATGAAACTGCGCGCTGACCAGACCGGAGACCGTGGCCTGCCCATGCCCCTATGGCTGCAGGGCGCCCTTGAAACAGCCCAGGCAGCGATCATTTCCGCACTGGTGGTGATCGCTCCGATCATTGCCGTCTGGGCAACGGCCGGCTTCCAGGACGGACAGTTCGATACTCTGGCACGCCTGGCCGGGCAGTCCTGGCTGCTGGTCCACGGGGTGCCGCTCGCGCTCACCGCCGCAGGCACCGACGCCGCGGCCCATGCCGGCGCCGGCCTCCTGACCCTCATTCCGTTGGGGCTCACCCTGATCCCGTTCCTGCTGGCATGGCGCGCAGGACGGCGCCTGGCGCGTGCCTCCTATACGGACCAGCTCTGGCAGGCGCTCCTGGGCTCATGGGTGGTCTACTCAGCGTTCGGAGCCGCCACGGGTTTCGTTTGCCGCACCCCGGACGTCGACATCAATCTGGGGCATGCGATGCTGGTTCCCCTGATTCCCTACGCCTTGGGAATGGTGACCGGCGCCCGGCGGGAAGCGGGGTCCTGGAGCAGGCTCATCGGGGTCGACGCCGTGGACTGGATCTCACGCACCAGCCAGCACTCGCGCTGGGCGGGCTCATACCTCGCTTCTGCGGCCAAGGCCGGCTTCGTGGCGGTGGTATCCGCGCTGGCGCTGGCTTCGACGCTGCTGGCCGTCGACCTTTTCATCCACTGGAACCTCGTGGTTGCCGTGTATGAAGCGCTCGACGCCGGCGCCATCGGAGGTGCCGCCCTCACCGTCGCACAGCTGGGCTACCTCCCCAATCTGGTGGTCTTTGCCCTCGCCTGGATGTCCGGCTCCGGGTTTGCCCTGGGGGTTGGCTCCCAGGCGGGTCCGCTGGGAACCGCCGTGGGGCCGTTGCCGTCCATCCCGGTGCTCGCCGCGATTCCCAGCGGGCCTCTGGATTATGCCTTCGTTGCGCTGATCGTCCCGGTATTGGCCGGTGTCCTGGCCGGCTGGTGGTTCCTGCGGGAAGGCGAGAACCATTTCGATGAGTGGCTTTCCATCAAGGTCCGGGCACGCTGGTTCACGGCAACAATCTCCACCCTGGTGCTCGGCGCGCTGACCGGGCTGGCGGCCGGGCTGTTGACCGCGGCGCTGGCGTGGCTGGCGCGGGGTTCGGCCGGTATCGGACGGCTGACTGACCTTGGCCCCGACCCCTTGTGGACGGGAGTCTGGGTAGCAGCTGAGGTGGGTGCCGGCGTCGTCGTCGGATACGCTGCCGGGCCCTGGCTGGAACGCGAGCGGGCGGCGAAGGAAACGGACGCGGAGCTGGTCCACTAGCCGGTGAACCTGCTTCTCCCGGAGATCAGGGGAGTTGCGCGGGCAACGAATTCTCCAGCTGTACGCGGCAGGCTGACTGGGCCTGATCCGTCAGCGCCCGGCCCACACACGCCTGGTATTCGCGCACTTCCGCGAAGAACACTGCCGTAACAACGATCAGCAGCACCAAAATGGCCGCTACCACCAACCCCGAGATGGTGCCGATGAGAACGAGCTTGGACTCCCTCAACCGGGCCGCCCGGACCAGCAGCACAACGCCCAGGGCAAGGCTGGCGGCCGTGAGGATGGCCGTTAGCCAGAGGTAGCTGACGTCCAGCTGGTAGACGAAGAACGCGCCCAGTACCGAGACAACGAACATCCGGAACAGCGTGTGGGTCCTGGCGAGCGAGGCTTTTGCCGCCTCGCTGAGCGGCGCCCGGGTCCGCTGCTGCTGCGCCGGTTCGGGGTTGCTGTTCATGTTTTCCAGCCTACGCGAGGCTGCCCATAAGCTAGACCAATGCGCATCGTAGTCCTCGTTTCCGGAACCGGGTCCAACCTCCAGGCAGTCATTGACGCGGTTCAGGCGGGCGAGCTCGACGTCGAAATCGCCGCCGTGGGTGCCGACCGTCCTGGGACCTACGGGGTGGAACGCTCGGCCGCCGCCGGCATCCCCACCTTTGTGGTCGACTTCAAGGCCTACCCGGACCGGGCGGAGTGGAACGGTGCGCTGACGAAGGCTGTGGCGGCTTTCGAGCCGGACATTGTGGTGTCGTCCGGGTTCATGCGGATCGTGAGTCCGGAATTCATCGACGCCTTCGACGGCAAATACCTCAATACACATCCGGCGCTGCTTCCCGCGTTTCCGGGCGCACACGGGGTGCGGGACGCTATGGCGTACGGGGTGAAAGTCACCGGCTGCACGGTGCACTGGGCCGACGCCGGCGTGGACACCGGGCCTATCATCGCCCAGGAAGCCGTGGCGATCGAGGATGGCGACACCGAGGAAACCCTCCACGAACGAATCAAGGTGGTGGAGCGCCGGCTCCTGGTCTCCACCCTCGCACACCTCGCCGCCACCCACTCCGCCTGCGCCTGACCCGCACAACTCCCGCCCCACCCAACTCCCGCCCCACCCAACTAGGTAGCAGCAGATGTCGTTCTGAGCCCTCAAAACGACATCTGCTGCTACCTAGTTGGACGGCTCGGGGGAGCCTGTGGATAACTTTCGCCGCGCAGCGCGGAGTTTGTCACCATAGGCCCATGAAGACTCCCCGCCCGATGCCCCAACCGCTGTGTTCCGCTGCTTTCACTTTCCAGGAAGCAGTCGACGCCGGCGTAACGGTTGGGCGGCTGAGGCACCGTTCGTTGGCTGCACCGAGCCGAGGTATCAGGGCGCCTTTACGCCGGCCCGTTTCAGAGCTGTCGTCGAGCGTCCGGCCGCTGACCTTGATCACAGCATTCTCGGCTGCTTCACATGCGACAGCCTTCACGTTGTGGTCCTTCCCGGGCTTCCTCCCGGGCCTGGATGATCCTGTTACCCACATCTCCAGGCCGGACACCGTGGCCATTCCGCGTCGGTCCGGAGTTCGGGGGCATCGCGGGCAATTCTTTGACGATGAGATCACAACCTTGAACGGCCTCTTCATCACCTCCCGGACCCGCACGTGGCTGGACTGTGCGCGGAAGATGAGTACTGATGAGCTGACGGTGGTGGCTGACCACCTGCTGAGGATTCCCAGGCCTGAACTCGAGGCCAGATCCGAGCCCTACGCAACGCATGAGGACCTCGCCGAGATGCTGGACAGGCACAAGGGAACTCCCGGAATCCGCAAAGCCCGGCTCGCGCTTGAGCAGGCCCGCATCGGAGCGGAGTCTGCCCCGGAAACCCGCCTTCGGCTGGCACTGCAGTACCGCGGGCTGCCGGAACCGCAACTGAATGTCCCCGTGGAACTGGGTACCGACGCCGTACGCCAACCCGACATGAGCTACCCGGAACACAAAGTGGCAGTGGAGTATGACGGCGAAGGCCATTCCGAGGCAGCGCAGGTCGTCCGGGATATCGCCCGGGAAGAGGACTTTGCGCGCTCTGGATGGACGCTTGTCCGGATATCCAAACGGCACATGGAAAACGAGGCAAAGGCCGCCGTCGCCAAAGTCCGTTCGGCCCTGCTTGGCTGCGGGTGGGAGGGGGCTACTCGAGGCGGCGCTGCTTCGTTTCGGGGGAGAAGAACGCCATCCACAGGACCGCCAGCAGTACCAGTCCGCCGGCCAGGGCAAAGGACGTTGCCAGCCCCAATTCCGGCCAGAAGTAGTTCGCGAAGATGAGCGGACCGAAACCGGCACCGAGCCGCGAGAAAGTGGACGCCCAGCCGAAGCCGGTACCGCGCAGTTCGGTGGGGTAGAGCTCGGACACGTATGCGTAGAGCACCGGGATGGCCACCTGCACCACGAACCCGAACACCAGCAGCCAGAACACCGCTGCCGTGGGGATGTCTACCACGAACGCGACGATCACCAGGGTCAGCGCAGACAACGGACCCGTGATGGCCAGAATCCACTTGCGGCCCACCCGCTCCACCAGGAGGGCCGCAACGATGACGCCCAATAGGCCCACGGCGGCCATGGACGCCGTGGTCACGAACGCCTTGTACTCCGCGAAGCCGGCGCCGATCAGGATGCGCGGCATCCACGTCAGGGACAGGTAGTAGACCAGCAGGATGCTGAAGAACAATGCCCAGGCCGCAGCCGTGATCTTCCAGTTGAACTGCCACACGGACCGCAGCTGGGTCCACGCGCTGCCGGCGGAGAGCCGTGGCACGTCCCTGGCGTCCGGCAGGCTGTAGGCGCGGGCTTCGGCGCCGGTTGCCTTCACAAGGCCGTCAATGACCTTCGCGGCCTCCTCACGCCGGCCTTTGCGGATCAGGAACAACGGTGATTCCGGCACGCTCCGGCGGACCCAGAACACCAGCAGGGCGGGCAGGACCATCACCAGCATGGTCAGCCGCCAGTCACCAAACACGCCTACGAGAGCGGCGGAAACGAAACCCGCGAGGGCGGCGCCGACCGGCCACCAGCCGTCCATGGCGGTGAGCACCTTGCCGCGCTGCTTCCGCGGCGTGAACTCACCCACCAGCGCGTAGTCCACCGGGATACACCCGCCCAGGCCAAAACCGGCCATGAACCGGAACACGCAGAACCAGATGAAATCGGGGGAGAACGCGCCGAACACGGTGAAGAGCGAGAAGATCAGCAGCGTGGCGGTGAACGCCTTCCTGCGCCCGATGGTGTCCGCGATGGTGCCCCACACGAAAGCCCCAAGGGCCATGCCGATGAGGTTGGACGTTCCCACCCACGCCACCTCGCCGGGAGTCAGCGCCCAGTGCGTGGAGAGCAGCGGAATGAGGATGCCGTTCAGCGTCACGTCCCAGGCATCGAACATGAAACCGAGCCCGCCGATCAGGAAGATCTTGCCTTGGACTTTCCATCGCCAGGGCAGTTCCTGGACCACCTGCTCGCCGCTCGGCACAGTGGTGTAAGTATTCATCGCAGCCTCCTGATCAAAAACTCTAGCCGGGCCCCCGGGCGTTCACACTCCGGCTGACACGCGGGGCAACCTGCGCTTCGCGATAAACTGGCCCTATCCCCACCAACCGCGGCACTGTTCCGCGAGATAAGACGGAGACATTTGTGAGCTTCACGCAGCATGAGCGCGTAACCATTGACCGTGTTCCCATCCGCCGCGCCCTGATCTCGGTTTACGACAAAACCGGTCTGGAGGAGCTCGCCCAGGGCCTGCACGCAGCGGGAGTGAAGCTGGTTTCCACCGGCTCCACGGCCAAGAAGATCGCCGCCGCCGGCATCCCCGTCCAGGAAGTCGAAGAAGTCACCGGCTCGCCGGAAATGCTGGACGGCCGCGTCAAGACGCTCCACCCTCGTGTCCACGGAGGCATCCTTGCGGACCGCCGCGTCGAGGCGCACATGGAGACGCTGGTCAGCATGGAGATCGAACCCTTCGACCTGGTGGTGGTGAACCTCTACCCGTTCGTTGAAACCGTCAAGTCCGGTGCCGCCCAGGACGACGTCGTCGAACAGATCGACATCGGAGGCCCGGCCATGGTGCGCTCCGCAGCAAAGAACCATGCCGCCGTCGCTATTGTGGTGGATCCATCCTTCTACGGCCAGGTGGTCTCCGCAGCCGCTGAGGGAGGCTTTGACCTGAACACCCGACGGCGGCTGGCCGCCAAGGCGTTCGCCCACACCGCTTCTTACGACAACGCCGTGGCCACCTGGACCGCCAGCCAGTTCCTTGACGAGGACGGCGACGGCGTCATCGACTGGCCGGCCTACGCCGGTATGTCCCTGGAACGCTCGGAGGTCCTGCGCTACGGCGAGAACCCGCACCAGCAGGCGGCACTGTACGTGGACAAGGCCGCGCCGGTGGGCATTGCCCAGGCAGACCAGCTGCATGGCAAGCCCATGAGCTACAACAACTTCGTGGACGCCGACGCAGCCCTTCGCGCCGCGTACGACTTCAACGAACCCGCCGTGGCCATCATCAAGCACGCCAACCCCTGCGGCGTGGCCGTCGGTTCCGCCGATGCCGCCGACCCCATTGCCGACGCCCACGCCAAGGCCCACGCCTGCGATCCCGTCTCCGCGTTCGGCGGAGTGATCGCGGCCAACCGCACGGTCACCGCGGCCATGGCCAACACCGTCAAGGACATCTTCACCGAAGTTGTCATCGCGCCTGGCTTCGAGCCGGAGGCCGTGGAGATCCTGGCCAAGAAGAAGAACATCCGCCTGCTTTCCCTGCCCGAGGGCTACGGCCGGTACCCCACGGAGTTCCGCCAGGTGTCCGGCGGAATGCTGGTCCAAGTCAGCGACAAGGTGGATGCCGACGGCGACAACCCCGCCAACTGGACGCTGGCAGCCGGTGAAGCCGCTGACGAGAAGACCCTTGCAGACCTGGTCTTCGCCTGGACCGCCTGCCGCGCCGCAAAGTCGAACGCCATCCTGCTCGCTGCTGACGGTGCCGCCGTCGGCATCGGCATGGGCCAGGTCAACCGCCTGGATTCCTGCCGCCTGGCAGTAGAGCGCGCCAACACCCTTGGCGTGAAGGTTGAGTCCGACGTCGACGGGGCGGGCGGTGCCTCCAACACCAGCGGTTCGAACGCACCTGAGCGCGCCCGCGGCGCAGTCGCCGCCTCCGATGCCTTCTTCCCTTTCGCCGACGGCCTGCAGATCCTGACCGACGCCGGCGTCCGCGCGGTGGTGCAGCCCGGCGGTTCCGTCCGGGACGAGGAAGTCATCGCGGCCGCAAACGCAGCCGGCATCACCATGTACTTCACGGGTGCGCGCCACTTCTTCCACTAGCCCCCATTGCCGCGTGGGCCCGGCAGGCCCAAGACGACGACGGCGCCTGTCCCCGAGGGGGCAGGCGCCGTCGTTGTTTGCTCAGGCAGGTTGTTCGGGCGGCGATTCCACGGGGCCGGCATCGGCCCCGTCACGGTCCGCGTCCCTCTGCTTGAGACGCGGACCCTCCGCCGGAAGCCGGAGCTCCCGGGGCTTGGCTTCCGCCATCCGCTGCTTCGTCCAGTACTCGAGGATTTCCTCGTGCGTCTGGGCTACATCGCTGCGGGTGACGGAGTCCTGGCCGGACGGATCGCTGCTAGGAGATTTGTGCATTTTGGTACGTTGCCTGGATGACCGTGCCCCAGTACGGGCCGTACATCACTTTGGAGCCGCTGTACCCGTAGCTGTTGACCGAGTTCTGGACACCACTCGGGTTGGTGCTTGCAGGAACGCCGGAGGAGCTGGTGCCGATGAACCAGGGGCCGCCGGAAGCCCCGCCGGTCATGTCGCAGGGGATGCCCTGGGTGTCAAAGTTATTGGTGGTGTCCGGAGTCGCCGTGCCGGTACAGCTCTTCAGCGTTTCGCCGTTGAACGGTTTGGCTGCCGGGTATCCGAAGGACTTGTAGGCCAGGCCGCGGGCCTGGTTGAAGGCGACGCCGGAGCCGCCCACCACGTCGGTCAGGGTCTGGCTGTTCAGCTTGTTCATCACGGCAAAGCCGGTGTCGTAGGAGATGTCACCGCCGGCGCTCCACTGGGTGGGGGCGAAGTAGGCCCGCGCAGTCCATTGGCCGTAGGGGGCGAGGCCGTTCTCATAGGCAGGAACAAAAATGAAGTTCGTGGCAAACGCACCCGGGCCCTCGTTCAGGCAGTGTCCTGCCGTAGCGACCGTGCTCTCATTGGCCGAGGACACCGCGTTGGCGGAGCACACATAATTCGAACCGCCCAACGTGAAGAAGACCTTGCCGATGTGCTTCACCGGGGCTTCGCTGGCTGCGATGGTCTGCTTGCCCCTGGTCGCCTCAACCTGCGAGCTTTTACCCTTTTCGACAGGGGCAGTGGAGCGGCTGCCGCGCTCCAGCGCCTTGCCGGCCAGGACGTCGCCAGGAATGGCGTTCTTCATTCTTTCGGCTGTCCAGTACTCCGCGGCTCCGGTGCTGTCAACGGTGATGCTGGCGACGGCCGGCGCCGTCCTGTCGTCCGAAGCAGCGGGTGCGGCCGAGGCTCCACCGGCCGTGGTCAGTGCCAGAACGGCAGCTGCTGAGAGGCTTAGGAGGCCCGAGGCCAGAGACCTGGTGCGTGTCATTGTTGTCCTGTCTGAAACGGGGTATCGGCCCCGGGGCGGGCCGGAGAGTGACGTAGCGAATTTATCGCCATATGACAAGTTTGTAAATAGTAGTGACGTATCATGTATGGCCTTCGGGCCGGGGCGGCGCCAAGGCCCGCGGAGAATTCCGGCGGCGGCGCGCACCCCGGGCGGGTGCCGCCGTCGTGCGTTTTCCATCGCTGTAATCCTGCTCATCGCGGGGTAATCAAGAGGCGCCGGTAGGGCCCAAACCCGCCTCCTCGGGTAAGTTGTAGATGGTGAAATAGACCGACATTTCACAATCAAGCCGACCCACAGGGAGACGCCCGCGCATGTCCAAGATTATCTACACCCACACCGACGAAGCGCCGATGCTGGCTACCTATTCGTTCCTGCCCATCATCGAGGCGTTCGCTTCGACCGCAGGTGTGGAGGTGGAGACCCGCGACATTTCGCTTGCCGGCCGCATCATCGCCGTTTTCGGTGACTACCTCACCCCGGAACAGCAGATCGGCGACGCCCTTGCTGAACTGGGTGAACTGGCGAAGACGCCGGAAGCCAACATCATCAAGCTGCCGAACATCAGCGCCTCCATCCCGCAGCTGAAGGCCGCCATTGCCGAGTTGCAGGGCCAGGGCTACGCGCTGCCGGACTACCCGGACAACCCCTCCTCGGATGAGGAAACGGCCATCCGCTCCCGTTACGACAAGATCAAGGGCTCCGCCGTGAACCCGGTCCTGCGTGAAGGCAACTCGGACCGCCGTGCACCGCTGTCCGTGAAGAACTACGCCCGCCAGAACCCGCACTCCATGGGTGCCTGGACCGCAGACTCCAAAACCAACGTGGCCACCATGGCACAGGACGACTTCCGCTCCAACGAGAAGTCCGTGGTCATCGAGTCCGAGGGCACCATCGCCATCCAGCTGGTCCGCGAAGACGGCTCTGTGAAGGTCCTGAAGAAGGCCTTCCCCGTGCTGGCCGGTGAGGTCATCGACGGCACCGTGATGCGCGCCGCTGCCCTGGACGAATTCCTCAAGGCCCAGGTTGCCCGGGCCAAGGAAGAAGGCGTGCTGTTCTCCGCCCACCTGAAGGCCACCATGATGAAGGTCTCGGACCCCATCATCTTCGGCCACGTGGTCAAGGCCTACTTCTCCGAACTCTTCGACACCTACGGCAAGCAGCTCGCTGCCGCCGGCATCAGCCCCAACAACGGCCTCGCAGCCATCCTGAGCAGCCTCGAGGACCTTCCGGAGGACGTGCGCGAAGGCGTGCAGAACCTCATCAAGAAGGGCCTCGAAGACGGTCCGGCGCTGGCAATGGTGGATTCGGACAAGGGCATTACCACCCTGAACGTCCCCAGCGACGTCATCGTGGACGCGTCCATGCCGGCAATGATCCGCAGCTCCGGCCACATGTGGGGCCCGGACGGCAAGGAAGCCGACACCCTGGCCGTCCTGCCGGACAGCTCCTACGCCGGGATCTACCAGGTTGTCATCGATGACTGCCGTGCCAACGGTGCCTACGACCCCACCACCATGGGCACCGTGCCGAACGTTGGCCTGATGGCACAGGCCGCCGAAGAATACGGCAGCCATGACAAGACCTTTGAAATCCAGGAACCGGGCACCGTCCAGATCGTGGACGGCTCCGGCAACGTGCTGATCGAACACCAGGTCTCGGAGGGCGACATCTGGCGCGCCTGCCAGACCAAGGACCTTCCCATCCGCGACTGGGTCAAGCTGGCTGTCACCCGTGCCCGCGCCTCCCAGACCCCCGCCGTCTTCTGGCTGGACGAGGAGCGCGCCCACGACGCCAACCTCATCGCCAAGGTCAACGAGTACCTGAAGGACCATGACACCGAGGGCCTGGACATCCAGATCATGTCCCCGGTCAAGGCCATCGCTTTCACCCTTGAGCGGATCCGCAAGGGTGAGGACACCATCTCCGTGTCCGGCAACGTCCTCCGCGACTACCTCACGGACCTGTTCCCAATCCTGGAACTGGGTACCAGCGCCAAGATGCTCTCCGTGGTTCCGCTGATGAACGGCGGCGGCCTCTTCGAAACCGGCGCCGGCGGCTCCGCACCGAAGCACGTCCAGCAGCTCCTCAAGGAAAACCACCTGCGCTGGGACAGCCTGGGTGAGTTCCTGGCCCTGGCCGTCAGCTTCGAGCACCTGGCCACCACCGCTGGCAACGCCCGCGCCCAGGTACTGGCCGACACCCTGGACCGCGCCACCGGCACCTTCCTGCTGGAAAACAAGTCCCCAAGCCGACGGGCAGGCGAGCTGGACAACCGCGGCAGCCACTATTACCTGGCCCGCTACTGGGCGGAGGAACTGGCCAAACAGACGGACGACGCCGACCTGGCCGCCGCGTTCAGCTCGGTCGCCGACGAGCTGTCCTCCAAGGAGGAAACGATCGTTGGGGAGCTGGCAGAGGTGCAGGGCTCCCCGGTGGACGTCGGAGGCTACTACCACCCGGACGATGCCAAGGCCTCGGCAGTGATGCGTCCGTCTGCCACCCTGAACAAGGTCATCGCCACCCTGAACTAGGTGATTGCTGCTGTGGCAGGGGATAATGATGCGGCGCTCCGGTCTATCTGAACTGCTCCCCGAAAGTTGGACTGAGAAATTCAGTTCCGGTTTTCGGGGAGCAGTTTTATGCGTGAGGACAGTTCGCTATCAGCGGAGCAGCGC
>NZ_JBNHFI010000009.1:0-253842 GCF_059090085.1 Arthrobacter sp. K4-10C | reverse complement strand
ACTACATCCACTGGTACAACACCAACAGAATCTCAACAAAACTCAAGGGCCTGAGCCCGGTGCAATACCGTACTCAGGCCCTTGCGGCTTAGGCTCTGATTTGGCCAGTCCAACTTTTGGGGACCAGTTCAAACCGGGCGTCCCTTTTCTTTGTCCGCTGTTGGCGGCGCCGGCCTCACTGTTCGCGCGGCTCGGAACCGGTTCCGGAGCCGCGGCCCGCCTCGAATTGGTTGCGGACCTCAGCCAGTTCAGCCCGCAACAACGCCACTTCCTCGCAGAGGATCCTCACCTCGTCTTCAGCCTGGGACTGTTCCCGGGATAGGTGGAGGCAGACTCCAACGAGGAGGATCAGCGTCATGATGAACAGGAGGTTGGCAGGCACCTGGATACCGATGAGACCGCTGGCTTTTTCGAGAAGTGACGGAAAAGCAGACAGCAGAAGGGTGCCTATGCCAATGACGATCCACAAAACCGCGTACTTCTCACGAAGTTTCTGCCGGCGCAGCATTTCGAAGACAAAGAAGAGGATCGCCACGACGACGATGGAGCCCATAAGGAGCGACATATTGGAATCCTAGTTAGTGGAAGGCTCGGTTTTCTTGCGCGTCAGGGCGAACAGCAAGGCCATTGCTGAGCGCCCGAGGTATATGGCAGCCTTTATTGGATCGTGGCTGGGGGTGCCTCCCTGGCGGGCGCGCATCGAGACCGCCACTTGCCTGACAGTACATCCGGAGCGGATGGCGACCACCAGCGAGTCGATGGTGTCACCAAGATACTCGGCCGGGTAGTGGTCAACGTATTGGCGGATCGCTTTTATGTTGGCTGCCCGGAACCCGGAGGTTACGTCAGTCAACGTTGTTCCGGCGACGCGCGAAATCGTCCACGCCAGTACCTTCATGGCCCATTTCCGCGGGCCGCTTACCGTGTAGTTCCCCTTGTCGGCGAACCGCGCCCCGATGGCAATGTCGGCGTGCTGGAGGCCGTCAAGCACAGCCTTGATGTCCCGGGGATCGTGCTGGCCATCGGCATCGACCTGGATGACTTGGCTGTACCCGTGACTCTTGGCGTACTTGAAACCGGTCCGCATTGCACCGCCGACGCCCATATTGAACGGGAGCTGCAGGACGGTGGCTCCTGCCGCCCGGGCGACCTGGGCAGTGTTGTCGCGCGACCCGTCGTCAACGACCAGGACATCGCATGGCGGGCCGAACTCAAATACTTCCCGGATGGTGTTTCCGATGGATTCGGACTCATTCCAGGCAGGCATGATGACAAGGGTGTCAGGGGTGCGGGCGGGCACGGTCACTGTTTAATCAGTCCGTTCTTGATGTAGGACTCCAGACGGGTGCTCGATAGAGGCGGTCGGAATCCGGTCGCCTTGATCTTGGTGAGGTCCAGCACGCTGTTCAGAGGCCGGGGCGCCGCTTCCTTACCCTTGAAATACTCAGCAGTGCTGACGCC
Organism: Arthrobacter sp. K4-10C; assembly: GCF_059090085.1. Taxonomy (NCBI): domain Bacteria; kingdom Bacillati; phylum Actinomycetota; class Actinomycetes; order Micrococcales; family Micrococcaceae; genus Arthrobacter; species Arthrobacter sp. K4-10C. The sequence continues at coordinate 252,381 of NZ_JBNHFI010000009.1, read as the reverse complement.
GGTAACCGCACTGCGGCCCTTGCCGGACAGCTCATACACGTCTGCCGCAAGGTCTGCCCAGGACTGCGGCTCGCCGTCACTGCTCAGGTTGTAGGTTCCGTAGTCTGCGCCTGACTCCAGCAGGTGGCGGATGCCCGCGGCAATGTCTTCTGTGAAGCTGAGGCGGCCGACTTGATCGTTGACCACCGAGGGCTCGACGCCACGGCCAGCCAGCGATGCCATGGTGCGCACGAAATTGTTGCCGTCGCCGATGACCCAGCTGGTGCGGACGACGTAGTGGCGGGGCACGACCTTGACGATCGCATCACCGGCCGCCTTCGTCTGGCCGTAAACGCCGAGTGGGGTGAAGGGCTCATCCTCGTGGTGGATGACTTGGGCGCCGTCGAAAACATAATCGGACGACACGTGGACCAGTGTGAGGTCATGTTCGACGGCGGTCCTTGCCAATGAAGCGACGGCCGCGACGTTGACAGACCAGGCAGCAGCGCGCCCCTGTTGGGTTTCGGCAGCATCCACGGCGGTGTACGCTGCCGCGTTGATGATGGTGGAGTAGTTCTTCCAGTTCCGGGCGGTGAAGGAGCCCGGGTTGTCCACATCGAATTCGGAACGGCCAGCGAACTCAACTGACGGGTCGCCGTCGTACAGTTTCCGCAGAGCTTTGCCCAGTTGGCCGTTCGCGCCAACGACAAGGATCTTCTTTGGCGGCATCGGTACGACTTCGGCCAGCCGTGGATGCGCCTTGTCCTTGTCGGACAGCTCTGCCTGGCTCAGCGGGATGGGCCACTGGATGGCTGCGGTTTCGTCTGCAAGATTGAGGAACGTGTACTGGCCCTGGGCGTCGGCTGACCAGTGGTCGTTCACCAAGTAGGTGTAGGCGGTGTTGTCTTCGAGCGTCTGGAATGCGTTGCCCACACCGCGGGGGATAAAAATTGCCTGGCTCGGGTCCAGTTCAGCAGTGAATACGGTTCCGAAAGACGGACCCTGGCGGAGATCAACCCACGCGCCAAAGATCTTGCCGGTGGCGACGGAGATAAACTTGTCCCACGGCTCGGCGTGGATACCGCGCGTGGTTCCTGCCTTCTCATTGAACGAAATGTTGTTCTGAACCGGGCGGAAATCGGGGAGCCCCAGGGCAACCATTTTCTCCCGCTGCCAGTTTTCCTTGAACCAGCCCCGGTTGTCGCCGTGCACCGGAAGGTCGTACAGAACAACGCCGGGGATCGGGGTCTCGCGGGCAGCGAGCTTTTTCGAGAATTCCAAAGGCATGGACTACTGGCCCTGTTCCTTGTACTTGGCTTCGGTGGCTGCCTTCTGGGGCCGCCACCAGTCTTCGTTGTCGCGGTACCAGGCAATGGTGTCCTCGATGCCGGCGTCGAAGTTGGAGAAGCGGGGTTCCCAGCCGAGCTCATCGCGCAGTTTGGTGGAGTCGATGGCGTAGCGCAGGTCGTGCCCTGGCCGGTCCACCACGTGGTCGTAGGCGTCAGGTGACTGGCCCATGTGCTTGAGGATGAGTTCGACGACGTCCTTGTTGTTCTTCTCGCCGTCGGCGCCGATCAGGTAGGTCTCGCCGATCTTTCCCTTGGCGATGATGGCCAGGACCGCCGAGGAGTGGTCGTTGGCGTGGATCCAGTCCCGGACGTTTTCGCCCTTCCCGTAGAGCTTGGGCCGGACGCCGTCAATCACGTTGGTGATCTGGCGGGGGATGAACTTCTCCACGTGCTGGTACGGGCCGTAATTGTTGGAGCAGTTGCTGATGGTGGCCTGCAGTCCGAAGGAGCGCACCCATGCCCGGACCAGCAGGTCCGAACCGGCCTTCGTGGAGGAGTACGGGCTGGAGGGGTTGTACGGGGTCTGCTCGGTGAACCGCTCGGGGTCATCCAGCTCCAAGTCGCCGTAGACTTCGTCGGTGGAGATGTGGTGGAAGCGCTTGTTGTGCTTCCGTGCCGCCTCGATGAGCGTGTACGTGCCGATGATGTTCGTGTCCAGGAACGGGCGGGGGTCATGCAGCGAGTTGTCGTTGTGCGACTCCGCAGCGTAGTGGACCACGACGTCCGTCTCGGCGACCAGTCCCTCCACCAGGCCTGCGTCGGCGATGTCGCCCTGGACAAAAGTAAACCGGTCCTCAGGCAGACCCTTCAGGGACTCAAGGTTTCCTGCATAGGTCAGCTTGTCCAAAACGGTCACGTGGTCATCGGTGTTATCAAGTACATAGTGGACGAAGTTGGAACCGATGAACCCGGCACCGCCGGTAACAAGAAGTCGCTGCATAATTCCCAAGGGTACCGGATTTGCCGCGGCAGTTAGCGAAAGGAAAGATGGGGGACATGCGCGGAATAATACTTGCCGGCGGTACCGGCTCCCGGCTTCACCCCATCACACTGGGCGTCAGCAAGCAGTTGGTCCCGGTCTACGACAAGCCAATGATCTACTACCCGCTGTCCACCCTGATCCTTGCGGGCATTCGGGATATCCTGATCATCACCACCCCGCATGACGCAGAGCAATTCGAACGGCTGCTGGGTGACGGCTCACGTTTCGGGGTCTCCATCACCTACAAGCAGCAGCCTTCCCCTGACGGCCTGGCCCAGGCCTTCATCCTGGGCGCTGAACATATCGGCGGTGACAATGTTGCGCTTGTCCTGGGCGACAACATTTTTTACGGCCAAGGGATGGGCACGCAATTGCGCCGGTTCGAAAACATCGACGGCGGGGCGGTGTTTGGTTACTGGGTCGCCGATCCCAAGGCTTACGGTGTGGTCGAATTTGATTCCGACGGTCGGGCCATTTCCCTCGAGGAGAAGCCGGAAAAGCCGAAAAGCCACTACGCAGTTCCGGGCCTTTACTTTTACGACAATGACGTTGTGGAAATCGCGAGGAATCTTAGGCCTTCAGCACGCGGCGAGCTTGAGATTACAGACGTCAACCGGACGTACCTGGACCGCGGAAAGCTCCAGGTGGAGATCCTTCCGCGCGGCACTGCATGGCTGGACACCGGAACATTCAATGACCTGAACGACGCCTCGAACTTCGTTCGTACTACGGAAAACCGGCAGGGGCTGAAGATCGGTGCGCCCGAAGAGATAGCCTGGCGGCTCGGCTTCCTGACAGACGACGAGCTGCGGCAAAGGGCCGAACCCCTTGTTAAGAGCGGCTATGGCTCGTACCTTATCGACCTGCTGGAGTACGGCCACTAAGCGCCTGCAGATTAAAGGAGGCGGAACCCGCAACGCGGATTCCGCCTCCTTTTTCTTGGTTACCGCAAGGTGATTCTTGCTCCACCTGCCGCGGTCCAGCTGATACTGCCGCCCTGGAAGGACTGGCTGCAGGAAGTCCGGTCAGCCGTGCAGGCCTGGCTGCCTGTGGGGTACCCAAGGGCTCCGGCTTCGAATCCCTGGCCCGCCCAACTCTGCTGGATCGGCCCAGGTACTATCAGGTGGGCTCCGCTGGCGGACGACCACATAATCGTGCCTTTTTCAAAGTTCTGGAAACATCCTTCATTGCGGAGGCCGCAGATCGTTCCGCTTGTGGGATAGCCCAGCGAACCGGCTTCGAATCCTGTCGCAGCCCACCGTTCCCTTATCGGTGTCGAGGTGAGAGCCTGGGCCCCTGTGGCAAGGGAGTACATGACCGTTCCCTTCGCGAAGTTCTGGAAGCATCCACTGTTCCTCAGTCCGCAGACTTGGCCACTGACCGGGTAGCCGAGCTTGCCGCCCTCAAAGCCCGAGCCGACCCAGGCTTCCCGGACAGGACCGAACATGACGGCGTTCGCGCCGCTTGCCGGTGACCACATGACCGTTCCCGCGGAGTAGTTCTGGAAGCAGCCGCCGTCGACGAGGCCACAGATCACGTGGGACGCCGGGTAGCCGAGGGATCCGTTTTCAAAACCGGTTTTTTGCCACAGATCCCGGATGGGTCCCAGAATGCTTGGCTGGGCGCCGGTGGCGGGCGAATACATGAGCGCGCCCTTGGTGAACATCTGGAAGCAGCCGCCGTCCTTCAGGCCGCAGTATTGGCCGGATGTGGGATAACCTAGGCTGCCCGCGCCCCAGCCTGTGCGTTCCCAGCCTGCCGCCATGGGGCCGGCGGCAACAGTTTCGGGTGCGGTGGTGGCTGAATAGGCAACCACGCCTTTCTCGAATGACTGACGGCACTCCGTCTGGACGGCGCCGCAGCTGGCCGGTCCCGTTGGGTAGCCAAGCCGTCCGTTTTCGAACCCGGATTTCTGCCAGTAATCAAGGATGCGGCCGGTGAGGGTATGCGCACCGGTTGCGGGGGAGAACAGGAGCGCGCCGCCTTGGAACAACTGGTAGCAGCCGCCGCCGCGCAGGCCGCAGACTTCCCCTGCAACCGGGAAGCCTATTGGTTCACCCTTGGTGCGGGATGCCTTCCAGGTTTCGCCCATGCCCATGAAAACGGGCCAGGCGCCCGATGCGGGTGTCCAGGCTACGACACCGCCGCTGAAGTTCTGGGTGCAGGAGGAACTGCTGCAGAGGGCTTCCGCGTTTGGGTAGCCCAGGAGACCGTTTTCATATCCGGCCCGGCCCCACGCGTCCAAGAGCGGGCCGGTCCTGACCAGGCGTGCACCTGTTGCAGGGCTCCACAGCACGGAGCCGGCCTGGAAGAGCTGGAAGCAGCCGCCGTCCCTCAGCCCGCAGACCTGGTCGCTGAGCGGGTATCCCAGGCCGCCGTTTTCGTAACCCTGTGCTGCCCAGTACTCGCGGATTGCCCCGAACGGCACCAGTGCTGCACCGGTGGCGGGTGACCACATGATCGACCCGCCCTGGTAGTTCTGGAAGCAGCCGCTATTTTTCAGTCCGCAGATGACGCCGGATACGGGATAACCCATCTGGCCGTTTTCGTATCCCTTACGGGCCCAGGCCTCACGGATGGGGCCGGCGAGGCTCGGTTGCGCACCGGCAGTAGGAGACCACATAACGATCCCGGTCTGGTATCCGCGGAAGCATCCGCCGTCGCGAAGGCCACAGACTATGGGTGAAATGGGTGGGCCAAGGGATGGCATCGAAGCGCGGAGCGCGTCGATGGCCTTGACGGCGGCTGGCGGAACTCCGCTGGACGCGAAGGCTTTCAGCCCGGCGTAGTCACCGTTCCATACGTTGGAGTCACCGGCAAACGGCCCAGTGCTGCTGTACTGCCAGATGCTGTATGTGCCCCAACTGGCCGTGGGCACCGGTCCTGCGTTGTTCGTGGGCGAGCTGGGATAGGCAGCAATCCACAGCGGGTAGTCACCGAAGCCCGCGGGGTTGCCGAGGCATTGGTTCCACCAGCTTGTATTGGTGTAGATAACCGGCAGCCTGCCCGTCAGGGATTGCATCGTATTGCCGAAATCCCGCACCCAGGTTTGGAGCTGCGCCGGGGACATGTTGTAGCAGGTGTTGCCGAAGTAAAAGCCGTTGATGGTCCGGCCTTCATAAGGGTTGAACTCAAAGTCCAGCACCGGCGGCATGGTGTAGCCGTCCCCCGACCAGCCGCCACCGTTCTGCACGAAGAAGCGCGCCTGGTCTGCACCTGAGGACCAGTTGGGGATAGCGAAGTGGTAGGCACCCCGGATCATTCCCACATTCCGTGAGCCCTGGTACTGGGAGCCGTAGGAGGGGTTCGTGTAGTAGTTGCCCTCAGTGGCTTTGACATAAGCGAAACGAGCTCCCATGTTCCACTGCTGCTGCCAGTCCACCGTTGGCTGGTGCCCACTTACGTCAAGTCCCTGAACTCCGAACGTCGGCATCCAGGTGCCTTCGCTGGCCAGTGACTCCGTGCTGAGTTTGTTCAACGAATCCGGCCTGGCGGACGCGACACGTGCGGATCTCTGTCCCATTTCAGCGCCGCCGACGCCCACCGCTTCGGCCATCGACTGCGCGGCCCCAGGTGAGGGGGCAGGAAGCTGCGGTTCAGAAGTTGCCGGGTTGGCTGTGGCCGCTTCTGCCGGGACGGCATCCGGAGCGGCGGACGTCGGAGCCGGGGTGGGCGCCGCGGTCTGCTGCGTCGCTGTCCCGGTGGGTGAAGAAGTAGCAGGCGCCGGGGCTGGTTCCACCGCCACGGCGACTCCTGCGAGACCGGGGCCCGCAACCAGGGCGGCGGCCAGCAGCAGCATGCCCAGCGGTTTGGCGGGGTGACGGGACTGAGACGGGTTCCGCTTCATTTTTGCTCCGGAGACAATGTGGCGCTCCCCGAGCGCTCATTTCGTTATCTGCGCGGAATTTTCCCCCAGGGAACACCCGCACAGGGTGTGGTGTGACAAATAACGCGCTCACCATAGCACTGGTGTTACCAGCGGAACCAGTGGTTTCTTTGTGGCAGGAGTGATAGTTGTCGCACTGTTAGTTATCCACATGGGACCGTGGAATGACTTGTTGCGGCGTGGTCCCCTCCCTAGGCTGTACGCAATCGCACTGCGTCCGCTGGGGGCGGCAGTCATCTGGGGGAACACTTATGGATGCTCTGGCAATAGTCGAGGATGAAGTCCGGGAGCTCATCCGGCGCAGGGGACTCGATCCATTGAGGCAGGCGGGCGAGGTCCGAATGCTGGTGGAGGCCGCGGTAACGGACTACGACGAGCGCGCGCTCATGGGTCCGCTTCCCCCTTTGGGCCCCTTGGATACGGCGCGCAGGTTCCTTTTCGACGCAGTGGCCGGATTCGGAGTCCTGCAGCCACTGCTTGACGATCCCTCCATCGAAGAAATTTGGCTCAACGCACCCAACGAGATCTTCGTGGCCCGAAATGGTGAGTCCGAACTGACCTCCTTGAGCCTCTCCGAACAGCAGGTGCGTGACCTCGTGGAGCGGATGCTCAAGAGTTCGGGAAGACGCCTGGACATGTCCTCGCCGTTCGTTGACGCGGCACTGCCCGACGGTTCCAGGCTTCACGTGGTCATCCCCGATGTCACGCGCAGGCATTGGGCCGTAAATATCAGGAAGTTCGTGGTCAAGGCCAGCCGCCTCGAACATCTCGTCGAACTTGGCACCCTGACCCCACAGTCGGCGCGGTTTCTTGGCGCAGCGGTTTCGAGCGGCCTCAACATCTTGGTATCCGGGGCAACCCAGGCAGGCAAGACCACTATGCTCAACTGCCTTGCCGCGAGCATCGGAAGCAGGGAACGGGTCATCACCGTGGAGGAAATCTTCGAGCTGCAGTTCCCGCTGCGTGACGTTGTCGGGCTTCAGTGCCGTCAGCCGAACCTCGAAGGAGAAGGGGAAATTCCGCTCCGCCGCTTGGTGAAGGAAGCCCTGCGCATGCGTCCGGACCGACTGGTGGTTGGCGAGGTGCGCGAAGCTGAGAGCCTGGACATGCTCATCGCCCTCAATTCCGGCCTTCCGGGTATTCGTCAAAACGCAATACAGGGTAGGCTGTCTGCATGGCATCTCCAGTGGCAGCGATCTACGCCAGAATCTCAGACGACAAGACCGGTGCTGGCCTGGGCGTGGCACGGCAGGAAGCAGACTGCCGCGCACTGGCAGAGTCACAGGGCTTCACGGTTCATGCCGTGTATGCGGACAACGACATCAGCGCTTACTCGGGCAAGAAGCGCCCCGGCTATCAGAAGATGCTCGCCGACATTGCGGAGAAGCGGGTTGGTGTCGTCATTGCATGGCACAATGACAGGCTTCATCGAAACCTAAGCGAGCTTGAGGAATACATCAAGATCTCGGAAGCGGCAGGCGTGACAACCCGAACTGTGCAGTCGGGCGAGTTGGACCTGTCCACCCCTGCGGGCCGCATGACAGCCCGCATCCTCGGCGCCGTCAGCCGTCAGGAATCCGAGCACAAGGCTGAGCGCATCAAGCGTAAAGCCAAGGAGCTTGCATTTGCTGGGCAGTACATGGGCGGACTTGTCCCTTTCGGCTGGTCTCTTATCGACGACGTCCCGGTTATCAACGAGGATCAGGCAGCCGTGGTGCGGGAAGCCCATGCACATGTCCTTGCAGGCTTCTCGCTGAATTCCTTCATTCAGATTCTCGCTGAGCGCGGGATTCGAACCGCGCAAGGTAATCGGTGGACGTACGCCACCCTTCGCCAGATGCTCCTACGCCCCCGTAATGCAGGCCTCGCGGTATATGACGGCGAAGTAGTGGGCACCTCCACTTTCCCAGCCCTTGTCGAGCGGCACGTATGGGAGGCCACCCGCTCTAAGCTGACGGACCCCTCGCGTCGTCGTTCCACTTCAAACAAGGTCAAGCATCTTTTGTCTGGTATCGCGCTATGTGAGTGCTTGCGTCCTATGAAGTCTGGACAGATAACCGACCGCAAGGGTGTGAAGCACACGATCTATCGTTGTTCCGAGAGCGGGCCCGGGCATGTCAATAAGCGCATGTCCTACGTAGACGAGCACGTAGAGCGCCAAGTGTTGGTGTTCTTGGCTATGGCGGCCAAGAGGGCCGCAAGATCGCCAGTAGACCCAGCGGTGGTGGAGCGCCTGAAGACGGAGGAAGCAGCTCACAGGGAGAATCTGAATCAAGCCGCACGCCTCTTTGCCGGTAACGTGATTGACGGTGAACAGTTGGCCGTCATGTCCCGAATGAGCAAGGCCAAGCTTGACGCCGTTCAGAAGGAACTTGCTGAACTGGAGGAAGCAAGCGCCAGGAGCGAAGAAGTTGATATGCCGACTGACGTTGACTGGTCTGACACGGCTGCTGCCGACCTGTGGTACGGACTGCATGTAGAGCGCAAGCGGGCATGGATTCGCGACAACTTCATTGTCATACTCCACCGCCATTCGCGGGGGAGTGCGAGAGTGTTTGATCCGGGAACCGTTCAGATTGTCGTGCGCTCCATGGGTGCAGTGCACGCGACTCCTGTCATGGTTGAGCATTGGAAGGCCGAAGCTGCCACATGGGATGAACCTATGCCTTACGGCTTCATGATCAACCCAGCGCTAGGACCGGAGCTGCCACCCGAAGGGCTGGCAGCGAGTGCGTAGCTTCATCCACTGGTCGGCCCCAAGTGCTCGCCGTCCGGGTGGTGTACCAGCGGGGGATATAAGGGCCTAAAAAGGCCCGGAGGTAAAGATATGCCACCGGACCTCTGCTAGGCGCTTCTAGGTCTTCCCCTAACAGCGCGGAGGTGGTAAGAAGCGGAGGCCCGAGGTACCTTGCCCCGGGCCCTACCTGCTACTTTCCTCGGTTGCCGACTAGGGAAAGTGCTTCCATCCGGCGGTAGAGCGTCGCCCTTGACATGCCCATGTCCTCTGCCACTTGCTTGGCAGGCTGGCCAGATTCGATGAGCTTCGCTGCATTCTTGATCTGACGATCGGTGAATTGCTGCTTGCGCCCACCCAAGTCCTTGCCAGCGGCTCGCCGTTTGCTCACGCTGTCGGTAATACGTTCGCGTTTGATCTCAAGCTCCATCTGCCCGAGGGCAGCCATGACCGTGAACACCATGGCCCCCATGGCCGTGCTGGTGTCAACGTCACCCCCTCCCAGGTTGAGCACCCGCAGGCCCGCGCCCCTGCCTTTGATCTCGTCGGCAAGTTTGAGCATGTTGACGGTGGAGCGCCCCAAGCGGTCCAGTGTCGTTACTACCAGGGTGTCGCCCTCGTGCAAGGCCCCCATGGCCTTGTCGAGTTCCACACGGGATGCTTTAGCGCCGCTTACGCCGTGGTCCACGTAGAGATCATCTCGCCGCACACCAGCGGCGAGCAGGTCAGTAACCTGCCTGTCGGTGTCTTGGGCCTTGGTGGATACTCGGGCGTATCCAATCAGCTTTCCCATGTCATGCTCCTTGTGTCTCGCAACAGTGTTTTGCTACTTGGAAATTAACAGGGACTTGCGAGACATGCAAGTAAGACACTTTTGCCGGGCTGCGGGGCTGGCGATGTGTCTCGTAAGAAGGGTGTCTTTTATCCCATGGCATGCGAGACACTGTCCGCAATCCAAGCCACCTTTGGCAACAAGCTGGTGGGCGCGTATATCATCACTGAGCGAGGGGAGTGCCGTAGAGATGAAACAGTTTGTCCTGGCCGTTAGAGCCGGGGTGGGGGCTCTTGGTTTCTTCGCGTCCCTCGCCGGGCTCACGTTTGCCGCTACAGGTCCAGATGGAAAACCCTGGCTTGCCTGGGGTGTCGGTGCGGTGTCGATAAGTTTCCTGGTGTTCTTGGGTGTGTTGCTGTTTCCAGTGATCATGGCTGGGGTTCGTCGGTTGGGCGCGATCGTAAACAGAGTGCGAACGTATCCAGAGCTTGAGGACACGGTCACCCGGCTTGAAGCCGCCTGGGGCTTGGCACAGGGGGAGCGGGACGAAGCGCGTGAAGAACTTTCCACTGTCGCCGATAGGCTCGCCGCAGAGCGAGCGGTGGGCTACATGAACATGGTCGGCGATGTAAGGGCGTTCTTGAGCAACGCCCAACTGACCCCGATTGGAACAACAATCACAGACGGTTCTTTGCGTATCGTTGCCCAGGTTGAAGAAGGTGGCATGCCCCTTATCGGGTCGCGCTTCCTCGTTCAGACTTCTACGCTCGGTTCCCTGCGGGGCGTGGTGACTGTCGTCGGGAGGGACGAGGAAAACCGAAGGGTGCAATTAGCAGTCACCGAAGAAAGCCAAGGGTCAGAATCATTTTGGCTGGACGTGAAGCACGGAGCCGAGCGGAGTGAGCAGGTGCCTGACCTCCGGTTACTGAGCAATCCGAGATTGCAGGGACTACTACTAGGTTCGGAGGAATGACATGAGTAAACCATTTAGGGCACTTGTCGCCCTCGTCATTGACGAGGAGCAGATAGCTGTAAACGCTGGAACGAAGGCCGGGGTAAAGGTGGGTGATCGGCTTTACATCTTGAGGGAGACCGACATCCCCGATCCGGAAAATCCTTCCAGGATTCTCGGTACTGCATTCGTGAGGAAGGGAACCCTCAACGTTGAGACTGTTGAAGATAGCTTTGCCATTGCGCGGGTAACGAGGGCATCAAAGGGCGTTCTCTCCCCGGCCGAACCTACTTTCACGATCACAGACAACCCCGCAGCCGATGGGCGCGGACGTGTCTACGTGGAGAAGGGGGACCCTGTGGATATTCTCATCGACGAACAAGACAGGTTCGGTTTGTAGAAGCCTTGGGAGGGGGTGGGGGTGGACCCCCCCGCCGTTATTGTCGTCCCCCGGCTGTCATAGCGCCTCCGGTCGCGAACGGGTTGAAAAGTCTTCCGATGATTATGACGATAACGACGATTACAACGTCTACTTCAACCACAAAGACAGCGGCCGGGGATTGCCCTCGCATGCCGCTGTCTCCGGACCGGTGGTCATAGCGCCTTTGATCGGGTACGGGTTGTCGGTTTTTTGGACTTCTTACGCCCGGTAGTGGAAGCGCCCGGCTTCGGCTTGTTCCTTAGTAGCTGAGTAACGGGGGGGTAAGCCGCTGGGCCAAGCTCGTGCTCGAAGGGCTGGCCGTCCAGCCCGTAGGCGAACGGCTGGCCGCCGGGCTCGCCTCTGCCAACGGGGAGGCCCTTTGTCATCGCCCACAGCATTACCCCTGGCTTCATGTGGGGAATCTTTGCGAGGTCCCGCAGGACCGAGTCGGGATCTTCCAGTGCTCGTTGGTGTTCCAGTTCGCTGTTGCGGCGTTCCGTCATCGGCATGAGATGGTCGGGCCGCACGCAAAGGGAGTTCCCGCAGACGTGATCCAGCGTCCGGTTTTGGCGGTGCCCTCCCACAAAGTTGTTGTACGAGTAGCGGTGCGCTAACCAGTCATGGTTTCCGATGCTGAGCAGGCCATAGCCGGGAGGCACTTTGCCGTCGGGTCCGGGGGCTGTCTTGTTGCGGCGGCCCGTCCACGGCCAGCAACCGAACAGGCCGTCAAGCCCCTCCCGGCTCGGGGTGATACCTGCGACGAACTTCTCCAGCGTCCGTGCAATTGCCTCCGGCTTGCGAATGGGTTCCTGTAGCAACAGGGGTTCATGCATCCGGCAGTACCCCTGACGGGACTGCTTGGGCTTCAGGCGTGCCCCGCAACCCTCCGCCTTGCACTGAGGCAGCTTGCGTTGTTCTTGACGGTAATGCTTCTCGCACAAGCCGTCCGCGTAGTGGGGCGGCGGCTTTTGGTGCCGGGGCAGGGTCACGAGACAGAGGAGGCAACTACGGGGTACCAGTGCCTTGGGTCTTGCCATGTATACGCCTCGATCTGTCCTATGTAACTGTCATGGATGATCTTACCTTGACCGCTACAAGCCTCTGAAATACAGGATTGCTGGAATCAAAACCCTAGTTTTGGTCCTAGAAGAGTTAGGGCAATACGGTGCCTTTGGTGGTTGTGGTGGTCGGTAGGCCACGGAGCCCCAGCGGAGTGGCCCTGACTCCCTCGACGTACCGGCGTTGGTTCCCCATAAAAGGGAACCGTGACCATTCCCTATAGACTCGCGGGCATGACTGTTGGGGGAAAGCGGGCAGACGGCCCGCGCTGGGGGCGTCTCGTCGGCATACTGGTGGCTGTGGCCCTTTTGGTTGGTGGCGTTGCGGCCTGCCAAGCAATCCGGGCGGCAAGCCCGGAGTATCAATGCAAGCAGGGTAACGGGGTATGGGTGGAAGGGTATGGTGTTGAGACGCCGTACTGCTCCCATCTCACCCCAAAGCAGCCGCGACACTGATACTTAGCCCTGAAGGGCATGGCACAAACAGGATGGGGCGACCTTGGGCTTTAGCGAAATGATGTCCCTTGTGGGAACCGTTACGGCGGTTGTTGGTGGCCTTGCTGGTCTGGCCGCGCTTGTCATATCCATACGAGCGGACAGGCGAGCGGGCCGGGCCGAGAAGCAAAGCGATGCTTCTCGTCAGCGAGCCCTGTGGAGCGAGCTGATTGTTGCTATGCAGGAGATTGTGGGTCTTAACGTCATCCACCAGGATGTGCGTCCGGTTCTGGTCCGAGTCCGAACGGCCATGACCGAGTTGGTGGATGGCCTGCCTGCTGGCAGGTACACCAACCTCGACAAATGGTTGTCCGCCGAGCATCGAGTTGTGAACCTTCTGCTCGAAAAGGCGATGGTCACGCTGAGCGAAACTGCACCAAGCATTGACGCTATTGAAGCGGCACATCGCCCGGCTAATGATTGGGCGTCGGGCTTCCTGAACAATCTTCGGGTTGCGCGTAAGTCGCCCGCTGGCGACGAGGTTGACCGCGAGATAGCGGAACTGACGAAGCACGCCGAGGAAACGGGGGAGCGCCTGTTGGCAGAAAGGGCCAAGGCGCAGTTGCCGTAGGAGGCTCCGCCTTGCCGTGCCCCTTCTTGAGCTGTGCCTGAAAGATAACCGGCCTGCCGGGGGATAACAGGCTCACCAGCTCCCCACGACGTGTATCCGTTCCCCAATTTGTATGGCGTTTGGAAGTAGCTCGGCCTGCCGGACGTTACAGGCATACCAGTTTTCCGCATGGGGAACGGGCTGTGGACAGCTGAACTATTAGCGGCAGTTCGCGGTGGCCTCGTTAGTACCAGGGAGCAGCAAGGAAATGCTAGTGGGCGGGTTCGAGGGCCAGTTTCACGCCGAAACCCACGAGGACGGTTCCGGTGATGCTGTCGATGATGCGGATGCTTCTGGCGCCTTTGAGCCAGCGGGCGGCGTAGCCCGTGCCGAAGATTAGCAACGTGAACCACACCATGGACAGCAGGCAGTGGACGCCGGCGAGCAGCACGCCCATCAGCAGGGGCGAGGTTCCTGCGGGGATGAACTGGGGAATGGTGGCGATATAAAAGACACCCACCTTGGGATTGAGCAGGTTTGTTCCGGTACCGGTAAGCCAGCCTTTGAACAGGTCATTTCTTCCCGAGGAGAGTTCAGTTGCTTCACCTGCCGGGGTGGCATGAACCTTGTATTTACGCAGGCTCTTCCACAGGAGAGACGCCCCCAACCACACCATGTAGGCCGCTCCAGCCAGTGTGAGAACACGGTAGGCCAACTCCGAAGCTGCCAGCAGCGCCGATACGCCCACGGCTGCGGCTACGCCCCAAATCATCGCGCCGGTGCTGATGCCCAGCGCCGTGGCGAAGGCGAAGCTTCGCGACTTGGAAATGGATGATCGCAGGACTAACGCCGTGTCCAGGCCGGGGACCAGTGTTAGAAGCCCGGCAACAAGCGCGAAGGAAAGAACAGCTGTCATGAGAGTCACCGTTCAAGGATAGGTGGCCAAAAGTGGAGCGTTCAAAAGGAGCCTGTTGCGACGATGGCTGGAAACCCGCCACGCGCCGCGTTTGTATTGCGTTTGAACGTAGCTCGGCCTGCCGGGCATGTGTACCGTCCACGCAAATTCCGCCCACGACGCCGTGACAAAGATTTGCACGCTGCCTCTCCTGGCCGGTGAAAACATATCGTCAGCCTTCGTCGTGCCGACTGTCGCTTCCTGCATCGACCTTGTGGTCCACTGCAGCCGGCAGCCGAACGGAAAGCGGGAGGTCACCGAAATCCTGTCCCTTGGGCGCCGCGTGGAAAACGGCATCATCGAATCATCCCTCGTTTTCGCCATGGCCGACGGAGTCCTGCAGCCGTGCGCCAACGCGATGCCGGCAGCGGAAAAATTCTCCCGGGCAGGCTACGACGTTGCCGCACTTCTGGATGCACGATGATCTCTGCCTTGTTAGGGGTGACCACAGGAACAGGGCTGTTCCTCATCTGGTGGTCGTTTTGGGAGTCCCCACAGCAGAGGCGGCGGGAGCGAAAACCGAGCAAGGCCGGCGATCTCCTGGCTGCTGCGGGCGTGGACAAGGTATCCGTCAGCGGCCTGCTGGGTACATGCCTGGGTCTCGGACTGTTCGTGGTCCTGGTCTTCTACGCAATCAGCGATTCCTGGCCCATCGCGGCATGCTTCGGACTTTTCGCCGGGTGGCTCCCAATTACCATCCTTCGTTGGCGTGCAAAAAAGAGGACGGCCATGCTGCGCCAGCTGTGGCCCGACGTCGTTGACCACCTGCGTTCCGCCATCCGGGCCGGGCTGCCGCTGCCCGAGGCTCTTATCCAGCTTGGCGACAAGGGCCCCGAAGAACTGCGGCCGGTATTCCGGGAGTTTGCCGCCGACTACCGTGCCGGCGGACAGTTTGACGGTTCGCTCAACAAACTCAAGTACAGGCTTGCCGATCCCGTCGCAGACCGCATCGTAGAAGCCCTGCGCCTGACACGCGAAGTGGGGGGATCGGACCTTGGCAAACTGCTGGGGACCCTGGCCGAGTTCCTGCGCGAGAGTGCGCGTACCCGCAGCGAACTGGAAGCCCGCCAGTCCTGGACCATCAACGCTGCGCGGCTGGCAGTGGCGGCGCCCTGGATCGTTATGATCCTCCTCGCCACCCGGCCCGAGGCCGTTCAGGCGTACAACACCCCGGTGGGTGCGGCGGTGCTGCTTGGCGGGCTCGTGGTTTCCTTGATCTGCTACTCCATCATGCTGAAGATAGGCGCGCTTCCCCAGGACGAGAGGGTGCTCCGGTGACTGTTGTCTCTCCTGCCGCCGTCGTCTGCGGTGCTGTCCTGGGCCTTGGCCTGT
Organism: Arthrobacter sp. K4-10C; assembly: GCF_059090085.1. NCBI lineage: Bacteria > Bacillati > Actinomycetota > Actinomycetes > Micrococcales > Micrococcaceae > Arthrobacter > Arthrobacter sp. K4-10C. The sequence continues at coordinate 236,916 of NZ_JBNHFI010000009.1, read as the reverse complement.
GGCTCGTCATCATCAGATCGCCGTACATGCGGGCAACGACCTTCACGGAGCGCATTGAGCCCCAGCTCAAGTCCCAAAATGTGGAGTCCCGCCTGCTGCACTCCGCCGAGCAGACACTGACGCCGTTCGGCCCGCTTGAAAGGATTCTGCGGCCCGTCATCCACGATGTCCTGACGGTCCTGGGCAGGTTGAATCCTTCGGCGGGGGCCACCGTCCGCAGGCTTGCCCAGGCGGGGATCACCAAGTCGCCAATCGACTTCAGGGCGGAACAGCTGCTCTGGGCTGCGGCGGGATTTGCAGTCGCATTGGGCCTGACGTTCGTGGGCGCTGCTGCGGGGAGCTTCAATCCGGTGTTCGCGGCCATGGTTGTCCTGGGCAGCGCCATAGCCGGCTTCGGGCTGCGGGACTATTGGCTGGGTGTCCAGGTCCGCCGGCGGGAGGCAAGGATGATGGCCGAATTCCCAAGCCTTGCAGAGCTGATGGCGCTTGCAGTCGGTGCAGGGGAGAGCGCTACCGGTGCCTTGGACAGGGTTTCCCGGAGCGCCAAGGGTGAGCTGGCCAAAGAGTTTTCCACGATCCTCGCAGAGACGAGAGCCGGCAAACCGCTGGTTCTCGCGCTGCAGGAGTTCTCCGCACGAACCGACCTGGCACCGCTGGTCAGGTTTGTGGACGGCATCATTGTCGCGGTGGAGCGTGGCACGCCTTTGGCGGATGTGCTCCGCGCCCAGGCACAGGATGTCCGTGACACTGCCAAGCGGGACCTGATGGAAGCCGCCGGCAAGAAAGAAATTGCCATGATGGTGCCGGTTGTCAAATGTTAGTGTTTCTTTGCATGAGCAGTACAGCGATCTACATTCGGCAGTCAGAAGACAAGAGCGGCCTTGAAGCGGCGGTGCAACGCCAGGAGTCATCCTGTCGGAAGTACGCCGAGGCGAAGGGCTGGGAAGACCCGGAAATCTACGCAGACAACTCCATTAGCGCGAGCACTGGTAGGCGCCGGCCTGCGTTCGAACAACTCGTAACCGACATAGAACGCGGAACTGTCACGAAGCTGGTCGTTTGGCACCTGGACCGACTCACCCGCAACATGCGCGACCTTACCCGCGTCATCGAAGCAGGTCAGACGCACCGAGCAAACATAGCCTGTGTTCACGGTGTCTCACTGGACCTTGGAGACCCTACCGGCGTGGCTGTAGCTCAAATCCTTACCGCTATCGCCTCAATGGAAGTCAAGCACAAGGGGAACCGTCAGAAGGCCGCTAACAGGCAGCGAGCCGAGGCAGGAGGGGCCTTCTGGAGTCGGCGCCCGTTCGGCTATGACCGTACCCCGAAGGGACTTGTCTTCACAGTAGAAGAGGAAGCCGCTGCTATTCGTTCTGGCGCTGATCAGATCCTTGCTGGCGTGACAGTCTCAAATGTTGCTAGGGAATGGAACGCGGCAGGACTTCGCACTACGGATGTCCGCCGGGACAAGGCAACAGGAGAAGTCACCAAGGACGGAGGGCTGTGGGGCGTTACCCAAGTTCGCCGGCTGCTGCTGAACCCTCGATACGCCGGCAAGCGCATCTATAACGGGGAGGACATGGGCGCGGGCGAGTGGGAACCAATACTTGATGTGGACACACACCAGCGACTAGAAGTTTTGCTCATGGATCCCAAGCGGCGCACCGCACCCGACGACCTCAACGCGAAGTATCTGCTCTCGGGTATCGTGAAGTGCCACAAATGCGGGGGACCGCTCTACGCGGCGCCGTACAGCAACAAGGGCCGCACAATCATGGTTTACCGGTGCTTGGCTAATTACTGCTTGCAGCGGCGCATGGAGCCCGTAGACGAGCTGGTAACCGACGTGCTGTTGACCAGGCTTGCCCGTCCTGACGCGTCGAAACTCTTTGTCAATTTGGGCAAGGTCGCAGAGTTGCGGGCATCCGCGACGGACCTGCGGGGCAGGCGTGACGCGCTGGCTTCGCTGCTTGCTGATGGGCTGCTGTCGCCCACTGCTGTTCGGGAGCAGGCAGCAAAGATCAGTAGGGAACTATCGGAGGTGGAAGCCGCCATGAGCGCCGCTGAGGGCATGAATCCTCTTGCCTCGGTAATCGGCTCGGAGAACGTCCCCGCGGCGTGGGAGGCCCTGTCCCTGACCGGTAAGAAGCAGGCTATCCGCTCGCTTATGGAAGTTACATTGCTGCCTGCGGGCAAGGGTGTCCGGTTTGACCCTGACCACGTCCGCATTGAGTGGAAACAGGTCTAATCGGACTGTAGCCAATTCGTTACAAACTTTTTTGTGGGCCTCTAACGCGCTCTTAGCGTCTCTCACTGTCTGTTAATGGCTGTTCTGGACTGAGACGGGGCATAGTACACAGGCTATCCACAGTCGTGCAAGGGGAGGGGTCTGTTAATCGTCAGGGCCGTGTGAGAACCTATTAGTGGGAAGCAAAGAAGCGTTAAGCACATAAAGCCGCCACCCCATGCGACGGAGTGGCAGCCGGTGCTACGTGAACCTCTCCCATGTCAACTCACCCTTTTATAGGGCTAGGTACTCACCAAGGAGTTTTTTTGGCTCACGCTTATCCAGACCCGAGTTCATTCGGGCTAGACACTGGAACTCTACCGTCCTCGGACAAAGCGCGTCAAGCCGCTGAGAAACGCGCCGCATACGTCGCCCGCGTAGTAGCCGAAGCACCGCCCCTGACCGCAGAGCAGATAGACCGCCTCGCCGGGATCTTCTCACCCGCAGTAGAACGCACGAACGCCACCCCCTCGGTTTCGACAGGACAATATCAGTCCTGGGAACTGAAGCGATACGAGGACGCAGGCAAGCACGGCTACTACGGCGACGGGGTGGCCGCGTGACGATGACCCCCGAAGAGTGGGAACGCCTCGAAATCGCAAAGCATGAATCGGAAATTTCCGGGGCTCAGTCTGAACCGACCGTAAACCCTGCACTCAAGCTACGGCGACTCAGCGAAATGAAAACCCCGCCGCCAACCAAATGGCTAGGCCGCGGCTGGCTGCCCCAAGGCGAAATAGCCGTCCTAGTAGGCGAAGAGGGTATTGGAAAGTCACTGTTTTGGGTTCTCCTAGCGGCCCACATCACCACAGGCCGCGCATACGCAGCAGTCAACATGCCAAAGCGTAAGCCGGCAGACGTAGTAGTGATCGTGACTGAAGACTCGGCAGGGGAAGTGCTCGCCCGCCTAAAGCTGGCAGGCGCCGACATCGACCGCGTATTCATGTTTTGCGCAGAGGATGACGGCAGCGGCAACCCGGTATTCGGGAACGCCATGAACGGCGACATGCTCACCCTGGATGCCATGCTCGCACAGGAGGGCATAGAGCCCGCCCTAGTGGTAGTAGATGCCTGGGTGGACACCGTATCGGGCAGCCTTACGCTAAAGGACTCGCAGCAGGCCCGGCAGGCTATGCACCCCTGGAAGATCCTGGCGCAGCGCCATAACGTCGCGGTCTTGCTACTAACCCACACAAATCGGTTGAACACCGCGAACACCCGCGATCTGATGGGCTCTACCGCCGTCCTGCGGCAGAAGGCTCGAATGGTTCTCTTTGCAGCTCGTGCCCGGACTGACAAGGAATCCAGCGTCCAGCATCTATGGGTTGGCCCGGACAAATCTAACGTCACCGGAATAGCCAACGCCCTGAAATTCAACGTGACAGTAGAGCAGGTCAGGGAGTTGTCAGACGACGACCCAGGCACCACAGCCCACCTAACGGCACCATCTGATGCCTGCATGACGATTCGGGACCTTATCGGGGAATGGAAGCGCGAAGAGATCGAAGCGGAGCGGAAGCCCACGAAAAAGGATTCCGTCCGTGAAGAACTCGTTGGCTATGTCACCTCACGCGGGGGGACTGTTCCCAGCAAGGAACTTACGGCACACCTCGAAGGTCTCGGCTTCGGTAAAAGCAGCATCGAACAGGCCAAAAAGGAATGCGGACACACCAGCAAGTCAGGATTCGGCGGGGCCTGGGTATTCACCCTCCCCGGCCAATTCACTAACCAAGTCACTACTGAACCCATGACCAATGGGATCAGTGAGATTAGTGCCTTTAGTGAGAATGACGCTAATAGTGCCGTCGAAGATCCTATTCTCCCTAATCCCACTAACTCCCTGAGTAGTAGTGAGTTGGGTAGTGAGTTGACTTGCCCCCTTCACCCCACACCGAAACCGAACGTTTGCTTTACGTGCGACCAGCTAAGGACCGCAGCATGACCGACAACCAGCCTTCCCACTATTCCGAATGGCGCCGCCTCGCCAACCTGCGGCAGGGAATTATTCACCGGCTAGACAGGAAAGTTGCTCGGCTTGAATCGGAGCTAGCGACAGTCAGCGTCTCCCTGGCAGCGGCTAACGCACGGCTCGCACTATATGACGCACGGGAGGCGGCGTGAAGCTCACCAGGGCCGATCTAGAGAAGCTGTGTGACGCCCTGACAGCCAAAGCCCTACACGAGCAGCTACAGCGCCGCAAATGGGAGCAGAGGGCCATAGAAGCGGAATCACGTCTAGCGATCTACGAGCCCAACGCATGACCCGCAGCGCAGAGAGTTACGAGTCAGAGGTTCGGTACTGGCGGGACATGGCCTACCGACTACACCAGCAACTACAAGCATTCAACAACGTCCCCGAGGTCCACACAGACCGCGGACTGCACCCCGACCCAACAGGCAACAGAGCAAGCGCACGAATAGACAGACAACGACGAAAGAAAAGGAACTGACATGGCTTACGACCCTTATACCGAGCACGTCACTGATGACTGGACCTTCGCCAGCCAAGTCGCGCTGTGGCGGGAACGAGCCCTGCACCAGGCGCAACGGGCCGAGTTCTACAAACGCCTGTCCGAAGCCGAAAAGAGCGGCACCACCGTGAACCCCCCAGACAAGGAACCCGCCCTGTGAACGACTCCTGCCAAAACCTGATCCCCGCCGCTAAACAGCCCTGCGTTGAATGCCCGTTCACCAAGAGCAACGCCGACACACCAGACCCGCACGACATCTACACCAAAGACAACTTCGAACGCGTATGGGCCGCTGTCTCCCGCGAAAACCTCAAGCTCCCGTGCCACCTGTTCGACAGCCCCGACAGGACCGGCTTTGATGACCGCAGCAAAGACATGGGACTCCGCACCCCCGTTGACCTCGGCAAACCCAAGGAATGCGCGGGCGTGGTCGGCATGATCCACAGGGAAGTACGCATTGCTGCCGGATACCCGGAATGGGAAACCTACATTGCGGACAGGCCCACAGGCCTACAGCGTGACGCCTACGAAACCGCCCTCGCACGCCTCGCAGGCGTAGGGGCGCCACTCACTGAACCAGCCAAACCGGAAGAACTTCTAGACCCTGCCGAGCGCATAGACCAACAGTCGTTCACTTGGCGCATCGGCGACGCCGGCACAACCGCGCTGCTAAGCGCCGCGCAGGAAGTCCTTGACAGCATAAACACCTCATCGTCTGCCTGCGACTGCCCAGTATGCATCAGCCACGAAAGCGTGCACGCGCCCGCCGAACTGGTAACCGCGACGGGGGACACCGTGACTGTAGACGCCGCCCTGCACCCGCTCTTGGCGATACTGGCAGATGGCGGGATCGCAACCACGTCGTCCTGCGAAAACCTGCACGCGGCAATGGAACAACTCTGGCCCGAACAGATACCTGTACTCCTGGCTGAAGAGGATCCCCGAACCATCAGCTACGCCCCGGCGCTACGCCGGAAGGAAGCAGTGGTCAGGTTCGAGAACCGGAACGACGCGGCCCGGAAGTTCATCAGCATCATCCGGCAGGTCGCAGGGATCCACCTCAGCGACGGCACGACACAGGCGCAAATCACGTTCCCCATGCACATGATCCCCGTTCTCCTGGTCCTGGCGCGGAGGGTCCTGTGAATGTAACTGTCCGCCCAGCGGAGGAGAAGGACTTCCCGGCCATCGCCCGGCTACTCACAAGCGCTTTCGCTCTCGCTGGAACGGACCTTACGGAAACAACGGAATCCGTGCGTCACCGTTCGCGCAACGCGCTAGTGATTGTTGCGGAGTTCCTGGGCATTCCCGCGGGAACAATGACCGTCGCTTCCGCGGGAACACCATACGGGCCCACCGCCAGCAAAGGACAGATGGAAGTCACACGCCTCGCAGTAGACCCCATGCTCCAGGGGCGGGGAATAGCGGCGGCAATGCTGGCGCAGGTCATTGCGTCCTGCCGGCGGCAAGGCGTGGAAGCTCTGGTCGGCGTGACCCTACCTAGCTTTACAACCGCCCACCGTCTCTACGAGGCAGTAGGCGCGCAACCCGTACCAATCCCCGGAACCAAAGCACGCAGCTACACGCTTCACCTCACCAAACCAGAAGGAAAGAACTGAATGTTTGTCAGCAGGCCAACACATTACGCAAGGAACATCGCAGACGGTGAAAGCCTCGGCACCCGGGCAGCGTTCCTCCGCGGACCAGACGGCGAAGAACCGGGCGTCCCAATCCTGACAGGGAACATGCCACGGTTTGTTCTCCGCGAGGACCATGCCATCGCCTTGTGTAACGCCATCATCGACTCACTGGATGAGCGCCGGAGACGGGGCGCCTAGCAGTGGCAAATGTCCCTCGCCCGCCGGAGTCGTACATCCACGGCGTCACGGCCCCGATTGTCATTGTCCCCGCCCGTGTGGCGACCTGGCTTGAACGGTACGCGGGCCTGAATGATCTGCGGATCCGTGCCCGCGGAAACGACCCGGAAGTAGACAGCGTCCTACAAGCCATGCACCGTGCGGCACTTCACTGGCGCACTACCGTAACCGGAAGCGACCATGCGCCGGCACCCGAAGAACCCGCACAATCAAAGTGGATGGGGACAACGGAAGCCGCTGAAATGCTCGGCATCACAGACCGCGCCGTGCGCCTAGCCATCACCCAAAAACGCCTACACGCCACCAACCTTCACGGCAGGTGGCGCATCACCCCCGAAGACATCGAACACTTTAAGGCCGCGAAAGCGGCGTAGGAGAAACCATCATGCCCCGCGTACAGACCGGTAACACCCCGCAGCAGGAAAGGGCTCTCAAACTGAGGGCCGATTACCAGCGCCTTGTGGATGACATCCGCAACAACCGCACCCTCTCAGAGCACGGCAAACGCAAAGAACTCGCCATCCTCTACATCGACTACAAGCCCCGCATGGAAGCCCTGGAAGAGGAGGAGAACAGCGCAAAGGAGACCCGTGCTAAGGCCCTCCGCCGCGACCTGTTCGGCCTCTCAGGCTTCGCCGACCCGCACGCCGCCATCTCTTACCGCGATGCGCAGGACAGGGCCGCGAACATTCAGGACGAGGACGCCGCCATGTCGCTGCTGAGCAGGGCTGAAATCTCCGGAGACACATCCCTCGCCAAAGCCGTCGCAGCACGGGCGTTCGAGGCGGGCTGGAACCGTGTCATCAACACCTACGCGGACGGCAACCCCGCGTCGGAGGCGAAGTTCAACGAACTCATCGACATCGAAAACTACGGCAGAGGATCCGCCGGCCTCGCCCAGATCCTCGGGCAAGCCATGACGTACAGCGTGGACAAGCCCAGCGAACTATCGGGGTACAGCATGGACACTCAGATCGTGGACCTCGCCAACAGCGCAGACTAACCAAAGGAAAAAGAACTATGACTTTCAGCGAAACACCCGAAGGCCGCCTGGCTGAACAGATCCAGGAAAACTTTCACAACGAGCTCGAACGCATCCGATCCGACAAGCACCTCACTCCCGAGGGGAAGAAGGAGCAGATCGCCGCGCAGTACAACAGCGCTTCCACCGCCCTTGATGAGATCAAGAACAACGTCACAGCGGGCAAGGACATCAGGGTCAACGCGCTTCGGCGTGACCTGTTCGGAAGCACAACCACCCCCGACGCTCAGACCGCTATCAGCTTCCGTGACGCACAAGACCGCGTCGGTTCCCTCGGACAGTTCGACCAGGAGAAGGCACTTAAGCTCCTAGACCAGGCCGAAATATCCGGCGACACGGTGATGGTCAAAGCGCTCATGCAGCGGGCAATTGAACATTCTTGGGATCAGGTAGCCAACAGCTACGCGGAGAAGCACCCCTTCTACGGCGACAAGCTGAAAGAACTCCTGTCCCTTCAGACGCCGAAGGGGATCTTCACGAACCGGGACTCGTGGGAGCGCGGCGTCTCCCTCAACATCCAGAAGCCAGAAGAACTCGGGTTCGGGTAGACGACTCGCGGAACTCCTCCCCTTGGCCTGTGAAAGACCAGGGGGAGGACCCGGTGCGCCTCAAAAATAAACCCCGCTGGGTCTAGGCAGCCTCTCCCTCCGGCATTTTTCCCAAACCGTGTTTAGTGCCTGAAGACGCCTTGGCCGAAAGATGCAGCAGTGGCTGGGGGTCAGAGTTATCAAAACCAAGGGTAAAAGGGACGACAAAAGGGATTTTTACTATCGTCCGGTGGTGAGAAACCATCGGGCCATTTGGTGGAAAAGTCGGAGCAAGGTGATTCGTCTGTGCCGCTCGGAATTTTAGCGGAAGAAAGATTGGCCTCTTTAAGGTTTGCTCCTTGAAGATACGCTTTTCGCAAATCTGCGCCAGACAAATCGGCTTTTTGGAGATTAGCTCCGCGAAAGTCAGTGTAGGTAAGGATCGCGTCAACAAGTCTCGTCTCCTGAAGATCACCATTACGTAGGTTGACAAGGCTAAGGTCGGCTTTTTCCATTTTGGCATGAGACACGGTGCTTCCAGCTAAGTCAGCGTCGAATAACTTAGCTCCGGTCAAATCCGACACCGCCAGCATAGAATCCCTGAGATTCGAATTAGATAGGTCCGCCCCTGCCATGCGGAGGCCAATTAGGTTCTGCCCCTGCAAATCCATGTTTCTGAAAGGTCTGTTAGTCGTCTCAGTGGAGGATCTTTCACGGACAAAGGTTAGATTAGCCAGCCTGGCTTCACGCTCCGACCTGCGGTCGTCAAAGTACACCGTGCCTGCCAAGGACAAGACGGCGACAACCGTTCCCGAAATTAGGCCGACCGCCAGATCATGACGCGAGGCCAGCCAAGACCACTTCGATTCAGATACGTCTTTCGCGGTCTGGTCTTTAGATGACCCGTTCGACGTCCTTGATCTGCCCACTTCCATCATTCGAGATTACGACAACTGAATAGCACTAACTGACCACAGCCCGCTTATGGCGGGTTTTTTCATACCCAAAACCAGACAAGAGGAGCCATCTTTGGCTATCGAAACAACCCCGCTCGGGTTCAAGAAACCGGACGGCAACGAATCCATCCGTAACGGCAACGACATCATTTCGGACAACGCCCAGAAGTCCCAGGAGCTACTGACCAACGCGCTGAACCGGATTGGCACCGCTGAGGCAAACATCAACGCCGGCAGCGGCAACGGGCCTGGCCTAGTCGAGGATCCACTGAACCCCGGAACCTATTTCATCGCCTCGGGCTCGCCCATCATCGAAGACCCTACTGACCCCGGCTTCTACCTGATTGGAACCAACTAAATGGCCTACCGCATCGTCTCCGTAGACGACTCCTACAACCTCCCTGACAAGGTCAACATCCGGGACGTGAACCTTCCGGACAACCTTCAGTCTGCGGCACTTTCTGCAACTTATGCCACACCGGCCGCGGTAACGGCTGCAGTCTCACCGGTGGCGGCCACGGCGGCAGCAAAGCTGGACAAGCACGAGGTGAAGCTGCGGCGCTGGTACGCCCGTCTCGGCTGGCGCGAGAGCGCCCCTGCACGCATTCTTGTGTGCGGAGACAGCATCACCGAAGGAACCGGCGCAGGCACCATTACCCGCCGCTGGCAGACACTGCTCCAGACGCGGCTACGGGCAGCCACGAACCAGAACTTCGGCGCCCTCTTCCCCTTCATACCCGCTAACCCGGCAACCACCACGACCGGGCACCCCATAGTCCGCAGCGGAACGTGGACCGCCATCAGCAAGGGGTTGGCCTTCCGTGGTGTCTCGCTGGGCGCAGACGGCAAGGTGACCTTCACGTTCACCGGAACCCGCGCCAAGGTCCAGTTCGTCTCACTCGTAGACGCAGCCTCGGTAGGCGGCGTAAAGGTGGACGGCGGCTCCATCGTTGCCGTCCCTATCGCCATGACAGCATCCGGCGAGACCGCCGTAATGTACGACACCGGCAACCTCACCGCGGGCGTCCACACCGTGGAAGTCACCCGCGACGCCAGCAGCACTACCAACCCCGTGCTGTCCGGGCTTGCCACCTGGGACGGTGACGAAGGCAAAGGCATTGATGTAATCGACTCTGCAAAGCACGGGACCACGGCAAGCGTCTTCGCCAACCCCGGACTCGCACGCCTGCAAGCACGATGCGCCATGGCTATCGGCTCCTACGGACTCGCCATCCTCGGCTACGGCACCAACGATTTCTCCGCCGGGCAGACGCCAGCGCAGTTCAAGGCCAACACCAACATCCTGATTGGCGAGCTACGATCCAACGGATTCACTGGCTCAATTATTCTCATGCTGCCCTACCTCGGGCAGGGCAGGGACGCAGCCGCCTGGGACGCCTACGGCGCAGCGCTAAGGGAGATCGCGGACGGGGACACGGACATCCTCTTCTTTGACCTCACCGAGAAAATGCCAGACGTGCCCAACCCGCACAACTCGACGGCAGCAATGAGCCTCTACGCGGATACGCTTCACCCGGCAGACGCGGGCCACGGCTACATAGCAGACATGCTGCTCTCGCTCATCATGCCGCGATAGCCACCATGCATCAGCAAGAACACAACGGTAAAGCTTGCCCGATGCCCCCTGGGATAGTCCTAAGTGATGGCCCCTATAAGGTCTACGGTCCCCACCGGGACGGAGGCTACAACGTTTCTTGGGAGTCGCAGTGGTTATCTGGCGTGCACGGAAAGACGCCGGAAGAGGCCCTTGAACTGGGGCGCGCCGAAGTCGCAAAGGGCTAAATACAAGTTACGATTCCAGGTCGCCGGCGTCCACCATACGTTGGATGAAGTCTGACCCAGCATCAGTGGGAACAAGGCCTACGTTTGGCACAATACCGTTGATTTGAGTGACGGAGCCACCGTCATCTATCGGCATCGTAGTAAAGAGTCCGTCCTCCAAGAGGTTGGAGAAAAGAATCATCATTCCCGGATGGATGGCGTATCTGTAGTCGCCCGGCCTCATGCCCTGAGCAGCTATTCGGGCCCAGAACTGAAGGACTTGATTTTCCATCTGGGTGTAGCGATGTGATAGCAGGCTCAGATTCCGCTTGAAATGCAGGATCGATTGCTTGGGGATGTCCTTGACGTAATCGAACCGAGTATGGCACGTGGAGCAGAGGCAAATCATATTTTCGAAGGTGTGTTCTTTAACCTTTGCCCAGGGCTCAATGTGCGCCAGCTCAAGGCCCACAGTCTGGCCGCATCCGGGGATCGCGCATCTGTACCCTGCTTCTTCCTTAAGTCGTCGTTGTAGAGGAAGCGGCACGGCGGGACGGTCATCAGACATGAAGAGATGCTACTTGAAAATGCTTGGCACCCTGCTTGTTAGCGGTTTGCAGGGCGTGACGTTGTGCCCGTAGCTACATAACCACGGCTACGGGCACAACACTCATCGGCGCCTATTCAATTGGAGGCTGCTGCTCAATGCGCAGCTCATTGTAAATAAGGTGCCGGGGCGTTGCCGGCGGTGAGTACGGTTTGGGCGGAGCAGGCGCGACTACAGCTCCAACATGCTCCGTCTCCGCCGTTGGGGCATCCAAAGGCAGCTTTACAGGCGCGACTGGTACAGGGACTGGCAAGGCATCAATCTTCCTCAAGGCCCGATACGCGCCCATCCACATCTGTACGAGGCCAATCAGCCCCAACACGACACCGAAGCTAGTCAGCACACCGTAGCCGCCATCACTGCCCTGTGAATAGATACTCCGAGTAAGGCTGTAGGTGAATGAACCGTAAATACCGCCCGCAGACATCACCCCGCCGATGACGGATAGGACGAACCCCATTACAAAGATGCCCGCCGATTCCTTGAACTGCATTCGCTTCCCCATTCTCACCGGAACTAGGGCAGAAAGGTTATAACACTAAGAAGGCAATGAGAGTCGAGATTGCATCAAGATTCGCGCCAGCTCTAACGGATCCCATGGCGCCGTCCCTCGATCACGTGACGCCAAGGTCTAAGGGTGGAACGCATGACCCTAGCAACCTCCTCACTGCCCACCGATGGTGTAACTCCGTGCGGAGCGACAACGAGCACCACGAACTCTTCACCGCGGCATAGGGCCAGGGGGAGGGGGCTAGACCACACCTTGCGAAAGACCCCCGGTGAGGTCAAAAGGGTGTTTTGTAAGCAGATAGACCCAATAGGAAGGAGACCCGGCATTGCCTGGACCTAAAGCAAACCCCGCTAAGCCGAATTCGCGGCATCGCAGTCCTGGCGCACGTTCTGGCCTTATTGAGCTGCCTGCGGAGGGCTGTGATTTACCGGTTCCGCCGCTGCCAAAGTCGGGGAATTGGTCGCCAGAAGATAAGAAATTGTGGCGAAATATCTGGAAAAGCCCGCAGGCAAATGAGTATGACGACTCTTTTGTGCCTGCTGTAGCGGCCTACGTGTGCCATGCAAGGGCCGTTTATGAGGGTACTGCGAGTGCTTGGCAGGCGCAGGAAATGAGGCACTTAGGCGGCCAGCTGGGGCTTACCCCTGCTGGGATGTTGGCCCTTGGTTGGGTGGTCCGTCATGAGCAGTAGAAGGCTTGCGAGGGGTAGCGGTAAGACAGCTTCCGGTGCGATCCCAAAAGTGTTTCTTGAGTACGCCAAGTCTGGTGGTTTCTGGGACACCAGGGCGAAGGTGGAGAAGTGGTGTGAACGGGAAGGGCTTGGCCAGCCGCCGGCACAGTATTTCTTGCATCCTCCTGGGTTGCGTCAGTGGTGCATTGACACTTGGGCTAGACGTGAAGGCTTCGTTACCCGATGGGGCCATGTCAACCTCCGCAAACTGGAGGAACTAGGGATCTGGCGCGGCTATGGGAAGAGCACCACCATGGCGCGCCACCCACAGATGTTCCGCAGGGAAGACCTGGAAGCTTGGCGACCCATTAGCGCCCCTATCGCCTAGTCCTTTGCCTCCTTGGCTGTACATGCCCCTTCATGGGAGTACATGGCCTCTTTGGACCCGTTCGGCAGGATCGCGCCGCAGTCCATGCACTTAGTTCCTTCGCTCGAAACAGCAAAGCTTCCCATTTCAACTCACTTCACTAGCTGCGGATGCTGCCTGCAATTCGGCGCTGGATATCAGTGTGGCGGATATGCGTTTGAGGTATCCGGCGATGACCATTAGCAGACCGAGAGTGCCGCCGCCCATGAGGATCATGCCGTTGGCTGCACCGCCGGCGACGCTCAATGCGAACAATAGGACGGTGATTAGGCAGAACACGCCGCCGATTCCGATTAGGAAGTCACCAACGGATTTAAGGGGGTTCTCAGTCTTAGTTTTCATGGCTGTAGCTAAACACAAACAGGCCCTTATTAAAAGGGCCTGGGCAGTCCATATGCCATCGAAGGCCCCGCCAGCTTCATGACTGGCGGGGCGCTGCGACCCGGAACGGGCGGCAAATCCTTATGACTTCCTCGTACAACCTGAAGGACTGCCAGTACGTGTTACACCGAGAAGTTGTCTGCCGCACTGGATCCGTCCTAGTAGGAGCACCTGGAGCCTGACTACGGATACCGCCCACTGCAAACTGGCATCCAGACAGGAAGCCGCCGCAAAGCGCTCTTTGGGGGCTTCTGTGGCCCTACTTTGTAGGTTAATGTCAAAGCACCGGTATTCAATTTGGGGGAAACATGCGCAAAGCCATAGCGCCCACAGTTCTGCTCGCAATCCTATTGAGCGGATGCTCGTCATCGCTGGAAAGTACCGATCCGAACGGTTATGAGGCATGTAAGCGGCTTGATCGGGCTCGTGATAAGTCGGTAGATACGACCGAAGCTATGGGCCTTATTCTGTGGGGCGTTGGGGAAAAAGCCGTGGAAGCCAAGACAGCAAGCATCCGTGACGGCGTAAAAGAGAGCCCCGAGATATCGAAGCTCTCCAGCAGCAAGTCCTACTCAATCAAAGATTCCCTCGCTCAGACATGCCGTGACCTGGGCGTGCCCGTACGCGACGTGACTAAAACGCGCTAGGAGGCGGCTGCACTAATTCTAGAAAACGCGCGGATTCCCATGATCAAACAATAGATCGCGGCGACGTTCGAGAAAGTGTTCAGCGTAAACGGTTTTCAGATCCCAACGAGTCATCTGGCCCTGCCCTTGCCCAGTTCCGGTGACTTTGGCCAACTCGGCCCCTAACTTCTCGAGGGAAGGGTCATTACGGCCGAGCAATGAATACAACGAGACTATGAAATGAGCAACGGCGCCAAATTTTTTGTCATCGTTGTGCCTCACATAGGAAGTCATCGTGTACGGGGTGTGCTCATCGGGCACGCACGACAGCCGAAGGCACTGAACAGTTCCCGCATCCGCGATGCACGCGATGTCTAGGAGATCGCGTGGATGGTGAGCTTCGTCAGAGAGATCGTCGAGTGCCTTTGAGAGGGTGCCGATCGGTTCATCGCCGAGCGCATGGCTGTGGGCAAGAAAGCCAACCGGGAATCCTGGCAGAAGCTGACCCTCAACCGTCGTTTGGTCGACCCGGCAAAGTGTCGCCAGGTCGGCGGACCACTTTGCGATTTCTTTGGCGTGATGTGATCGTGCAGTCAATTTAACGGAGAAAGCTGCTGCAACACCGCCAGCATGGATCTTCGTTCGATAGCGGAGGTGCTGAGGGTAGGAGGGCTCGAAAACTACAATGTCGGTCTCGAATGGCTTTTGTTCTTCATCATCGCTGCCAATAATGTACTTCCTGAGGCCAATGCCATAAGTAGGAGGCAGCCATTTTGATAGAAGGTCTGCCCACGTCGATTCGCCTTCATGCCCAGATCTTTGAATATCTTCTTTATGCGCCTCTTGGGCATCGCCGTAGTCGGCCTTTATTTCTTCTTGGATGGAATCAAACCACCGGCGAGTCTCCGTCATTAGCAGATCCTATCGGAGTATCCATAACAGGCACTGATAACGACATCTCCACACCCCGATTGTCTGCCCGTTTTCTTAGGGTCGCATACGTAGTGAAGCTCGACCCGGACAGGTTCAAAGCGATGATGTCCCGCATAGACGTGGAGCCCGACTACGAGTACATGCCTCGGTATGATGTCGGAGTGTTCTTACCTAACGAAAGAAGGCGTAAGTGAGCCACCGGAGTGACAAGCTGAAGTCGGTCGGGAAGTCGTTTCTTGCCTCGATGGCCACTGCGGCCCACGAAGTTCTAGGCCGCGATGCTGCCATGAGCACCCTGAAGATTGACCTCCAGGCTAACGACCACAAGGAAGTAATCGGAAAGCTCGCCTACGCGATTGTGGAGCTGCAAGAGGAAGTTGTCAGTCTGCGCACCGAAATTGCAGTGTTACGGCACGAAGCGGAAAGCAGATAGCACGCGCTCCGGTTGATTGCTGACAGGGTGGACGCTTTAGAAGCGAGAATGCCTCCGGAGAAGTAACAGAAGCTCGCGGCTGCTGTCCGACCGTGCGTTTATGGTGCTGGGCATGGTGAAGTTTGATCCTGACGGCTTCAAGGCGATGATGGCCCGCATAGAGGCTGAACGGGTGAGGAGTCCTTACGAGGATTTTGAGCCGGATTACGAGTACATGCCGGCGCCGTGGTGCAACTGTCACTGCCATTAGCCGTTAAGATCGTCGGCATGGAAACAGAGCCCGTAGAAGCCCAGAGCCGTAACGCTAGGCTGCCCCCGGAGTATCTGTACTTCACGGTTGATGACGTGGCAGAAATGCTCTCTGTGTCGCCCAGTACGGTTCGCACGCTAATGCGGAAGGAACGCTGGCCGCACTCTAAGTTCGGTGTGCAAGTGCGATTCACTCTTTCTGACCTTGACGCAATCCGGGCCACGCACACTGTAGATGTGGCGCTAAAGGCGCGACCTACCCATATTGGGACCGAGCGATCCCGCCGTCTAGCCCACTCCTACAACGTCAGGAACGGGCTCGTGGGACAGCGTTACACCTAGCCCGACGCAAAAAGCCCCCTGCCAGCGACTCGACTGGCAGGGGGCTTTTCCTGTTTTATACGCGATCCGGGTGCGGGCACCCGGCGATG
Source organism: Arthrobacter sp. K4-10C (assembly GCF_059090085.1). Classification (NCBI taxonomy): domain Bacteria; kingdom Bacillati; phylum Actinomycetota; class Actinomycetes; order Micrococcales; family Micrococcaceae; genus Arthrobacter; species Arthrobacter sp. K4-10C. Next base: position 220,704 of record NZ_JBNHFI010000009.1, on the reverse strand, counting down.
TAGCCATGCTTTTCAATCTGACCGGGAGGAGCGTTGAAGTTGTTCCTGTTAACAGTGAAGGGCCCAAAAATACTTGCCGAGGGACTGTATCCGGCCTTGACGCATTGACCGTAATTAACGGGCTTGTCATTCAGGACACCACCACCAGCAGCGAGTGACGGTGTGGCTGCCCCGAGCATCAGGGCAAGGGTGGCAATGATTCGAACCAAGATACGCATGGCGACCTCTCTGTCATCGCGGGTGGGGGACCGCTAAAGTACCTTCTGCTCCGGCGCGCATGGAATAGAACCCGCCAGTAATAGGGGCAGGGTTAGGGGATTCAATGTTTGGGCGAGAGTCAGGGCAGCAGAAAGCCCCTCCCAAGCATGTTTCGCTGCCAGGCGCTTCCCTTGTTATAGGTTGTTATATCCACTCCACCTGTTCTTGCCAATCCTCTATGGATGGCGGGGGAGTGGTGTCGAACCTTGCCGCCATCACGGGACATAACTGGCAGTTAGCGCATCCTGCTGCTGCCACTTCCGAGTCAGTCAGGATCGCGGCCCGGTCCATCAGCACGCGCTTAGTGACAGCCAAAGCAATCGCGGCTTTCGCCAAAGTCGGTTCGGCGGCGCAGCGACCGGTAATCCTGGGCAAAAGGCGGCGGGCGGCTTCGAACCTGACCTTAACCTCTTCGGACTCTATCTGCCTCGTCTTGTGCCCCCACTCGATGTGGATAAGTTCGTGGACGATGGCGCACTTGCGCTGTATGTCGTTCAGTCGATCGTCGTAATAAATTTCCACCCCGTTAGTAGCTGCCGCGATACCTAATGCATCGGGCATGCGCTCGCAGATGGCCTTGGGCAGCCCAGCGCTGCCATTCTTGATCCCCAACAGATCCCCCAGTATTTGAATTTTTTTAGAACAAGCCTGCTGAGACCAATCAGTGCGGGCTTGCTGTGATTATGGCAGGGCGATTAGCTGATTACGCTCTCGTTCGTGTGCAGCAGTACTGCTTTCGCTTCCGTCTTAGTCCGGAAGCCTCCGAAGGTAACGGCGCCGCAAGTTTCGCAGCGGGCCGCATAGCCCTTGTGCTGGCCCTGATCGCCGCTAGTGCCACGCTCGAACGCTATTGCCTCGTGCTTCACGAGTTGCCCCTAACCGTTGTTCCTGCCGCTTCCCCATATCGGAAAGTAATCACAACGGTGCACCATTGTGGTGCCGCTCGTTTTTGGCGTGCTCCCACTGACAGTCGTCTTCGCCGTTTTTCCTGGGATTGCGGCCATCAGCCTCGGCTTCTAGTGCTTGAAATGAACTGGGGCACCCCGAGGCCGGTCCCTTGAAACCGAAAAACCGTAATAACTGAAGAGGAAGAGGAAGAAGGATGAAAAACCTGGGGATCCGCCGCGGGCTGTTGTTGCTGGCGCTCGCAGCCACACGCCGCCCGGCGAATGACAACCCCGAGCGGGGAGACGTACCTGGCTGGGTGATGATCACGCTGATGTCCGCCGTCCTGGTTGCGGCGCTCCTGGCGCTCGCCGGACCCGCCCTGGAGGCCATGTTCAACCAGGCAATGGACAAGGTCGGCAGCTAAGCGCATGACCAGCCCGGCCCGCGAAGCCACGACGGTCCTTCAGATTCCTGCGCCCAAGGAACAGGGCTCGGCCGTAGTGGACTTTGTGTTGGTGGGTGGACTGCTCACGCTGTTTTTCCTCGCGATCATTCAACTAACGCTCGTCTTGCACGTCCGGAACACCCTGATCGACGCAGCCTCCTCCGGTGCCCGGTACGGAACCCTTGCTGACCGGGGTTCCGCCGACGCCGAAGAACGGACCCGTGACCTCATCGCGACGGCGCTGAATCCAGGCTTTGCCGAACATGTCAGCACCAGCGAGGTCCACATTCAGGGCTTCCGGACCCTCGAGGTGACGGTGCGCGCACCAATGCCCGTCATCGGCTTGATCGGCCCGCGGGACCTGCTGGAGGTGAAAGGCCATGCGGCTCTACAGCCCTGACGGCATGCGCCGGATCCAGGACCGGCTGCGGGAGGCGCTGTGCCTCGGACCGGCATCAACCAGGGGCGCAGGTCGCGCCACCGGCTGGGTAGGGCCAGGGCACACAAACCCGATGCAGCAAGGGCTGAAGGACAACGGCGTCGAGCAGGGGAGTGCCGTCGTTGAGTTCACCTTCTTTGCCCTCCTCCTGATGGTCCCGCTGGTGTACTTCATCATCACGGTGGGACAGATCCAGGGCGGGGCTTTTGCCGTCGTCGGTGCCGCGGACCAGGCCGCGAAAGTGTATGTAGCCCAGCCGGATGCCTCCATAGCCCAGACCGCCGCTGAGCAGGCAGCGGCCATAGCGCTTGCCGACTTTGGGCACGCCCCTGAGCAAGCCACGGTTGCCATCAGCTGCAACCCCGCGGACTGCCAGGCTCCGGGTACGGCAGTAACCACAACCGTCAACCTCACCGTCCCGTTGCCGTTCATCCCGTTCGGAGACGGTCTCCGGCTGTCCGCCACTGAAGTGGAAGCATCCGCGACCCAAATGGTGGGCAGGTTCCGGTGAAGTCCAGCGAGACCAATGAAGACGGCCAGATGATCGTGATGATCCTGGGCTATGTCGCCGTGGCCCTGCTGGTCGTAACGGTCATGATCGGCATTTCCGCCGTCTATCTGGAGCACAAACGGCTGCTGTCTTTGGCCGACGGCGCCTCCCTTGCAGCAGCCGACAGCTACACCCTCGGCGAGGTCGAGTCACAAGGCGGAAGCCCGTCCGCCGTCCTCAACCCGGCGCGTGTCCGGAACGTGGCGGCTGACTTTGTGTCCCGAAGTCCGGCAGCGGAGCGTTTTGATGCCCTCGCCGTTTCGGTGGCGACGGGAACGCCTGACGGTTCCACCGCCGTCGTGGTTCTCACCGCTGCCGTGCACCCGCCCATGGTGAACTTCCTGGTACCCGACGGCATCCCGATCGAAGCGACGTCGACGGCGCGCTCCCGGCTGACGCGTTGAACCCGGCTGACGCGTTGAGCTCGCCTAACGCATTGAACCCGCTGACGCATTGAACCCGCCCCAAGCACCAGAAGGCGGGTAGGGGCAGGAAAGTGCAACGGACATGGGCAATCGGACGGATGGCGTAGGCTTAAACGACCATGGCCAATATTGATTTTTCCGCTGAAATCCGCGCGCTCCGCGCCACCTATGCTTCCATCGAACGCGTCAGTGACGTTGAAGCTCTCAAGGAAGACATCGCCGAACTGAGCGAACGCGCAGGGGAACCGGACCTGTGGGACGACCCCGCAGCAGCGCAAAAAATCACCTCGAGGCTGTCCCACCGGCAGTCTGAGCTGGAACGCCTCACCAGGCTGCAATCCCGCATCGACGACCTCGAGGTCCTGGTGGAACTGGGCCAGGACGAGGACGATGCCGATTCCATGGGGGAGGCGGCCGCGGAACTGGAATCCATCGGGAAGTCCCTCAAGGAACTTGAAGTCGTCACACTGCTGTCCGGTGAATACGACGAGCGTGAGGCCGTCGTTTCCATCCGCGCCGGAGCCGGCGGCGTGGATGCCGCCGACTTTGCCGAGATGCTGCTCCGCATGTATCTGCGGTGGGCGGAACGCCACGGATACCCCACTACCGTCATGGACACGTCCTACGCGGAAGAAGCCGGATTGAAGTCGGCAACCTTCGAAGTGAAGGCGCCATACGCCTACGGCACCCTCAGCGTCGAAGCCGGAACCCACCGCCTGGTCAGGATCAGTCCCTTTGACAACCAGGGCCGGCGGCAGACCTCGTTCGCAGCCGTGGAGGTCATCCCGCTGATCGAGCAGACTGACTCGATCGAAATCCCCGACAACGAAATCCGCGTGGACGTGTTCCGGTCGTCGGGCCCGGGCGGCCAGTCCGTGAACACCACGGACTCGGCGGTGCGCCTCACGCACATTCCCACGGGCACGGTGGTGTCCATGCAGAACGAAAAGTCGCAGTTGCAGAACCGCGCCGCCGCCATGCGGGTCCTGCAGTCGCGGCTGCTCCTCCTCAAGAAGGAACAGGAGGACGCCGAAAAGAAGGCGCTGGCCGGAGACGTCAAGGCCTCCTGGGGCGACCAGATGCGCTCCTACGTCCTTAACCCGTACCAGATGGTCAAGGACCTCCGGACCGAGCACGAAGTGGGCAACACCTCGGCCGTGTTCGATGGTGAGATCGATGACTTCATCGACGCCGGAATCCGCTGGCGAACGGACAACCGCAACGCCGAAAAGTAGGGCGTATCGCCAACCAGTCCGGCTGCTGGTGCCGCGACACACCCCTGAAATCGATGTAATCCGCAGCTCATCCTGCGTATAGTCGAGGGGCCGGGGCCCTACTTTCCCCAACAGAAACCCGTGCGCCGGCTGCAGAACTGGGCTGCATCAGAATCAGCCATGCCCTGCAGGGTACTTAGGGCCATGATCCGATTCGAAAATGTCACCAAGGTCTACGACCAGAAAGCCCGGCCTGCGCTGGACTCTGTCAACCTTGAGATTGACCGCGGCGAATTCGCCTTCCTCGTCGGCGCATCAGGCTCCGGCAAGTCCACCTTCCTCCGCCTGGTCCTCAAGGAAGACCGCGCCACATCCGGCGCTGTCTACGTCGCGGGCCAGAACGTCGCCAAGATTTCCAGTTGGCGGGTGCCGCGCCTCCGCCGCGGCATCGGAGTCGTCTTCCAGGACTTCCGGCTGCTTCCCCAGAAGAACGTCTTCGCCAACGTGGCATTCGCCATGCAGGTCATCGGCAAGAGCCGCAGCGTCATCCGGGACACCGTGCCCGAGGTGCTCAAAACCGTGGGGCTGGAGGGCAAGGAGCACCGCATGCCGCACGAGCTTTCCGGCGGCGAGCAGCAACGCGTCGCCATTGCCCGCGCCGTGGTCAACCGGCCCGGTATCCTCCTCGCCGATGAGCCCACCGGAAACCTGGACCCCACGACCTCCATGGGCATTATGGGGGTCCTGGACAAGATCAACCAGAACGGCACCACGGTGGTGATGGCCACCCACGACGACGACATCGTCAACGAGATGCGCAAACGCGTGGTGGAACTGAAGAACGGCGTGGTCATCCGTGACGAGGCCAAAGCGCTGTACACGTCCATGATTCCCGTCGTCGGACAATCACGCAGGCTAAAGGATGCCAGCGGCAGGGAAGATCCCGACGCCGGCCTGCCGGGCGACGGCCGCGAAGGCGAGGCACAGCGATGAGGCTCGCATTCATCCTCTCCGAGATCGGCAGCGGCCTCCGCCGCAACCTGTCCATGGTGGTCTCCGTCATCCTTGTCACCTTCGTGTCGCTCACCTTCGTGGGCGCCGCCGGCATGCTGCAGATGCAGATCAACCAGATGAAGGGCTACTGGTACGACAAAGTCCAGGTCGCCATCTTCCTGTGCAGTGAAGGTTCGACGGCGGCGGGTTGCGTCGGCGGGCCCGTCACCCCGGAGCAGCAGGAGAGCCTGAACAGCCTGCTTGAGTCGCCGGCGGTTGCCCAGTACATCAACGACTTCCAGTACGAGTCCAAGGAAGAGGCCTACCAGCACTTCAAGGACCAGTTCTCCAACTCGCCCATCGTGGACTCCGTGACGCCGGACCAGCTGCCCGCCTCCTTCCGGATCAACATGAAGGACCCGGAGAAGTACCAGATCATCAGCGAAACGTTCTCCTCCCAGCCCGGCGTGGAAACGGTCATCGACCAGCGCCAGCTCCTCGAGCGGCTCTTCTCGGTTATGAACGGGGCCTCGCTGGTGGCCGTCAGCATCGCCGGCGTCATGATTGTCTGCGCCATCCTCCTTATTGCCACCACCATCCGGCTGTCCGCATTCAGCCGGCGCCGCGAAACCGGCATCATGCGCCTGGTGGGCGCATCAAAGACTGTCATCCAGCTGCCGTTCATCCTCGAAGGCGTCATCGCCGCCGTGATCGGTGCGGCCCTGGCGTCCGGAACGCTCTGGGCAGTTGCCCACTTCTTCCTCGGCGAGTACATGTCCCGGCAGTACCCGGACACTGCCTTCATCTCGTCAGGCCAAACGCTGATTCTCGCCCCCGCCTTGCTAATCCTTGGCGGATCCTTGGCTGGAATTTCGTCTCTCTTGACCTTGCGCCGATACCTTCGCGTCTAGGTATGCAAACCGAACAAGGAATGCCCATGAACGCAACTGACCAGACTCCCGAGCGCTTCCGCCACAGGCGGCGCGCAACCGCGCGCCGGACCGGCATCGTCAGCGGCGTGCTTGCCGTTGTCCTGGCAGCCGGTCTGGCATCGTCAACCCCCGTCGCGTTTGCCGACGAGCTCGAGGACAAGCAGAAAGCACTTGAGGCCGAAGCGGCCCGCGTCCAGCAGTCCCTGGAGTTCGTGGATTCCCGGATCGCCAAAGCGGCCAGTGACCTGGTGATCTACCAGGGCCAGCTGCCCGGCGCCCAGCAGGCACTCCTGGAGGCGCAGGGCCGCGTGGCCGGCGCCGTCAAAGAAGTTGAAGCGCTCTCGGCCCGTGTGGACATGGCGCAGCAGAACAAGGCAAAAATCACCCAGCAGCTGGAAACGGACAAGCAGAAGATCGCCGATACCAAGAAGCTCATCGGCCAGATCGCCACGCAGGCCTACAAGTCGGGTGGCGTGCCGTCCAACCTGTCGCTGTTCTTTGGGTCCAACAATGGCGGCAGCCTTACGGAGACCATGGACCTGGCGGACCAGGCCATGCGCAGCCAGAACGCCGCCATGGACAAGCTCTCCCAGCAGAATGCCACGAACGTGAACTCCGAAGCGCGCCTCCAGGCGGTCGAGGTGGAGATTAAGGACCTCAAGGCCAAGGCCGACGCGGCCCTCGAGCGGGAAAAAGCAGCCCGTGACGAGGCCGAGGCCAAGAAGGCGCAGGTGGACCAGCTCATCGCGGACACCACCCGGCTCGACGCCGAACTCCAGGCTGCCAAGCCGGGCATCCAGTCCCAGCTCGCCAGCGTCCAGGCAAGCCAGAACGCCGTGGCCGCCGAAATCCAGGAACGCGACCGGAGGTTGCGCGAAGCCTGGGAAGCCGAGCAGCGCAGGAAGGCTGAGGCGGCTGCTGCCGCGGCAGCCGCAGCGGCCGCAGCAAAGGGCCAGGCGCCCCCGCCCGCACAGCCCTACGTGCCACCGGCGGCCGGATCGCCGTCGGCCTTTGGCGTGCGCCACCCTTTCTCGGCCAGCGTACCGATCACCTCCGGCTTCGGCTGGCGCGCGACGCCGCCCGGCACCATCGACTTCTACGGCACTGGCGGGTACCTGCACACGGGCATCGACTTCGGCGCCCCGTGCGGCACTCCGGTCTACGCCGCAGCCGCAGGCGAAGTCTTCAGTTCCGGCTGGAACTCGGCCGACGGCGGCGGCTGGCGGGTTAAGATCTCCCACGGAGTGGTGCAGGGCAACACGCTGAACACGATCTACTACCACAACGCCAGCATCGTCGTGTCGAACGGGCAGCAGGTCTCGCAGGGCCAGCTGATCGCGTACTCCGGCAACACAGGCAACTCCACCGGCTGCCACGCCCACTTCGAAACCTGGCTGAACGGAACCGCAGTGGACCCGATGAGGCTGCTGTAGGGCTGATTGCCCTGCCGTACACTGGTAGGACTCCGCGGCGGACCGGCCCGGAGGACATCGGACCTGATAACTGAGGAGCTTCCCCGTGCCTAAAGAAAGTGGCCGTAAAGTGGTGGCCACCAACCGCAAGGCCCGGCATGACTACCACGTGCTGGACACCTATGAGGCTGGCATCGCGCTCATGGGGACTGAAGTTAAGTCCCTCCGCGAAGGCCATGCGTCGATGGTGGACGGTTTCTGCACGTTCTATAACGACGAACTGTGGATGGAAGCGATCCACATTCCGGAGTACAACCAGGGCAGCTGGACCAATCATGCCGCCCGGCGCCGCCGGAAGCTGCTGCTGCACCGCGAGGAGCTCATCAAGATTTCCCATAAGGTACGCGAATCGGGCTACACCATCGTGCCCCTGCAGCTGTACTTCGTGGATGGCCGCGCCAAGGTTGAGATCGGTGTAGCCCGGGGCAAGCGGGAGTATGACAAGCGCCAGACGCTCCGCGAGCAGCAGGACAACCGGGAGGCGCAGCGGGAGATGCGGGAGCGCAACCGCCGCAGGTAGGAATGAATCCTGCACAACATGCGTTACTATGAATAGTCCGGTGGGCTTGCCCGCCGGTTTGGTAACAAAATATGGGGATGATCGGTTTCGACGGTGTTTGTCGCGACAGGTGAAGCGGGCCGAGGATGCAGAATTATCTCGTTAACGCTTTCTGCAAAACAATAAGTGCCAAACAAACGCGCACTGACTTCGCTCTTGCTGCCTAAGCAGTAAGACAGTCCGTCAGCCCGGGGTTGCTATCGCCCCGGTTCCTGGCGTCATTTAGATAGCCACTGCTGTTTGCTCCCGTCATCGGAGTAAACGGGACTTTTAGATGACTGGGCCCGGATCAGCCAGCTGTTTGCAGCATGGCTGGGGCCGAGAAAATCCGACGCAAACTGCGCCCGGAGAAGCCCTGACAACACGACATCGGACGGGGGTTCAATTCCCCCCATCTCCACCTTGGGAAACACCCCGGTCCTCGGACCGGGGTGTTTTTCTATGCCTGCGGTCTCGACGAACGAGCCGTTCACCGAGGGCGTAGCGCACACGGGACTAGGACGCCGGCGCCGCTCGTTGAGATCGGTAAGGCCCGGAACCGCCAATCGGCGGCCCGGGTGGGCACGACCAGGAGGTGCGCCGTGGACCAGGCGCGGGAAGCAGCTTCAGCCGAGTACGACGGCGAGGCGCTGGATTCATATTCACAGACTGTCATGCGCGTGGCAGCGTCTGTCACCCCCCATGTGGCGGCGATCGAGATGACTGCACGGCGCCGCAACGGCAGAGTGCGCGCCGGCGCGGGCTCTGCAGTCCTCTTCACGGAGGACGGCTACCTTCTGACGAACTCCCACGTGGTGGCCGGGACCGAACGGGGCCACGCCGTCTTCGCCGATGGCAGCAGGCTGGAGCTTGAACTGGTGGGCACCGACCCACTGTCCGATCTCGCCGTCGTCCACGGCAGGCGCCCCAAGGTGCCGCCCGCAGAGTTCGGCGCCGCAGAAACCCTGCGCGTTGGCCAGCTCGTTATTGCTGTCGGGAATCCACTGGGCCTTGCAGGCTCGGTGACCGCGGGAGTTGTAAGCGGCCTTGGCCGTGCGATCCCCGTCTGGTCAGGTAGCAACCGCAGGGTCATCGAGGATGTCATCCAGACGGACGCTGCGCTGAACCCCGGCAACTCCGGCGGTGCCCTCGCCGATACGCACAGCAGGATCGTGGGCATTAACACTGCGGTAGCGGGAGCAGGGCTTGGACTGGCCGTTCCGATCAACGCGACCACGCGGCGGATAATCTCCGCCCTGCTGTCCGACGGGCGCGTTCGGCGTGCCTACCTTGGCCTGGTCAGTACCCCGATCCGGCTCAACCCCAGCGCTGTGATACGGACCGGCCAGCGGGAAGGGCTGCGCATCGTGGAGGTGCTGCCCGGTTCGCCGGCGGACAAAGCCGGCCTCACTGCAGGAGACATCCTCCTGACGGCGGGCGGCCGCCCGGTCAGCAACGCAGAAAGTTTGCAGCGGCTGCTCTTTGCCGACGCAATCGGCGAGCCACTCGATCTCGCGGTAATGCGGGACGGCTCGGAAAGCCATCTGGTGGCAGTCCCGGAGGAGATGACCAGCAACGGCGCCTGAGGCCGTGCCGGACCACCCGCATTAGCGTCAGTTGTCCGGCGCCGCCACATCGGCGATACCCACAAACCGCGACCCCACGCCGTCGAACTCGCTCCGGACAAAGCCCGGCCGGACAGGCGGCACGTCCGCAGGTGAATGGTGGTGGCAGACCACGTAGGTGAAGTCCGGCCACCACTTCTTTGGACGCGCGGCCTCCTCATAGCCGCAGACCGCGCATTCCAGGTGGACCCAAACCGGCCGCTTGCCCGTCCGGTTCGCCCGGGACTGGACCAGCCAGGGCGGTGGGTTGTCCACGATCGCGCCGAGTTCTGCCTCTGTCATCCACTTGGGAAGTCCGTGGCGCTGGGCCATTTCCAGTGGTACATCCAGGGCAATTGCCGCGTCGCGTCTGCTAATCATCACAGTCCACCATACGGGAGGCCACCAAATCGGTTCCGCCGGGGGTGCAAGGGCTGTGGGGCCCGGGGCTAGGAAGACAAAGCGATGCCTGCCGCGGCTGCACCGAAGCCCAGCATGAGGTTCACCGCGATATTGAGGACGGCGGCAGCGAAACGCGCTTCGCCCAGGAGCCGCACAGTGGCTGTGGTCCAGGAGCTGAAGGTCGTCAGCCCGCCGGCCAGCCCCGAAGCGACCCCGACATGCCATTCAGGGCCGAGGTGGAGCCCCGCGGTCACGCCGTGGGAGACGCCAATGATGAAGCATCCCGCCACGTTCACCACCAAAGTGGCCCACGGCCAGTGCAGCTTTCCCTTTCCCGAGCCGGGCTTGATGCTGCGGATGGAGCTGTGGTGCGCGAACCAGCTGTCGATGCCAAAGCGCAGGAGCGCCCCCGCGACGCCGAAGACGCCTACCAGTACGGCAGCGATCATGGCCGGCCGCCCGGAACCAGGTCCGCCGGAGGGCGGGTGAGCAGCCTGCCCAGGCGCCAGCCGAGGCCCGCTGCCGCCAGGCCGAGGAAGAGGGAGAGCGCCAGGTAGGCCGCCCAGGCCGGGTGCTGGCCCGCCCGGGCAAGTTGGTCCACCGCGAACACTACGGCGGAGAACGTGGTGAAGGAGCCCAGGAGTCCGGGGCCCAGTCCCGCGCGCAGCCAGAATGCGGTTTGCGGCCGGGCCATCCATGCCGTGGTCAGCGCGGCCAGGACAAAGCTGCCAACAACGTTGATCCACAGTATCGCCCAGGGGAGCGACCCGGGCTGGTCGGGGAAGGCAAGGCCGAGGCCGTACCGCAGCTCACTGCCAACCAGGCCGCCGGCGGCGACAGCAAGCCAGGCCCGCCCCGACGGGGCAGCACCCACGTCAGCTGTCTCCCAGCAGGCACCCGGGGTGCGGTTGGTCGCTGTGGACCCAGAGTGCGGAGGTGATTTCGTCCGCCAGGTCGTAGTCCCTGGTCCGGCCGGAGTTTCGGATCCGCACCACCAGTGCACCGCCGAACGGCCTGCGGCCCACTACCTCCACTTCGGCGTCCAGGTCGATCTCCTCCGCGGCCAGATAACGGAGCAGATCCGGGTTGTCGTCGCTGATCCGCGTGATCTTGCCGGTGTGGCCCTTGTCCAATTCACCCATCAGATGAGCCCGTGGCATGAGGACTTTACCGTCCGCTGTGGGTATGGGATCACCATGCGGGTCGCGGCTGGGGTCCCCGAGCCTGGCGGCAACGCGCTCAATGAAGGTGTCCGAAACAGCGTGCTCCAGCAGTTCGGCTTCGTCGTGGACTTCATCCCAGCTGTAGCCGAGCTGCTGGACCAGGTAGGTCTCAATCAGGCGGTGGCGCCGGACCATGGCCAGGGCTAGCCGCAGGCCTGCATCGGTGAGCGTGATGGCGCTGTACGGCTTATGGTCAACAAGGCCCTGGTCCTTCAGCTTGCGGACCATTTCCGACACGGAGGAGTTGGCGACCCCCAGCCGCTGTGCCAGTTGGGAGGACGTGATGGGTTTGTCCTGCCATTCAGTGAATGAATAGATGACCTTGACGTAGTCCTCGATGGAGGAGGAGGGCGCGCTGGTCTTCACAAAACCAAGCCTACCGGGTGCCCCTGCAGCGCGGCGGAACCGGTCATGCTTTGAGTGCCCGCCAGGACAACGTCAGGTAGGGCAGCTTGATCTCCTCGTCCAAGGCGTGCCCCAGATGCTGGTGCAGGTACCAGTCAAGATTCGCGAGGACCTTGGCCCGGGTGTCCTCGCCTGAACGCAGGTAGTAGCTTCGCGATTTGGTGAGTTCGATCAGGTCGCTGGTGCTGACGTTGTCTTGCCAATGCGTCACATGGCCTTGCAGCTGCCCGAACTCCGGACCCACAAGAGGCCGGTGCTCCGGTTTATAGACGTCTCCGGCATGCATGATCCGGGAGAGCCGGTGTACCCAGGGCACGGTGGTGTCCAGCTGGTTCCAGACAAGCCCCAGCGTGCCGTGCGGGCGCAAGACGCGTGCCAGTTCGGTGCTTGCCGCCAGCGCGTCGCACCAGTGCCACGCCTGGGCAACCGTTACGACGTCGAAGGCGGACGACGGCAGGCCCGTCGCCTCAGCGCTTCCCAGGACAGCAGTGGCGTCCGGGCAGTGCACCTTCAGCTGGTCGAGCATGTCCGCAGACGGATCGACGGCGGTGACGGCCAAGCCGCGGTCCAGCAGCAATTCGGTGAACTTGCCGGTGCCCGCACCGGCATCCAGCGCGTCGCGTGCCCCCGCAGGAAGGAGCCAGTCCACAGATTCCGCAGGATAACCGGGCCGCACACGCTGGTAATGCTTGCCGCCGTGCTGGAAGCTTTTGCCCAGCTCCCGGCGCCGCCCGTGATCAAGCTTGGGGCCACCCCGAACCACGTGCGGCCTCCTTCAGTCAATGCCCTGCGGTAACTTCCGAATTTACCGCATCGCCGTGACGGGACGGATCAGCCGTCGATGCAGGGCGCGGCACCGGCGGTGCCGGGCGTGTTGGGAGCCCAGTGCGGGTACGTGCGGGTGTCATGCGCGGGAACCCAGCGGCCCTCGTCCACCACGTAGTCCCAGCCCAGCCCCTCACGGCGGAGCTTGGCGATGCCGGCCAGGAGCCGCTCCGCGTCTTCAAGACGGGAACCGACACCGAAGCTGGCACGGAGCGAGCCCGAGGGCAGGCCCAGCCGTTTCAGCAGGGGATGGGCACAGAAACGCCCGTCCCGGAGCCCCACGCCGTGCTCAGCCGACAGGTACGCTGCAACGAGGCCGGCGTCGTAGCCCTCAACGGAAAAGTTGACCACGCCAATGGTGTCTGTGTCCGCGTTGGTGTCCTTGAAGATCTGGTGGACGGTTACGCCGTCGATCTTCTGCAGGCCCTCAACCAGGAAGGAGCGGATGGCGGACTCGTGGGCGTGCCAGCGGTCCTGGTCCAGCCCGGCGATCACCTGCGTGGCGCGGGCCAGGGTGGCTGCGCCCAGGACGTTGGGGGAGCCGCCCTCGTGGCGGGCCGGGCCCGTGGCCCAGCTGACGCCGTCGAGCCTGGCTTCCTTGACGGCGCCGCCGCCGGCAAGGTGGGGGATCCCGGCGTCGAGCCAGTCCGGACGCCCCACCAGGACGCCCGTCCCGAACGGCGCGTACAGCTTGTGGCCGGAGAAGGCGATGTAGTCCACGTCGTCCGCGCTGATGTCAACGCGCCGGTGTGGCGCCAGCTGCGCCGCGTCCACCACGATGCGGGCGCCGTGCTGGTGGGCGAGCGTTGCCAGGACCCGGATCGGGAGGATCTCACCCGTGACGTTGGACGCGCCGGTGATGGCCAGCAGGCTGACGCCGCCCTGTTCCAGTTCGGTGCGCACTGCCTCAATGGTTCCCGTGATGGTGTCGGCGGCAACAATGCTCCGGTGGGGGACGCCCTGCCACGGCAGCAGGTTGGCGTGGTGCTCGATGTCGAGGTACAGGACATCGCCCGTGGGCCGGCCGTCGCTGAGGGGCAGGCACCCGGCCAGCAGGTTGAGCGAGTCCGTGGTGTTCCGGGTGAAGATGACGGAGTCGTCCGGGCGGCCGCCCACAAAGTCGCGGACAATGCTGCGGGCGTTCTCGTACACGGACGTGCTGATCTGCGATGCGTACCCGGCGCCGCGGTGGACGCTGGCGTAGAAGGGCAGGATCTCGTTGAGGTAGGCGGACACCACCGAGAGGGCCGGGGCCGACGCTCCGTAGTCGAGGTTGGCATAGCGGACGTGGCCGCCGGAAATCAGCGGCGCCTGGATTTCCGCGCCCGTGACAGCGGCCAAGGGACGGCCTGCCACGGCCCGGCGCTCATCGAATACAGAATCGGCGGTAATTGCGGCGTTGGGGGAGACGGTGGCAGTTGTCACAGAGACCTCACTTCAAAACAGGACTCCGGTATCAGTGGAATCCGCGCTTGCCGCATCCGCTCCGGACCGGCCTGGTCGTCACCCGGGGCACCCCACCGCGAATGGAGGGTTGCCGGCCAGCAAACCGGGGTTTTGCGCTGGCACTCGTGACCTGGTTAAGAGCGTAAAACATGGGGCGGCCAGGATTGAAGCCGGTGCAATTGTTAAGGCATTTGTTACGCGCGGCTGGAAAAAGCGGCGTTCCGTCGAAGAATACGACGGCGGACGCCCCTTTTCGGAGACGTTCGCCGTCGAATGTTCGGTTGAGCAGGAGCTAGAGCAGGTCGTCCAGCCCGGGGTTCAGCCGCTGCAGCACCTCGGAGTGCAGGATCGAGTTGGTGGCCAGGGCGTTTCCACCGAACGGGCCGTCTTCGCCTTCCAGCGAGGTGAAGCGCCCGCCCGCCTCCACCACGATCGGCACCAGGGCCGCCATGTCGTAGAGGTTGAGCTCCGGTTCGCAGGCGATGTCCACCGAGCCCTCCGCCACCATGCAGTAGGACCAGAAGTCACCGTAGGCGCGGGTCCGCCAGACCTCCTCGGTGAGGCCCAGGAACTCGTCCAGGTTTCCGCGTTCCTTCCAGCCGCCCAGGCTCGAGTAGGACAGGGAAGCGTCGGACAGGCTGGAAACATTGGAGACCCGGAGCCGGGTGGCGGCGGCAAGGGAACGGCCCATGTAGGCGCCCATTCCCTTGGCGGCCCACCAGCGCTTGCCCAAGGCAGGGGCACTGACCACGCCGACCACCGGCTCGCCCTCATCAACGAGGGCGATCAAGGTGGCCCAGACCGGCACGCCGCGGACAAAGTTCTTGGTCCCGTCGATGGGGTCGATGATCCACCGGCGCGAGCCGTGGCCGGTGCTGCCGAATTCCTCACCAAGTACTGCATCCCGTGGCCGGGAACGCGAGAGCTGGCCGCGGATGGCTTCTTCGGCGGCCTTGTCCGCGTCCGTGACCGGCGTCAGGTCGGGCTTGGTCTCCACGTGGAGGTCCAGTGCCTTGAAGCGGCTCATGGTCTGGTCATCCACGGAGTCGGCCAGGACATGGGCCAGGCGCAGGTCATCGTTGTAGCTCGAAGCGGGTTGGATCATGGTTCCAAACTACCGTCTGCAGGCGGTTCTGCTGGGAGATCGGCTTCGTCAGTTGACGCTGCCGAGCTCCTTTGCCTCCTGCGCTTCCTCCCGTGGATCCGCTCCGAGGAGCCGGCGCAGGGACGCCAGCCGTGCCTCGCCGGTGGGGCCGGCATGGCCGGCGGCCACCCAGGCATCCAGGCCGCAGTCCACTGCGCTTGCCGTGTGCTTGCAGCCGCGTTCACAGGCGTCGGTGCCCGGGGCGAGGTCAGGAAAGGACCGCAGGATCCGGTCCGGGTCCACGTGCGCCAGGCCGAAGGAACGGATTCCCGGGGTGTCGATGATCCAGCTGCCCGCCGGTGCGTCTGCCAGCCGCAGGGCCAGTGCCGACGACGACGTGTGCCGGCCCCTGCCCGTTACCGCGTTTACTCCGCCGGTGGCACGCTCGGCCCCGGTGAGCGCGTTGACCATGGTTGATTTTCCGACGCCGGAGTGCCCCAGCATCACGGTGACCTTGCCGTCCAGGTAGGACCGGAGCGCCGCAACCGC
This sequence comes from Arthrobacter sp. K4-10C, assembly GCF_059090085.1. Taxonomy (NCBI): domain Bacteria; kingdom Bacillati; phylum Actinomycetota; class Actinomycetes; order Micrococcales; family Micrococcaceae; genus Arthrobacter; species Arthrobacter sp. K4-10C. The sequence continues at coordinate 205,012 of NZ_JBNHFI010000009.1, read as the reverse complement.
GGCCTTGTCCAGCCGGGCGGACAGGCCGTCGTCCGAACGGGCATCGATGCCTGACGCCTGCATGTCGGCGGTCCGGCTGATGATCACTGGAAGATCCAGGTGCGTGTAGTTGGACAGGAGCTCGGCCGGATCCTTGACGTCCGCCTTGGTGACCAGCAGGATCGGCTCGATGCCTGCGTCGTATGCCGCTACGAGCGCCCGGTCGATAAAGCCGGTTCGGGGTTCGGGATTGGCGGCGGCCACTACGATGACCAGTTGGTCGGCGTTGGCCACCACGGCCCGCTCCACGGGGTCCGTGTCGTCGGCGCTGCGCCGCAGGAGGGTCTTCCGGTCCTGGATCCTTACCAGCCGGGCCAGGGTATCGGGGTCGCCGGAGACGTCCCCCACGAGCGAGACGAAGTCCCCCGCCACCACGGGGGAGCGGCGCAGCTCCCGGGCCCGGGCGGCGATGACGATGCGTTCATCACCGGAATCCTCGCCCACCACCGCGGTGTACCTTCCGCGGTCCACCGTGATGATCCGCCCGGTGACGGCGTCGTCATGGGTGGGCCGGTCCTTGGTGCGGGGCCGGGACCCCTTCTTGTTGGGCCGGATCCGGACGTCCGATTCGTCCCAGGAATCAGTGCGCCGGGCCACCGCTCGAACCTTCCGCCCCGGCCTCGGCCTCCTGCTGCGGGGCACTGCCCTGGGCGAGCATATCCGCCCAAAGCCGGGGAAAGTCCGGCATGGTCTTGGCCGTGGTGGCGATATCCTCCACCTGCACTCCTTCCACCGCCAAACCCAGGATTGCTCCGGCCGTAGCCATGCGGTGGTCGGCGTAGCTGTGCACGACGCCGGCGTGCAGCCTGGCAGGGCGGATCACCAGGCCGTCGGCGGTTTCCTCTACGTCGCCGCCCAGGCGGTTGATTTCCTTAGCGAGCGCGGCCAGCCGGTCCGTTTCATGCCCGCGCAGGTGGGCGATGCCGGTGAGCCGGGAAGGCCCCGAAGCCAACGCGCACAGGGCCGCGACGGTAGGTGCCAGTTCGCTTGTGTCGGCGAAATCCGCACCCTTGATTTCCGGGCCGCCGGTGACCGTGAGGACTCCGTGCTCAAGCGTCACCGTCGCGCCCATCTCGGCCAGGATGGGGCGCCACAGGTCACCCACCTGCTGCGTCTGCTCCGGCCAGCCGGGAATGCGGACCGTTCCGCCCGAAGCCAATGCTGCCGCGAGGAACGGGCCGGCATTCGAAAGGTCCTGCTCGATCCGCTGGTCAAAAGCGCGGATGGGGCCAGGGGAAACTACCCAGTGATTGGGAACCGAATCGTCAACCTCCACTCCCGCGCCCCGGAGCACGGCGACGGTCATGTTGATGTGGTCGAGGCTGGGGACCGGCTTGCCCGCGTGCTCAAGGTGCAGGCCCTCCGTGAACCGTGCCCCCACCAAAAGGAGGGCCGAGACGAACTGCGAGGACGCACTGGCATCGATGACCAGGTGTCCGCCGCGCACTTCCCCGCTGCCCTCCACCACGAACGGAAGCGACAACGGCGTGCCCCCATCCTCCGCGGTTACTGTGACCCCCAGTGCCCTGAGAGCCTCGATGATGGTTCCCATCGGACGCTTGCGGGCGTGCGGGTCGCCGTCGAACACGCTGGCGCCGTTGCGCAGCGCTGCGAGCGGCGGAACAAAACGCATCACCGTGCCGGCGAGGCCGCAGTCGATCCTGGTAAGCGGCTCCGCCGCCCCCTGTCCCAGCGGGACCACCTCAAGGTCCGGACCGAAGGCTCCGTCGCCCGGCACTTCGGTGATGGTGGCACCCAGTTGGCGCAGCGCCTCGATCATCAGCGTCGAATCCCGGGAGTGCAAAGGTGCGCGCAAGCGGGACGGTCCGTCAGCCAGCGCGGCGAGGACGAGGTACCTGTTGGTCAGGGACTTCGAGCCGGGAACCGTGACGGTGGCATCAACGGGCCGCGAGGCGAAGGGTGCGGGCCAGTGGGGGACAGGAGTTCCGGAGTCGTCCCGGGTGGCAGCTGCAGCGGTCATTCGTCCTTATGCCCCCGTGGCTTGTTCAACCGCGCGCCGCACGGCCTTGTCCGCCTTGGCAAGCTTCTTATTGGTGGTCTTCCGTGCGTCAGCTGCAAGGTGGGTTGCGCCCTTGCGGGCATCGGCGGCAAGGTGCTCGGCTCGCCAGGCCAGGCCCGGCTTGCCGGCGGTGTCCACGGAAGCGAGCAGTGCCCCGCCGCTCAGGGACAGGTTTTTCAAGAGCTGGTTGCGGCGGGTCTCCCGGCCTTCCTTGCTGCTGATGTCTGCGCTGCGCCATTCCACAAACGTGTTCAGCAGGGAGATGACCGTAAGCAGGGTGGCCGAGAGCCTGGAGAACTTGCCCAGTCCGAAGAGTACGCCGGCGCCCACCTGCGTCCCGCCGATCACACGGGCCAGCATCTTTTCGTCCGCCTGAAACGGCAGCGACGCCGCAGCCTTACGAAGCAGGGGTGAGAGTTGCTGGGCAGTATCGTCGGTGTTCTTGAGCTTATCCACCCCGGCAAGAACAAAGCTGGAAGCCAGCATGGGGCGGGCGAGCGTGCGTATAAAGGACATGGATTTCCTCCTGGATGGACGAACCGCGTCATAGGCGGCGGAGTCCGTTCTAGTCTTGCACTTTTGGGGAATATTTGCCCAAGGCCAGGGGTTATGGCAAAAGCGGGTCCGGGAAGACCGGCCGCGCAACGAATCACGCAACCGGTGCAGTACGAAATGGAGCGGAGCTTGGCCTTGAGGCGGGTGTTGGACGGAATCGACGCAGTGGGCCCGGTGGCTGTCGACTTGATGGATGCGGATGCCCCGGAGTACGGCTCGTCGCGTGCGCGGAGCCTGACAGTAGACTTGAAGGCAATGAGCACCCTGGATCCGGCCGTGTCGGCCATGTACGAGGCTTCGAACAGCGAAGTGAAAGGCGCGCCCGCCGGGGCGTCCCCGTCCGAATCGGTTGAGGCCCCCGATTCCGGGGTCGAAACCACTGAAGCAATGGTGGATGTTTCGACGGAAACCGCCGAACAGCGCCGCCTCCGGTTCGAGCGCGACGCCATGCAGTACGTTGACCAGCTGTACTCCGCGGCGATGCGGATGGCGCGGAACCCCTCCGATGCCGAGGACCTGGTCCAGGAGGCCTACACCAAGGCCTTCTCGGCGTTCCATCAGTACAAACCGGGTACCAACCTGAAGGCATGGCTGTACCGGATCCTGACCAACACCTACATCAATCTGTACCGCAAGCGGCAGCGCGAACCGCTTCAGTCCAACTCGGACACGATCGAGGACTGGCAGTTGGCGCGGGCCGAATCACACACCTCCAGCGGGCTCCGTTCCGCTGAGGCAGAGGCGCTGGACCACCTCCCGGATTCCGACGTCAAGCGCGCACTCCAGGACATTCCGGAAGAATTCCGCCTTGCGGTGTATTTCGCGGACGTCGAAGGGTTCGCGTACAAGGAAATTTCAGACATCATGAACACGCCAATCGGCACGGTGATGTCCCGGCTCCACCGCGGCCGGAGAATGTTGCGGGACATGCTGGCGGAGTACGCCGCCGAGCGCGGATTCAAGTCGGCCGCGAATGCACAGGACACGGCTGCAAGCACACAACAGGAGAGCAGGAAATGAGCGACTGCCAGGGATTGGGCGATTGCGACGACACCCGGATGCAACGCATCTACGAGTACCTCGACGGAGCTTTGACCCGTGAGGACATCACGGAGATCAAGAACCATCTCGATGACTGCCCGGAATGCACTGAGCAGTACGATCTCGAGTGCGTCATCCGGAACATGGTCAAGCGCTCCTGCACGGAAGCTGCGCCGGACAACCTGAAGAATGCCATCCTGGACAGGATCCACTCCATCCGTCCGGTGGATGCCTAGGTACCGTCATAAAGCCCGCAGCGGGTGCAGCTGCCGGCCAACAGCAAAGGACCCCGGAAGCCGAACGGCTTCCGGGGTCCTTTGCTTGAACCGTAGTCCCTGGCATTTGCCTAGGTGTTGGGGCGCTTCCCGTGGTTCGCGCCGCCACGCTTACGGTCACGACGCTTGCGTGCACGCTTGCTCATAGCTGGCCTCCTTACTTTCGGTACTCAAAAGAGCTGCCCTCAAGTCTCCCACATCATCAGACCGCCCGCGAACCGGGAACCCCCGGGTGACCTGCGGTGGTCCGGTGACAGTCCGGGGATCAGGCCTTGAGGGAATTCCGGATGGCGATGCGCGCCTGTTCCAGCACGGTGCGCATGGTCTCCAACGTGACAGGGCCCAGGGGCTGGCCTCGGGCGTGCAGGCGAAGCTCGGTACGGAGGTCGTCCCGGAACTCCTGGAGCATCAACTCGGCGTCCTTGAGCGACCGTGAGCCTTCCGCGGACGTCCGGCCAGCGGGACCCCGGAAGTCCGTTGCATGTGCGGCAGTGCGTGCGGCTTCGGCAGTGGCAGCCAGGTCTGCCCGCAAGCCCCGCATATTGCTGCGGATGTCCTCGCGCAGGCCGTCGGCCAGCCGGCGCACAGAGGCCGAAATATCGTTCTCGACCCCCGCCAGCTCGTCGCGCCGGCGGTTCAGCTCCGCCAGTCCTGCCGCCGTGATGTGGTAGTTTGTGCGGCGGCCTGCCGATTCGGTAGCAACCAGGCCCTCCTCCTCCAGCTTCCCGAGGCGTGGGTAGATGGTCCCCGCGCTGGGGGAGTAGGTGCCGCCAAACCGGTCCTTGAGCGCCTTGATGAGCTCATAGCCGTGTTTAGGGCCGGATTCAAGCAGCGCCAGGAGATAGAGGCGCAGGGCACCGTGCGCGAACACCGGGGGCATCAGTGCCCCGCTTCCGCATTTCCGGTCGCCGGGCGGTGGATGATCGACGTCTTGCCGGATACGGAGTTGGTCCGCACCAGCATGAGCTGCCCGTCGGGCCCGGCGATCGTCTCCACTTTCCCGCCCACCTGGGCGTAGCGCTGGTCGTCGATGACCACCGCGCCGCTGGCCGACTTGGACACAATGTCCACCCCGACGTCGTGCGGCACGCGGATGGTCAGGTCGCCGGAGACCGAGTTGGACCCGAAGTCGTGCGTGAAGCCGTGCAGGTCGAAGCTGAGGTCTCCGCTCACGGTGTTGGCCCGGATGTTCGTGAACCGGCCCGACGCCGTCACTTCCCCGGAGACGCTCTTTGCCGTGAGGACGCCGGTATGGTTCCGGGCGGACACTTCGCCGCTGACGGTATTGACGTCGAGTTGGCCGTCCGTGCTGTCCGCCATGACCGAACCGGATACTGTGTTGAGCCGGGAATGGCCGGACACGCCGGAGACCAGGCCGTCGCCGCTGACAATACCCGCCTCGACTTCCACGTTCCCGGGAACGGCGATGCTGATGACGGCGGAATTTTCACTGCTGTGGCTGACAGTTCCCATCAGGTTCTTGAACCAGCCCTGTGCGCCGTGCAGCTGGTGGCGGATCTCCAGGCGGCCATTGCTGACGGACACCGCCACCGGGTCGCCGTGGACCTCGGAAATTTCCACCCGGGTCACGGGCTCCCCGTGGGCCACCACGTCGAACCGGCCATGGACCATACCCAGCTTCAGGGATGTCACGCCGTCAACGTCGATGGTCTGCGGGCTGGTGACAGTCCAGTTCTGCTCGGACATGGGAACCTCCAAAGGCGATATATCGTGTGTACTGATCAACGTACAACCGGCGCCCCCGGCAGTCAAGATATATCGCGAAAGGCCTAGGCGGGGGCGTCCATCCCCAGCCACTGGAACCAGCCGCGGTGCAGCACCAGCCACGCCATCAGGCCGTAGCCGGCCTGTCCGGGCGTTCCCGCGTTGGCGGCAAGGTCCTGCCGCCACTGCTCGTGGTTGAGGAGCGGCGAAAAGGTGTCGACGTAGAGGTGCTTGCGGCGGGTGGTGACATCGGCGAAGGCTGTGTTCAGCTCATCCAGCCGGCGGTTTTGCGTGGGATCCAGGGTGGGCGGCGGGCCCACCACGAAGACCTCAATGCGGTTCTGCGATGCCGAGTCCAGGATGTTCGCGAGGTTGAGCCTGCTGCGCGCGGTGGATAGTCCGAATTCGATGTCCCGGCCGGAAAGACCGATCACCAGGCGGTTCTCGGCTTGGCCGCTGAACCGCCGCCCGGCCTCTTCCAGCCAGCGTGCGGCCAGGCCTTCCGTTCCTTCCTGCGGACAGGGGAGGGCATAGCTTTCCAAAAGCATGCCGTCCTGGGGAGTGCGGGCCAGGACGCGGCCCAACCAGCCGAGGGCCCGGGGATCTCCGAGTCCGGCCAGCAGTTCATCTCCTACAGCTGCAATCCGCAGCTTCCTGTCTTCCACACGATCCTCTTTACGTCGGTCCCTGGCCGCTCCCACCGCTGTTGCGGGATGCGGGCGGCGCTGTCCATCCATTAAACAGAACTGCCCGGCCGGAGCCTGGTATTGGACGTCCGGCCGGGCAGCCTTACTGCTTACTTCCGCGCGAATGCCTGCTTCAGGAGCACGTCCTGCTCCGCGGCGTGCCGCTTCATGGAACCGGCTGCCGTGGAGGCCGAGGCGGGACGCGAGACCAGCCGGATCCGGCGGTCGACGGCGTCCGGCAGGTTCAGGCCGATAAACGGCCACGGACCCTGGTTGGCGGGCTCATCCTGGGCCCAAACAACCTCGGCGTTCGGGTACTTGGCAAGTTCAGCCGCGATCTCGGCGTGCGGCAGCGGGTAGAGCTGCTCCACGCGGATGATGGCAGTGGTCTGGTCGCCGGTCTTCTGGCGGGTGGACAGAAGATCGTAGTACAGGCGGCCGGAGACCAGCAGGACGCGTTCGACGGCGTCCGCGGCCAGCTGCTCATGCTCACCGATGACAGGACGGAAGGTGCCGCTCGTGAAGTCCTCGACGGACGACGCTGCGGCCTTCAGCCGGAGGAGCTGCTTGGGCGTGAAGATGATCAGCGGCTTCCGCGGCCGGCTGTACGCCTGGCGGCGCAGCAGGTGGAAGTGCGAGGCAGCCGTGGTGGGGTTTGCCACGATCATGTTCTCTTCGGCGCACAGCTGCAGGAAGCGTTCGATCCTCGCCGAGGAGTGGTCCGGGCCCTGGCCCTCGTAGCCGTGCGGAAGCATCAGCACCAGCGAGGACCGCTGGCCCCACTTCTGCTCGGCCGAGGAGATGAACTCGTCGATGATGGTCTGGGCGCCGTTGACAAAGTCGCCGAACTGGGCCTCCCAGAGGACCAGGGCGTCCGGCCGCTCCACCGAGTAGCCGTACTCGAAGCCCATGGCCGCGTATTCGGACAGCAGCGAATCGTAGATCCACAGCTTGGCCTGGTTGTCGGAAAGGTTGCCCAGGGGCAGCCATTCCTGGCCGTTGGCGCGGTCGTGGAACACGGCGTGGCGCTGCACAAAGGTGCCGCGGCGGGAGTCCTGGCCGGCGAGGCGTACGGGTACGCCTTCCATGATCAGGGAGCCGAACGCTGCGATCTCGCCGAAGCCCCAGTCGATGCCGCCTTCGCGGGACATCTGCTCGCGCTTTTCGAGCAGCTGCTTCAGCTTGGCGTGGACAGTGAAGCCCTCGGGGATTTCGACGTGTGCCCTGCCGATCCGGGCCAGGGTCTCTGCCGAGATGGCAGTGGAGACCGGGGCGTTGATGCTGGAGTCGGACTGCTGTGCAATGGGCCGCTCGATATCGGACACAGCCGCGGAATCCGCCGTGACGATCGGGATGGGGGAGGTCTGCGCTGCGTGGGTTTCAGCGAAGACGCGTTCCAGCCGCTCCTGGTAGTCGCGGAGCAGTTGCTCCGCTTCTTCCTCGGTGATGTCGCCGCGGCCGATCAGGGACTCGGTGTACAGCTTGCGGACGGAGCGCTTGGCTTCGATCAGGTTGTACATCAGCGGCTGGGTCATCGAGGGGTCGTCGCCCTCGTTGTGCCCGCGCCGGCGGTAGCAGACCATGTCGATGACGACGTCCTTGTGGAAGCGCTGGCGGAACTCGTAGGCGAGCTGGCCGATGCGGACCACAGCTTCGGGATCGTCGCCATTCACGTGGAACACAGGTGCCTGGATCATCTTGGCGACGTCCGTGGAGTAAGTGGAAGACCGCGATGACGACGGGGCGGTGGTGAAGCCCACCTGGTTGTTGACCACGATGTGGATAGTTCCGCCGGTGCGGTACCCGCGCAGCTGGGACAGGTTGAGGGTTTCGGCAACCACGCCCTGGCCGGCGAAGGCAGCGTCACCGTGCACCACGATGGGGAGGACGGGGAAGGACTGGCCTTGGTCCAGGCGGTCCTGCTTGGCCCGGACGATGCCCTCGAGCACGGGGTCCACAGCTTCCAGGTGGGACGGGTTGGCGGCGAGGTAGACCTTGGTTTCCTTGCCGTTGTCCGATGTAAAGGTGCCCTCGGTACCCAGGTGGTACTTGACGTCGCCGGAACCCTGGACCGACCGGGGGTCCTGGGTGCCTTCGAACTCGCGGAAGACCTGTGCGTAGGTCTTGCCGGCGATGTTGGTGAGCACGTTCAGGCGGCCGCGGTGTGCCATGCCGATGGCAACCTCGTCGAGGCCGTCGTCGGCGGCATCGGACATGATCGCGTCAAGCAGCGGAATCAGCGACTCGCCACCCTCGAGGGAGAAGCGCTTCTGGCCCACGAACTTGGTCTGCAGGAACGTTTCGAATGCTTCTGCGGCGTTCAGCTTGGAGACGATCCGGAGCTGTTCTTCACGGCTCGGCTTGGAGTACGGGTGCTCCAGCTGGTCCTGGAACCATTTCCGCTCGGCAGGCTCCTGGATGTGCATGTATTCGATGCCCGTGGTGCGGCAGTAGGCGTCACGCAGGACACCCAGGATGTCGCGGAACTTCAGCATGGACTTGCCGCCGAAGCCACCGGTGGGCCATTCGCGGTCCAGGTCCCACAGGGTCAGGCCGTAGGTCAGGACGTCCAGGTCCGGGTGCTTGCGCTGGACGTACTCAAGCGGATCGGTGTCCGCCATCAGGTGTCCGCGGACGCGGTAGGAGTGGATCAGCTGCTGGATCCGGGCCACCTTGTTGATCTCGTCCGCCGGGTCAACCTGCTTGTCTGCGCTCCAACGGACCGGCTCGTAAGGGATCCGGAGGGCTTCGAAGATTTCGTCGTAGAAGTTCTGCGCACCCAGCAGGAGCTGGTGGACGAGCTTAAGGAACTCGCCGCTGCCGGCGCCCTGGATGACACGGTGGTCGTAGGTAGAGGTGAGCGTGAGGACCTTGCTGATGGCGTTCTGGGCAATGATTTTCTCGCTGGCACCCTGGAACTCAGCAGGGTAGTCGAGGGCGCCGACGCCGATGATTGCGGCCTGGCCCTTGGAAAGGCGGGGCACCGAGTGAACGGTGCCGATGCCACCCGGGTTGGTCAGCGAGACGGTGGTGCCCTGATGGTCCTCGGCCGTGAGCTTGCCGCTGCGGGCGCGCTTGATCAGGTCCTCGTAGGTGTGCCAGAACTCGGCGAAGTTGAGGGTCTCGGCCTTTTTGATGTTCGGCACCATCAGCAGGCGCGTACCGTCCGGCTTGGGCATGTCGATGGCGATGCCGAAGTTGACGTGGGCAGGCTGGACAGCCGAGGGCTTGCCGTCCACCTCGTCGTAGTACACGTTCATCGAGGGGAACTGGGAGAGTGCACGGATCACGGCGTAGCCGATGATGTGCGTGAAGGAGACCTTGCCGCCGCGGGCACGGGCGAGGTTGGAGTTGATGACCACGCGGTTGTCGATCAGCAGCTTGGCCGGGATGGCACGGACGCTGGTGGCCGTGGGCACCTCAAGGCTGGTGACCATGTTGGTGGCGATGGCCTTTGCCGGTCCGCGGAGGATGGAAACGACGTCTTCCTCAGGGGCGGTGGGGGCCTTGACGTTCTTGGGCAGCTGCGCAGGGATCGGCTGTGATCCCGTGGCGGCCTCGGTCTTCTTGCCGCCATCGCGGGCCACGGTGGCGGGAGCCTTCTTCACGGGAGCTGGTGCCGGTGCGGCAGCCGGGGGAGCGGCAGGAGCTGCTGCCGGCGACGGTGCCGGAGCCGCAGGAGCCGCGTTGACAACAGGCATCTCCCGGGTGGGAGGGTGGGCAGCGGCCTGCCCCGAATTACCGTTGGAAGAAGAACTGCTACCCGAGTCGAACGATTCAAACAGCGGCCACCACTTGGCATCCACAGCGTTCTTGTCCTGCTGATACTGCTCGTACAGTTCGTCCACGAGCCACTCGTTTCCGCCAAATTCCTCTGGTAGACGGTGGCTTGGCTGCTCTGGCACTTGAAATACGCCTCTTCCATGAGTTGATTTCTCTCCGGCCCCACGGTGCGTCAGCACTACGTTCGAACCAGTCTCTGCGTCCTCTGAACCCAGACCTTTGCAAGTCTAGTAACCATGTTGTGCTAACCGCCAATAAGGGTGACCCAAATCATGAAGTGACGTGGCAACCGCCAAATATGGCGGCCGAAGGCGCCTCACAGGGTTTTCCGGGCGGGCCGTTCCGGCGCTCCGGTGCGGACTCTGAGGGAAGGGGTGCAGGTGCCCGTACCTGTAGACTGAAGTTCTTATGGACAGTAAATCTAGGTGCCGGCCTGGGGGCTGTCAGCGGAGCACGAACAGCGCCGCGCAGTCCACCCGAAGAGCCGGCAAACCCCGAACACGCGCCCATCACCCGCCAGCGGCCCCTTCGACCGCCTCCCGCCCGGAAAGAGCTTCGGTCCCGGCCGACCATCCTCCGCCGGGCAGAGATCCCAGATTTCCGGATCCACGCCCGCGCGCAGTACAGGCGGGATGCTGAATGGAATGGCTCTTCCTTGCCGCAGGTTTGCTGCTCATTGCAGGTACCGGCTTCTTCGTAGCTGTCGAGTTTTCCCTGATCGCACTTGACCAGCCGACAGTCCAGCGCGCGGTGGACGACGGCGATACGGGCGCCGTTCCGCTGCTCACCTGCCTCAAGTCCCTCTCAACTCAGCTCTCAAGCTGCCAGCTTGGCATCACCCTCACCACGCTCCTCACCGGATACGTGATGGAGCCTTCGGTGGGGCAACTCCTGGAAGCCCCGCTGGCCGCCGTCGGGCTTCCCGACGTCGCTGTCGCTTCCATTTCACTGGTCCTCGCCATGGTGATTGCCACCCTCCTCTCGATGCTTTTGGGGGAGCTTGTTCCCAAGAACATGGCCATCGCGCTGTCGTTTCCGGTGGGCAAGGCCCTGGCCCGGCCCCAGCTGATCTTCACGGCCGTTTTCAAGCCGGCCATCGTGCTGCTCAACGGTTTCTCCAACCGCGTTCTCCACGTTTTCGGGCTGGAAGCCAAGGAAGAGATTTCGGGGGCACGCACTCCCGCGGAGCTCGCCTCACTGGTACGCCGTTCGGCGGCTATGGGAACGCTTGACGCCGGCACAGCCAACTTCATTGCCCGCACCCTGAATTTTTCCGCCCGGACGGCCGCGGACGTCATGACGCCGCGCATCCGGGTGGAGACGATCGAGGCGGACCAGCCCGTTGCCGACATTGTGGCTGCCGCCCGCCGGACCGGCTATTCCCGGTTCCCGGTTATCGGCGACTCGGCGGACGACATCCGTGGCCTGGTCCATGTCAAGAAGGCAGTGGCGGTTCCCTGGGAGCGCAGGCAGAACCTGGAGGCCGGCTCCATCATGACGGAGGTGCTGCGGGTTCCCGAGACCATCCACCTGGATGCCCTGCTGGCTGAACTCCGCGAAGGAAACCTGCAACTCGCCGTCGTCCTCGATGAATACGGTGGAACCGCCGGCATCGCCACGCTGGAAGACCTGGTGGAAGAAATTGTCGGCGAAGTGGCGGACGAGCATGACAAAGTCCGCCCTGGCCTGCTGCAGAGTGCGTCCGGCGACTGGTATTTTCCAGGGCTGCTTCGCCCTGACGAGCTGTCCGAACAGATTCCGGGGCTGACTGTCCCTGACGAGGCTGCGTACGAAACCGTGGGTGGCTACGTGATGAGCAAGCTGGGCCGGATCGGTGCGGTGGGGGACACCGTGCCGGTGGGCGGCGGAACCCTGAGCGTCACCCGAATGGAGGGCCGCCGGATCGACCGGATCTGTTTCCAACCGGCCAAAGCGGCTGACGCGGCCGGGGAAACGAATGAAGGGGCCGTGCGATGAGCGACTGGGCCGGAATTGTGTGGCTGGGCGTGCTGCTGCTCGCGAATGCCTTCTTCGTGGGAGCCGAGTTCGCGGTGATGTCCGCCCGGCGCAGCCAGATTGAGCCATTGGCGGAGGCTGGCTCCAAGCGTGCGCAGACCACGCTGAAGGCGATGGAAAACGTTTCGCTGATGCTGGCGTGCGCCCAGCTGGGCATCACTGTCTGCTCTTTGCTGATCCTCCTGGTCGCAGAACCTGCCATCCACCACCTGCTGGCTGTCCCGCTGGAAACGCTGGGCCTTCCGATCGAAGTTGCGGACGTTACGGCCTTCGCCGTGGCGCTGATGCTGGTCACGTTCCTGCACGTGACTTTTGGCGAGATGGTGCCGAAAAACATCTCGGTGTCCGTCGCGGACAAGGCGGCACTGCTTCTTGCGCCGCCGCTGGTGTTCATCTCGCGGCTGGTCAACCCCGTGATTTCCGTCCTCAACTGGTCGGCAAACCACATCCTCAAGCTGCTGCGGATCGAGCCCAAGGACGAAGTCAACTCCTCGTTCACCCTGGAGGAAGTGCAGTCGATCGTCCAGGAATCCACCCGCCACGGCCTGGTGGACGACGACGCCGGCCTCATCACGGGCGCACTCGAGTTTTCCGAGTACACAGCCGCGGACATCATGGTGCCGCTGGACAACCTGGTCATGCTGAGGGCCGCTACTACTCCCGTTGAGTTCGAGAAAGCAGTCAGCCGCACGGGGTTTTCCCGCTTCCCGATGCTCGACGACGAGGACATGCTGTACGGCTACCTCCATGTAAAGGATGTGCTGTCCATCCCGGAACCGGCCTACGAGCGCCCCATCGCCGAGAGCCGGATCCGGTCGCTGGCCAACCTGGCACTGGATGACGAAATCGAGAAGGCCATGTCAGTCATGCAGCGCACGGGCTCGCACCTTGCCCGCGTCATTGGCCCGGACGGCAAAACCCAGGGCGTGCTTTTCCTCGAGGACGTTATCGAGCAACTTGTTGGGGAGATCCGGGACGCCACCCAGGCCACCGGAATCCGCCGGCTGGGCCATCCGAACGGGAACTGAATACAGCCGGCCCTTTCCACTTCGATGGGAAGGGGCCAGTGCTTCCGTACCTAGATAGGAATGATTCCTATTTAGGTATAAACTTGACTGGTCGCTTCCCCACCCAGTGAACCGAGGTTTCTCCGTGCGCCGATCCGCCGCTGCCCGTTCGTCCGTTGCCGCCCTTGCCGGGCTGGGACTCCTGCTCAGTGCCTGCAGCCCCCAGGCAGAGCCAGCGACGGAAGCCGCTGACGGCATCAACATCGTGGCTTCCACCAACGTCTATGGGGACATCGCCAAGGCCATCGGCGGGGACAAGGTCAGCGTCACCGCCATCATCAGCAAGACCAGCCAGGACCCGCACTCCTATGAGGCCACCGCCCAGGACCGGCTGGCGGTATCCAAGGCGGACCTCGTCATTGAAAACGGTGGGGGCTATGACGATTTCATCCATACCCTCGCAGAGGACAGCAATCTTGACGCCGGCAAGGTCCTGAACGCCGTGGAACTCTCCGGGCTCGCGCATCCGGAAGGGGAGGAAGCCACCGCGGAGGCCACAGCGCCGGAGCCGGAAGGGGCGGATGAGCACGCCCACGACCATGGCGAGTTCAACGAGCATGTCTGGTACAGCATGCACGCGATGGAACAGCTTGCCGGCGATATCTCTGCGAAGCTGGCCGAGCTGGATCCGGCTTCGGCGCAGACGTTCGAGAGCAACGCGGCCAACTTCACGTCCAGCCTCGAGGAACTGCACGGCAGGCTTGACTCCGTCAAGGGCACTGCCGCAGGGTCGCCGGTGGCCGTTACCGAGCCCGTTCCGCTCTATCTGCTGGAGGATGCAGGACTGGTGAACGCAACGCCGGAGGACTACACTGCTGCGATCGAGGAAGGCTCGGATGTTCCGCCGGCCGTGCTCAAGGCCGCAACCGACCTCGTAGCCTCCAAGTCGGTCCGCTTCCTCGCCTACAACCAGCAGACTGAGGGCCCGCAGACCGAAGCGCTGAAGAAAGCAGCCGAAACGGCCGGTGTTCCGGTTGTCGACTTCAACGAAACCCTGCCCGATGGCAAGACGTACCTGCAGTGGATGACGGACAATGTGGACAACATCAGCAAAGTTCTGGAGAGCAAATAGTTGAAACCCGTCGTCAGCCTCACCGGAGCGTCCTTGAGATTCGGCAAGCGGGCGCTCTGGGAGGACCTGGACCTGGACATCAAGCCCGGTGAGTTTTTCGCCGTGCTTGGTCCCAACGGAAGCGGCAAAACCAGCTTCCTGAAAGTCCTGCTCGGCCTGCAGGGCCTGCACCAGGGAAAAGCTGAACTGGGTGGCCGGCCGGTTGAACGCGGCAGCAGCCTGATCGGGTACATCCCGCAGCAGAAGTCATTCGCCCCCGACACCCCCATGCGTGCCAGGGACCTGGTGGGGCTTGGGGTGGACGGCCACCGCTGGGGGTTGCGGCTGTCTTTCTCCACGGCAAACCGCAGGATTGACGAGCTCCTGGAACTGGTGGGCGCCAGCGATTACGCAAATGTACCGGTGGGCCAGCTTTCCGGCGGCGAGCAGCAGCGGCTCCGGGTAGCCCAGGCACTGGCCACGGATCCCCAGGTCCTACTCTGCGACGAACCGCTGCTGTCCCTTGACCTGCACCACCAGCAGGCTGTGAGCGCGCTGATCAACAAGCAGTGCCGCGAGCGGAACAGCGCGGTGGTGTTCGTGACCCACGAAATCAACCCCATCATCGACTACGTCGACCGGGTGCTGTACCTGGCCGGGGGCCGGTTCAAAGTGGGGACCCCCGAGGAAGTCATGACCACGGAAGTCCTCTCCGGCCTCTACGGCAGCCACGTCGAAGTCATCCACGCCAACGGCCGGATGGTGGTGGTCGGGCTTCCGGATGCGACCACCCACCACCACTCCGAGTCCCATGCACTGGCGGGGGAAGCCGCCTGATGGACGCAGACAGTATCCTGGCGGCAATCTTCAACTTCGAGAACTACGGCGAACTGCTGGTCCTGGTGCGAAACTCCATCTGGGCCGGCGCCGTCCTGGGTCTCCTGGGCGGCCTGGTTGGCACGTTCGTGATGAAGCGCGACCTGGCGTTCGCCGTCCACGGGATCTCCGAGCTGTCCTTTGCCGGGGCGGCCTTCGCACTCCTGATCGGCGCGGACATCGTGTTCGGGTCCCTCGTCGGGTCAGTGGCCGCGGCGCTCCTCCTCGGCCTGATGGGCGTGAGGGCGCGGGACAAAAACTCCATCATCGGCGTCATCATGCCGTTCGGCCTGGGCCTGGGAATCCTCTTCCTGTCACTGTACGAGGGCCGTGCGGCCAACAAATTTGGCCTGCTCACCGGGCAGATCGTGTCGGTGGATACCGTCCAGCTCCAGGCCCTCGCCGGAACCGCCCTGGTAGTCATGGTGGCGCTGGCCGTCATCTGGCGGCCACTGAACTTCGCCAGCGTTGACCCCGAGCTCGCCGAGGCCCGGGGCGTTCCCGTGCGCAGGCTGGGCATCGTCTTCATGATCCTGCTGGGCATCAGCGTGGCTCTTTCCATCCAGGTGGTGGGGGCCCTCCTGGTGCTCGCGCTGCTCATCACCCCTGCCGCAGCCGCACTGCGGGTAACGTCTTCGCCGGTGGCGGTGGTGGCACTGAGCGTGGTTTTTGCCGTCACTGCAACGGTGGGCGGGATCCTGCTGGCATTGGGCGGCCGTATCCCGATCAGCCCGTATGTCACCACACTGTCTTTCCTGATCTACGTGGTGTGCCGCATCATCGGGTCAGCCCGGGCAGGCAAGGGAATAAACGGCCGGGTCCTGCAGGCACAGTAGCTGCCGGTGCCGGCCGGGCTTTTACAGCCCGCCTGCAGCCTTCAGGGCAGTGCAGTCGGGGCAGAGGCCAAAAATCTCCACCGTGTGGGCCACCTCGCTGTATCCGTGCTCGGCAGCGGTCCGGGCGGCCCAGGTCTCGACGGCAGGTGCCTCCACCTCCACAGCCTTGCCGCAGTTCCGGCACAGCAAATGGTGGTGGTGGGCAGTCACCGCGCAGCGCCGGTAGACCGCTTCTCCTTCACCGTTGCGCAGCACGTCCACCAGACCCTCATCGGCGAGGGACTGGAGGATCCGGTACGCAGTGGCGAGCGAGACAGATACGCCCTGGTTCTGCAGGATCCGGTACAGCTCCTGGGTGCTGACGAAGTCATCCAGCTCATCCAGCGCAGCACTGACGGCGCGGCGCTGCTTGGTGACGCGCTGTTCCTTGCCGCCCGTGGCCGGGGATGGCGTGGTGGAATCAGCCTTGGCGCCGAGCGGCATGGATGGACTCACTTCCGTGGGATGGTGGCAAAGATCCAGATTACCAGCCACAGCCTCGTGGACACCGTTCCGGGCAGGACCCTAGGCTGGCGCTATGAAGCTGACCAAATACACCCACGCGTGCGTGCGTCTCGATAAGGACAGCCGGGTACTTGTCCTGGATCCCGGGAATCTCTCCGAGGCAACGGAGGCGCTGGCCGGTGCGGAAGCGGTGCTGGTCACGCACGAGCACGCCGACCATATCGACGTTCACGCGGTTGTGGAGGCACTCCGCAGCAACATGCACCTGGCGGTCTACGCTCCGGCGGGGGTGGCCGATCACCTGCGGACTGAAGCCCCGGAAGCAACCGCCCGGGTCAACGCGGTGGAACCGGGCCAGTCAATGGATGTTGCGGGTTTCACTGTGCGGAGCTTCGGTGGCCAGCACGCCCTGATCCATCCGCAGATCCCGGTTGTGCCGAACATCGGCTACCTCATCGATGACAACGTCTACCACCCCGGGGACTCATTCATCGTTCCGGACGGCATCAGCGTCAAGACCTTGCTGGTTCCGCTGCACGCACCGTGGAGCAAGGCAGCCGAAGTGGTTGATTTCGTGATCAGCGTGCGGGCGCCCCGGGCCTTCCAGATCCATGACGGACTGCTCAATGACAACGGCCTGAAAATCGTGGAGGGCCACGTCAAGAGGATCGGCGCAAAGTACGGCACCGAGTACGCCCACCTTCGCGCGGGGGAGTCCGTGGAGGTTTAGGCGGTATCGGGGTCCCATCGCCCGGAGTCGAAGAAAGTCCTGATCACGGCTTCGTACGGGCGGGGGTCCAGGCCCTGTGATTCCAGCCAGTCCTGGTTGTAGTAGTTGCCCGCGTAGCGTTCACCGCCGTCGCACATCAGCGAGACGATGCTGCCTTTCCGGCCTTCGGCGACCATCTCAGCGATGGTCTCCCAGACGCCCCACAGGTTGGTGCCGGTGGACGGGCCCGCGTGTAGGCCGGCGAGGACGTGAAGGTGGCGCATGGCAGCCACCGAGGCGGCATCAGGAACCTGGACCATGCGGTCAATCACCGAGGGCACGAAGCTTGGCTCCAGCCGTGGCCGCCCGATGCCTTCGATCCGGGACGGCAGGCCGGCCGGAACACTGTCCGTTCCGCCGCGCCACCCCGGGTAGAACGCCGAGTTCTCTGGATCGACTACCAGCAGCCGGGTGGGGTGGCTGTGGTAGCGCAGGTAGCGGCCAATGGTGGCGCTGGTTCCGCCGGTGCCGGCACCCACCACGATCCACTCGGGCACCGGATGCTCCTCGAGTTCAAGCTGCCCGAAAATCGATTCAGCAATGTTGTTGTTGCCGCGCCAGTCCGTGGCCCGCTCCGCATAGGTGAACTGGTCCATATAGTGCCCGTTGCACGTGGCGGCCACCTCTTCCGCTGCGGCGTACACATCGGACGCGTGCTCAACAAGGAGGCAGGAACCGCCGAACTGCTCGATCAGTGCAATCTTTTCCTGGCTGGTGCTCCGGGCCATGACCGCGATGAACGGCAGGCCCAGCAGCTGCGCGAAGTACGCCTCGGACACCGCGGTGCTGCCGCTCGAGGCCTCCACGATGGTGGTGTCCGCCCTGATCCAGCCATTGACCAGGCCGAACAGAAACAGCGAGCGCGCCAGCCGGTGCTTCAGGCTGCCGGAGCGGTGCGTCGATTCATCCTTCAGGTAGAGCTGGACTCCCCAGTGCTCCGGCAGTGGCACGGCGTAGAGGTGGGTGTCCGCCGAGCGGTTATTTTCAGCCCTGATGGTGCGGATCGCCTGATCCGCCCACTCCCGGTCCGACAACCCGCGGCCTGTCCAGTCCCTGTCCCCACCGTTGCCGCCGTCCCGGCCGCCGCCACCCTCGATCTTCACCAACCCAGCCTACCTGCAGCCGGGCGGGCAGCGGCCTAAAGTGGGAACCGCTGGAGTAAGCACCACCAAAGGAGTCAGATGAACCCCCTGATGGACGTGACCACGCTGGGCGCCCGCCTCGCTGAAGGCCGGCACACAGTGCTGCTGGATGTCCGCTGGGCATTGGGGGATCCGCATGGGCACGACCACTACCTTGGGGGGCACCTGCCTGGGGCCGTCTTCGTGGACCTCGCCACCGAGCTCGCGGCGCCCGCGGCTCCGGCGCGGGGACGGCATCCGCTCCCGGCCCCGGCGGAGTTCCAGGCCGCAGCGAGAAGGTGGGGCATCAACAACGGCGACGTGGTGGTGGCCTACGATGACAGCGCCAACATGGCTGCGGCGAGGGCATGGTGGATGCTGAGGAACGCCGGGCTCCAGGAGGTTTACCTGCTCGACGGCGGCCTGGCCGCCTGGCGTGGCCAGGGCTTTCCGGTGGAGCAGGGTCTCGTCACGGCGGAGCCCGGGGATGTGGTGCTGGCCGACGGCAGGATGCCGGTGCTCGACGCCGGTGCTGCCGCCACCTGGCCGGTCGCCGGGCTCTTGCTCGACGCGCGGGCGGGGGAGCGGTACCGCGGCGAGGTGGAGCCTGTCGACCCGCGGGCCGGGCACATCCCCGGGGCGGTGAGTGCACCGACGTCGGACAACGTGGATGGGAACGGACGCTTCCTGCCCGCGGAAGAGCTGCGAAGCAGGTTCCAGGGACTGGGCGTCCGCGATGGAATCCAGGTTGCCGTGTACTGCGGATCGGGGGTGACAGCGGCGCACGAGGTGGCGGCGCTGGAAGTGGCAGGGTTCAACGCCGCACTATATGCCGGCTCCTTCTCCGAGTGGTCCAACAACCAGGAGTTGCCCGTGGCCACCGGCGCCGAACCCGGTGGCAGGTTTTCGCCGGCTGGAAAGTTGGCTGGCCGCAAGGGTAGCGTCGCACTATGACCCCTGGACGCCCCGTACCGCCGCCCCTTGCCACACCGATTCTTCCCGCCACCGGCACCGGAACACTTGGCGCCGCGTACGGTGCCGTGTCCCCTGACAGCGGTCTGGTCCCGCTGACCGTCGCCCGGCGCGCGCCCCAGCCGGACGACGTCGAGATCGCCATTGAGTTCTGCGGGCTGTGCCACTCCGACGTGCACGCGGCCCGGGGGGAATGGGGCGGGCAGGCCTACCCGCTGGTGCCGGGCCACGAGATCGTGGGAACCGTCAGCCGGGTGGGTTCCGGGGTTACCGGCTTTGCCGTGGGCGACCGGGTGGGCGTTGGCTGCATCGTGGACTCCTGCAGGGAATGCGAGAGCTGCCTGGACGGGCTGGAGCAGTACTGCGAAAAGGGAATGACAGGCACGTACGGGTCCACCGACCGGCGGAACGGCGACGCCATCACCCAGGGCGGCTATTCGTCGTCCATCGTTGTTGACCGCCGCTATGTCGTGCGGGTCCCGGAATCACTTGACCCGGCCGCCGTCGCGCCCCTGCTGTGCGCCGGCGTCACCACGTTTTCCCCGCTGCGGCACTTCGACGTCGAAGAAGGCGACGTTGTGGGCGTGGTGGGCCTGGGCGGACTCGGGCACATGGCGGTGAAACTGGCAAAAGCCATGGGCGCTAGGGTGGTGGTCTTCACCACGTCGGAGTCCAAGGTCCCTGCCGCGCTGGAGCTCGGAGCCGACGAGGTGGTCCTCTCCCGGGACGAAGGCGCAATGGCCGCGGCAAACCGGACCATCGACGTCATCATCGACACCGTCGCCGCCCCGCATGACCTGAACCCCTTGTTCCGCTCCCTGCGCGTGGACGGTGCGCTGTTCCAGCTGGGTCTGCCCTCCGAGCCCATGCCTCCGGTCAATCCCCGTGCCCTGATCCGCCGCCGGATCGCCTATGCAGGATCGCTGATCGGCGGGATCGCCGAAACGCAGGAGATGCTGGACTTCTGCGCCGAGCATGGCGTGGTGGCCGATATCGAAATAGTTGGCGCCGACGAACTCAATGGGGCATACAACCGCATGGTCGCAGGAGATGTGAAGTACCGGTTCGTGCTGGACACCAGCACCTTGCAGGCACCCGCCAAGGAGGCAAACGCATGAGCACGCTCTTTACCAGGATCCTCAACGGGGAAATTCCGGGCCGGTTTGTGTGGCGGGAGGATGATGTAGCGGCCTTCCTCACCACCGGGCCTCTGGCTGACGGACACACGTTGGTGGTTCCCACCGAGGAAGTGGACCGCTGGACAGACGCGTCACCCGAGACCCTGGCACGGGTGATGGAGGTTGCCCGCAGGATCGGTGCCGTCCAGGTGGACATCTTCGACGCCCCGCGGGCCGGGCTGATCGTAGCCGGCTACGAAATCAACCACCTTCACGTGCATGTGTGGCCCTCACGGAGCATGGCGGACTTCAACTTTGCCTCTGCGGACCAGAACCCCGACCCCCAAGTCCTCGACGCGAACGCGGAAAAACTCCGCCGGGGGCTGCGGGACGCCGGCTGGGGGGAGTTCGTTCCCGCCAGTTGAACCCCTGGTGTCCCGGCCTGCGCCGGGACACCCTTCCTTGGAGGTTCCTAGGCCGGTGCCAGCGCCTTGTTGAGCACGGCGCGGATCCGCTTTTCGGACACCGAGTAGGCCGTTCCAAGTTCGACGGCGAACAGGCTCACCCGAAGTTCCTCGATCATCCAGCGCACCTGGGTTAACTCGCGGCCGGCTCGCCGTCCCGGCAGCAGCGCCGCGACGGCTTCGTCATAATCGTCCTCGAGCCGCTGCACCACCGCCATGTTCAGGGCGTCACGCTGGACGTTGCCCGGCAGCCGTTCAAGACGCTTTTCGATGGCAGCAAGGTACCGGGGCAGCTGGCTGAGCTGCGCATAGCCTGTGCGTGCCACAAAGCCGGGGTAAACCAGCTGCTCCAGCTGGCTCTTGACGTCGTTGAGCGCGCTGATGAGCGCCAGGCTGGCGGTCCCCTTCAGCTGCTTCTCGATGCGCCTGGTGGTGGCCAGGACGCGCTCCACCACCGCGGTCACGCCGAACACAGTGTCGATCAGTTCCGCCCGGACAAACTCGTAGAGGGCATCAAAGGCCTGCCGGTCCCACGGCAGCTCCGCCGGGGTGAGCTTATCGATGGCCGCAAGTGCGCAGTCGGCGATCAGTGCGGACACCGAGCCGTGCGGGTTCTGGCTGAACGTCAGTTTTTCGGTGTTGCTCAGGTGCTCGAGCACGTAGCGGTCCGGGGAGGGAACACGCAGCGCCAGCAACCTGATCACACCGGCGCGCATCGAATCCAGCTGCTCCTCGGGCGTCTGGAAAACCCGGAGCGCAACGGTTGTGCCCTGGTCCACCAGGGCAGGGTACCCCATGACGGTGTGTCCCTTCACCATGCTGCTGACTTCCCGCTGGATGGTGCCGAAGTTCCATTCCGTAAGGCCGTCCTGCTCCACGAATCCGGCAGGTGCGGAGGCTCCGTGCACAGGGCCGGGCGGCGCCTGCCGCGCGCCGCCGTCGTCCGCCTTGCCTGCTTTCTGCCGGGCCTGGCTGCCGGCTGCCCGGCTGCCGGGTGCGGCGGACGACGGCGTGGCGCCCAGCGACTCTGCGATCGCCCGCCGGGTGGCGGGCGCGAGCCTCTCCTGGAGGGCCGCAAGGTCCTTGCCTTCGTCAAGGACCTTGCCCTTGCTGTCGACAACCTTGAAGCTGACGCGCAAGTGCGGGGGAACGGCGTCCCAGTTCCAGGACCCTGGCGGGATGATAGCGCCGCGGATCCGCCGGAGGGCCAGTTCCAGCGACGGTTCCAGCTCGTCAGAAGCGGGATCGAAGTCCGACTCAAGGACCGCCACCGCCTGGCGGGCGACGTCCGGGGCCGGAACGAAGTTCTTGCGGATCTGCTTGGGCAGCGATTTGATCAGGGCGGTCACCAGTTCCACGCGCTGGCCGGGGATCAGCCAGCGGAACGCGGCGTCGTCCAGCTGGTTGAGGAACAAGACGGGCACTTCCGCGGTGACGCCGTCGGACGGATCGGGCGGGGCGCCTGGAGCCACCGGATGGAACTCGTAGGTAAGCGGCAGCTCGAAGCCCTTGTGCAGCCAGGTCCTGGGATAGGCGGCCTCGTCCAGGTCATCCGCGTCATCGCTGAGGAGGAGGGACTTGTCGTAATCCAGCAGGTCCGGGTTCTGCTGCCGTGCTTCCTTCCACCACTTGTCGAAGTGGCGCTCGGAGACCACGTCCGGGCCGACCCGGGCGTCGTAGAACTCGAACAGCGTCTCATCGTCCACCAGCAGGTCCCTGCGGCGCATCCGGGCTTCAAGCTCCTCCACCTCCTGCAGCAGTGCGCGGTTCCGGTGGAAGAACTTGTGGTGGGTGCGCCAGTCCCCCTCGACGAGGGCATGCCTGATGAAGAGTTCGCGGGCGACGACGGGGTCAACCCTGCCGTAGTTGATGCGGCGCTGGGCGATGATGGGAACGCCGTAAAGCGTGACCTTCTCGTAGGCCATCACCGCACCCTGGCGGGTGGACCAGTGCGGCTCGCTGTAGCTCCGCTTCACAAGGTCCGGGGCCACCTGCTCGGCCCAGGCGGGATCAAATTTCGCCGCAACCCGTGCCCACAGCCTGCTGGTCTCCACCAGTTCGGCGGCCATCACAAACGTGGGGGACTTCTTGAACAGGGCAGAGCCAGGGAAGATGGCGAAGCGGCTGCCGCGGGCACCCGCGTACTCGCGCTTGCGCTCGTCCAGGATGCCGATGTGGCTCAGGAGCCCGGACAGCAGGCTGATGTGGATCCCGTCGTGGTTCCCAACGGGATCGGCGAGGCGTTTGTTGTCCAGGCTGATGCCCAGCGGGCGGGCCAGCTGCCGCAGTTGGGCGAACAAATCCTGCCACTCCCGCACTCGCAGGTAGTTGATGAACTCGCTGCGGCAGAGGCGGCGGAACGCCGATGAGGACAATTCCTGCTGCTTTTCCTGCAGGTAGTTCCACAGGTTAAGGTAGCCGGTGAAGTCCGAATTCTCGTCCCGGAACCGGTTGTGTTTCTCTGCCGCAAGCTGCTGCTTGTCCGTGGGGCGCTCGCGGGGATCCTGGATGGTGAGCGCCGCAGCCAGGATCATGACTTCCCTGACGCAGTTGCGTTTCCCGGCTTCCACGATCATCCGGCCCAGCCGGGGATCCACAGGCAGTTGCGCAAGTTTCTGTCCGACGGCGGTGAGGCCGCTGCCGCTTCTGCCGTTACCTTCGGCGTTCTGCGGCTTCGGGGCAACCAGCGCGCCGAGCTCGCGGAGCAACATGACGCCGTCGTTGATTGCCCTTGTTTCGGGAGGCTCCACGAACGGGAAATCCTCCACGTCCTTGGGGCCGCGGGCTACCCCCATGGCGGTCATCTGCAGGATGACTGCGGCGAGGTTGGTCCGCAGGATCTCCGGGTCGGTGAACCGTGGCCGGGACTCGAAGTCCTCCTCCGAATAGAGCCTGATCGCAATGCCGTCCGAGACACGGCCGCAGCGCCCGGACCGCTGGTTTGCCGACGCCTGGGACACACGTTCGATGGGCAACCGCTGGACCTTGGTGCGGTGCGAATAACGGGAGATGCGGGCCGTTCCGGTGTCGATCACGTACTTGATTCCGGGCACCGTGAGGGACGTTTCCGCAACGTTGGTTGCCAGCACGATCCGGCGCCTGCTGCCCGGGTGGAAGACCTTGTGCTGTTCCTGCAGGCTCAGGCGCGCGAAGAGGGGAAGGACCTCCGTGCCGGCCAGCCGGCGGTTCGACTGGATGCGGGCCTGCAGTGCGTCCGCGGCGTCCCGGATCTCGCGCTCGCCGGAAAAGAACACCAGGATGTCCCCTGGTGCTTCGTTGGCGAGCTCGTCGACGGCGTCGCATACGGCGTCCAGCGGATCGCGGTCCTCCTCGAGTTCGTCGTCGGAGGGGTCTTCGTCGTCAGCCCTGGGCTGGGTCAGGGGGCGATAGCGGACCTCCACGGGGTAGGTCCGGCCCGAGACCTCGATGATGGGCGCAGGTTCTTCCGTGGTGCCGAAGTGGTTGGCGAAGCGCTCGGGATCGATCGTGGCCGAGGTGATGATGACCTTCAGGTCCGGACGCTGAGGCAGGATCCGCTTCAGGTATCCGAGGATGAAGTCGATGTTGAGGCTGCGCTCATGGGCCTCGTCGATGATGATGGCGTTGTACTTGCGCAGCAACTTGTCCCGCTGGATCTCTGCCAGCAGTATGCCGTCCGTCATCAGCTTGACCTTGGTGGACTTGCTGACCTCGCCGGTGAATCGGACCTGGAAGCCAACCTCCTGGCCGATCTCAACGCCCAGTTCCTCGGCGATGCGCTCTGCAACCGTGCGCGCTGCTAGCCGGCGCGGCTGGGTGTGGCCGATCAGCCCGTTCTCGCCCAGGCCGAGCTCCAGGCACATCTTGGGGATCTGGGTGGTCTTTCCGGAACCGGTCTCGCCGGCGATGATGGTCACCTGGTTGGCGGCAATGGCGGCCATCAGGTCCTCGCGACGCTCGGAGACCGGCAGCTCGGCGGGATACGAAATATGCAATGTCATGGCTGCAGACAGTCTACTGCGGCGGGGCCGGCACCCCCGGTTCGACTGCCTGCGGCGTTCTTTTTACTTGCTGGAGGTTGCTAGAAGATGCGGAGGCTGTAGCTGGTGCTGGGCAGGTCCAGGGCGGACCATTCCTCGTGTGAGCTGACGGGAGGGGTGTGCCCCCGTCCGTCGCGGAGGAGCGCTGCTATGGTGGCGGCAGCAAGGAGCAGGAGCAGGATGACGATGAGGGTTGCGAAGATTTCCATGGGTCCATGCTTCTCTTCGGCGCTCCAACTCAACAGTGGCAGAAATGCCCAAAAACCTAAAATTCCTGCCATAATAGAAGTATGCTGAAATCGGTAGCCGTAATCGTCGTTCCCAACTTTTCGATGTTCGAGTTTGGAACGGCCTGCGAGGTGTTCGGGATTGACAGGTCCGGCCGGGGCACGGGTGTTCCGGCTTTCGATTTCCGGGTGTGCACTCCCGAGCCGGGCAACGTCAGGCTCAAGTCAGGGCTCTCCATGAACGTCAGCCTGGGACTGGAAGCCACTGTAGACGCGGACCTGGTGATCATGGCTCCCTATGGGCGGGACCAGGAACTGCCGGAGTCGGTGCTCGAAGCACTCCGCGCCGCCGATGCCAGGGGAGCATGGGTCATGTCTATCTGCTCCGGGGCGTTCGCGCTGGCCCGTGCAGGCCTCCTGGATGGCCGGCGCTGCACCACGCACTGGCATTACTCCCACGACCTGGCTGAGGCCTGTCCGGAGGCACAGGTGGACGAGAACGTCCTCTATGTCCAGGACGGCAACATCATCTCTTCTGCCGGAACTGCTGCCGGCATTGACGCCTGCCTTCACCTGGTGCGCCTGGAACTCGGGGCGAATGTTGCCGCCGCCATCGCCCGGGACATGGTGGTTCCGCCTCACCGCGACGGCGGCCAGGCCCAGTTCATCGACCGGCCCATGCCCACCTGCGGCTCGGCGCCCATGGAGGAACTGCTGCGCTGGATGGTGCAAAACCTGGACCGTGAGCATACGGTCAACGAACTGGCGGCCCGGCTGCACATGTCACCCAGGACTTTTGCCAGGAAGTTCCGGTCGGAGACCGGCGCAACACCCGCGGCCTGGCTTAACTCGCAACGGGTCCTCCGGGCGCAGGAGCTCCTGGAATCTACCGACCTGAATATCGACGAGGTGGCCCGGGAAGCCGGATTTGGCCATCCGGTCCTTTTGCGCCACCACTTTGCCAAGGTCCTCGACACCAGCCCGCAGTCCTACCGACGGGCCTTCCGGGGGCAACTGGCAGAGGCGGGCTAGCTGCTGTCCGGGGCCCAGAGGCTGCCTCCGCTACCTTCCGGAAGTCCTGTCCGTGCCGGGTTGGTTTCGGGCGCCCTGCCCCGTCCCGGACTCCTGCGCTGCAGCCCTGGTGCGGTCCACCAGTACCCGCCAGGGACCAGTCACGGCCTGTTCCGGCAGTGCCGCCCGCCGTTCCCCGGCGCGGATTGAATAGATGAACCGGTCAGGTTGGCTCCCGGAGAACTGCTCAGCTGCTGCCCGCGGTGTCCTGGGAACGGCGTCCCAGGGGCATGCTTCGACGAGTGGCTGCCACTGGTTCATGGCTGTTTCCGACCTGGCGTCCACAGTCCACACCCGCGTCATCGCGGCTATACCACCGGTGCGTTCCACGCTGATCTTCATGGCCTGGTTCCTGGGCTTCCACGCAGCCTGGCGGCTGAAAGTCCGGCAACCAGGCATCCCTTAAAGCTTGACCTTCACAGTTTCCCACGCCTGCCGCACGGCGTCATGCTCTTTTGAATCAGAGCCGAAGAGCTCCACGGCGGCAGCGGCCGTGGACCGGGCGAAGACGCTGAAGGTCGCGGTGGTGGGCAGGGAGCCGCCCGTCAGCGTTTCGTACCAGATACGGCCAGGGGAGTCCCAGGCGTTTCCGCCCAGGGATTCCGCCACCAGGTAGAAGGCGCGGTTGGGGATGCCCGAGTTGATGTGGACGCCGCCGTTGTCCGCACTGGTCCTAACGTAGGAGTCCATGGAGTCCGGCTGGGGATCTTTACCCAGCACATCGTCGTCGTATGCGGTTCCCGGAGCCTTCATGGAACGCAAAGCGCTCCCTTCCACCTCGGCCGTGAAGAGCCCCTCGCCGATCAGCCAACTGGCCTCGGCAACGGACTGGTTCTTCACATACTGCTCCACCAGGGCGCCAAACACATCCGACATTGATTCGTTCAGGGCACCTGCCTGGTTCCGGTAGGCGAGGGCGGCCGAGTATTGGGTGACGCCATGGGCCAGCTCGTGCCCGATGACGCTCAGCGACGCGGTGAACCGCCCGAAGACCTCACCGTCACCGTCGCCGAAGACCATCTGGGTGCCGTCCCAGAATGCGTTGTCATAGAGCTTGCCGAAATGCACGGTTGCGTCCAGCCGCAGCCCCTGGCCGTCAACGGAGTTCCGGCCGAAGACATCGGCATAGAGGCGGTGTGTGTGTCCCAGGCCGTCGTAGGCTTCATCCGTTGCGGCATCTCCTGTCCCCGGCTCGCCCTCCTTGCGCACGAGCTTTCCGGGAAGGGTTTCCGAACCCGCGGCGTCATAGATGGTCCGGTTGGATGGCCCCGGCTTAGCCTGCCGAACTCCGGAAGGAACGTCAGGCATGGCCTGGGTCCGCGACGCCTGGAAGGCGCCGACGTGGCCAAGGGCCTCCCTTGCCGCCCTCGCCGCAGCGGAAAACTGCGGTGCGTCCTGCCGGGCCAGGCGCCGCAACAGGTAGGGCGGGACAATGGAACAGAACGGAACGTGCATGGCGTACCCCCTCAACTAGGTGAATTCAGACTACGAGGGGGCCCTGACAATCGGTGAAAGGCACGCGCGCCCAGGTCAAGCACGGGTGCTGTCTAGATCTCCTTGGATGCTTTTTATTTTCCCGGTGCTGGCCTTTCGTTGGCCACTTCACCCGCCTGCGGTGTCGATGAAAACCCATGGGTGCCACAGCGAGGCCACAGCACGAGATTGCCACCCGCACACAGTGCAATCGTGGTTCCGCGCTCAGAATGTCAGTGCTCCCGTGGCCTGAGCTGCCGGACCTCGATATTCCGGATGATCCCGGAGTCCGGGAATGTAAGGTACCGCCGGATCCGTTCCCCGACTGGCACCTCTGGCTGACCGCTGAGGAGTGCAACGTCTAGTGCCCAGCAGCGTGCAGTGCCTAGCAGCGTGTAGTGCCTAGCAGCGTGCAGTAACTGGCAGCGTGCAGTAACTGGCAGCGTGCAGTGACTGGCAACGTGTCGTGCCCAATGGAATAGGCTCGCGGCACCAAGGGTTGGGCCAGGCAAAAGAAAAGCAGCCCGGTCAATTGACCGGGCTGCTCACGCAGATGGTGCCCTCGATAGGATTCGAACCTACGGCCTTCTGCTCCGGAGGCAGACGCTCTATCCCCTGAGCTACGAGGGCAAATCCGGAATTCCTGCCGTTGCTGGCGGGACGTCCTAGAGCTTAGCAGGAAGGTGGGCCCCAAGGGAAAATCGGCTCCCGACAGGCCGGTTTTGCCTGGCCCGCAGGGACGCAAGCGGGGGTGTCAGTACGGTGTCAGTACCCGGAGAACGAGTCAACGTGCACCCACTGTGCCCCCGCTTTCCGGGCGGCACGTCGGAGGGAAGCAACACTGGCAGGCGAGCCGGAGACATAGACTTCGCGGTTGCCAATGTCCGGAACAAGTGACTTCACCCCTTCCGGGTCCAGTGGCGACCCGCCGCCCGGAACCGTGCCGAAGTCCAGCGGGGGCTCCGAACCATCCGCGAGGCGAACCAGGACCCGGATGCCCGCAGCCCGGAGCTCGTCAGCGTAGGTTATCTCGTCCGCGCTCCTGGCAAGAAGGAGAAGGACAGCGTCGCGTTCCCGGAGCCCGCCCGAGGACAGGTATGAAAGAAACGGCGTGATGCCGATTCCGGCGGCAATGAGCAACACGGGTTGGTTGGGATCGCGGGGAAGGACAAAGTCGCCACCCACCGAGGTGGCCGTCAGCTCGTCGCCGGGCTCCAGCGCGAGGAGTGCCTTCTTGGCGGCCGATAATGGCTCGGCGGTCCGCACACCAAACTTGACCAAGCGTTCCGCAGGCGAGCCCGTCAGGCTGAACACCCGCCGGCGGCCCTTTCCATCGGACTTGGCGTGCGGCAGGTCAAGCTCCATGTACTGCCCCGGAAGGAAGCGCACCGGACGGGCGGGTTCGAAAGAGAACTCGGTGGTGCTCGGCGTCAGCGCCCGGCTGCCGGCGAACCGCAGCTTGACACCCCCGCGCTGGCCCACCAGGAAGGCCATGAAGTTACCCAGCAGCAGGGCCGCCTCCGGCGAATTGGCGACGAACCCGAGGTTGTAGGGAACGGCAAACACGACGCCCACTACAGCGGCCAGCGTCAGTTGCTGCCACCGCCGGGGCGGCAGCGTCAGCGGTTCGGTCAGCATGAATCCCACGAAGAATAGCACGGGCCGCTGCGCCAACGCCTGGTAGATGCCCATGCCTGCGGTCATTCCGGCCCGGAGCAGCTCGACAGTAATGATGGCCGTGGCAACAAGGGTGAACACCGACGCCATCAGGACTCTCCGCGTCCGTAAAAGGACCAGCAGCACGCCCGGAACCAGCAGCCAGAGCATGGCGGGCGTCGCCGCCCACCAGGTGGCGATGTTCAGCCCGGTGAGGCCGGTGACGAAAGCCCCCGCGGCGGCCGGATTGAAAATGTGCCGGCCGCGCCAGGCAAGAGCATATTTCGACGCCGACGCCAGCACACACGCCAAGGCCACCCCGGCCACATCCAACGCCTGGAAAGACGGCCAGAAGAGGAAGTAAAGCAGCAGGCCGGTGATCAGCGACGACTCCGAGTGCGGCCGTACCCGGAACAACGCTGCCAGTGCCCGGTTGGAGGCGTAGGTCAGGCCAAGGCAAAGGGCCAGGTGCGCCAGCATCTCCGGGATTCCGAACGTCAGCCAGCCGAGGACCTCCAACAGCAGGCTGTAGGCGGCAAGGGTTGCCAGCACCAGGAGGATGAGCCGGTACATGGTGAACCGGCCAAGCATGGTGTCCAGCCGTCCGGTGACGGACGGAGCAGGACCGGCTTGAGGGGTTTCAACAGGGCTCATGTGAACAGTGTCCCTTCAAATTCTTCGGAATAGCCTGCGCTGCCGTCGGAGTACACCGTCAGCCACGAGAAATCGAACGTTTCCTGGAGCTCTGCCCCGGGAACAAAGAAGAGTGCCGTTGCCAGAGCATCGGCCAGGACAGCGGTATCGGCCAGTGCCCAGGTTGCGACGGCGGTAAGGACCGGGCGGCCCGTGGATCCGTCCAGCACGTGGTGCAGTCCGTCCCCCCAGACCCGCCGGTTTGCAGCGGACGCGCATAGCGCACGGCCGGCCAGCTGCACCACGCCGATCGCCTGGGCCGGGTTGTACGGGTGCTCCAGGGCCACCGGTACCGAGGACGGGCCGCGTGCCAGGAGATCGCCGCTGCCGTCGATGATGTACGAATCTATGCCCTCGGAGTCCAACTCAGCTGCCAGCAAGTCCACCAGGAGCCCCTTCCCGGCAGCCCCGATGTCCAGCACAACCGGGGCGCTGGTGGTGATGGAGGTCCCGCTCCAGTCCAGGACGTCGTCCCAGGCCGGGGCCGGCAACGGGGGACCGGCCGGCCGCAACGTGTACGCGGCGTCGTAGCCCAGACGCTCCAGGCTGCCGCCGATCAGGGGCGTCATGGTGCCGCCGGAGAGGTTGTATAAGATCCTGTACAGCCCGCCGAGCTTCCCCGCCTCCTCCGGGAAGCGGTACTGGCCCGGCCTCTGTGCCATGGCGCTGACCAGCGAATCGCCGCGGAAACGCGACCAGTCGGTGTCGAACTTCTCAACCTTCGCGAGGAGGCGCCCACTCAGGGAGGGCCCAAGCGGGAGGGGCGTGGAGATTTCCCAGTGCGTGCCGATTCCCTCGAACGAAAAATTCTCCACGTCCCCTCCCGGCACCGCCTACTGGGCTTCCGACTTGATCTGTTCCACTGCCTGGTTGAAGCCACCACTGGTGAGCGAGGAGCCGGCCACCTTGGAAACCTTGAGGTCGTCGATGTTCTTGCCCACTACCTGCGCCGCGATGCCGCCGGCAAACTCACCCTGGAACTTGCGGGTGTTGGGGTTGGAGGGGTGCTGGGTGATCTCGACGCCCGTCACCGTGCCTGAAGCAAGGGTCAGCTGAACGCCCACGGTCTCGGTACCGTTGGGCGACACGTAGTTTCCGTCGGCACTGTAGGTTCCGTCCTTATAGGTTGAGCCGCTGCCGGCCAGCGCGGACGCGCTTGAAGATGTGGTTTCGGCCGGGTTGCCGCCGGTCGGGGCGGGATCGCTTTCGGTAGCGGACGGCGCGCAGCCTGCCACGGTTCCTGCGAGGGACAGGCCGGCAAGTCCGGCGTAAACACTCTTACGTGCAGAGGGTCTCATCAGGGCTCTCGTTTCGTCATAGGGATCACAGGTTTCAAGCGGTGGTTACGGTGTTGTCAACGCTGAATCCACCCTATTGGTTCAACCCTGTGCCGTTATTTGGTTTTTTCCTGTTGCCGTCCTGTGTATGGCTGCCCGCCTGCGGGGCGCGCAAAAATTCTTTGCTGTCACTGGCCCCCGGTAGGCTAGAGGGGTGACTCCCGAAGAACTCTCCCTCGCCATATCCGCCTGCCTGAAAGACGCTGTCGCCGCCGGTGACATTGCCCTTTCAGCATCAGCTGTGCCTGATGAGGTCCGCGTGGAGCGACCCAAGAACCGGGAGCACGGAGACTGGGCCACCAACATTGCGCTGCAGCTGGCCAAGCAGGCCGGCACCAATCCGCGCGAATTTGCCGCTGTCCTCAGCGCCCGGCTGAAATCCATCGACGGCGTCTCCGCCGTGGACATCGCCGGTCCCGGGTTCCTGAACATCACCGTGGATGCCGCCACCGCGGGCGCCCTTGCCAAGGTGATTGTCGAAGCCGGCACGCAGTATGGAACCAACACCGCGCTCGCCGGCCACACCGTGAACATGGAGTTCGTGTCGGCGAACCCCACCGGGCCCCTCCACATCGGGCACACCCGCTGGGCTGCCCTCGGCGATTCCATTGCGCGCGTGCTGCGGGCTTCCGGTGCCGACGTCACGGCCGAGTACTACATCAACGACGCCGGTTCCCAGATGAACACGTTCGCCACGTCCGTGTACTCCCGCCTGCACGGCCTCCCCGTGCCCGACGGCGGTTACCCCGGACAGTACATTGCGGACCTTGGCCACGAGGTCCTCACGGCCCACCCGGACATCCGCGAACTCACTGAAGTTGCCGCGCTGCCGGTGATCCGCGCGGCCGCCTATGAGGCGCAGATGAAGGACATCAAGGCCACCCTTGCGGACTTCGGCGTCGAATTCGACGTGTTCTTCTCGGAGCAGGAACTGCACGACGCCGGCGCCATCGAAAGTGCCGTTGCGCGCCTTCGCGAGCAGGGCCACGTGTTCGACGACGGCGGCGCCGTTTGGCTGCGGACCACGGACTTTGGCGATGACAAGGACCGGGTGATGATCCGTGCCAACGGCGAACCGACCTACTTTGCTGCTGACGCCGCCTACTACCTGTCCAAGAAGGACCGCGGCTTCACCGAGAAGATCTACCTGCTCGGCGCCGACCACCACGGCTACATCAACCGGCTCAAGGCCATCGCCGCCGCGGCTGGAGACGATCCCGAGAAAAACATTGAGGTGCTGATCGGCCAGCTGGTGTCCGTCAACGGGGCCAAGCTCTCCAAGCGCGCCGGCAACATCATCGAGCTCAAGGACCTGATTGACTGGCTGGGTAAGGACGCCGTCCGCTACTCGCTGGCCCGTTTCCCGGCCGACTCCCCCCTGACACTGGACCCGGAGCTGCTGAAGAAGCACAGCAACGAAAACCCCGTGTTCTACGTCCAGTACGCGCACGCCCGTTCGCGTGGGGCAGCCCGCAATGCCGTTGATGCGGGAGTGGAACGCCGTGTGGACGGCAAAGACAGCTTCGACGCCTCCCTCCTGGACCACGCCACGGAGAACGAGCTGCTCTCGTACCTGGGCAGCTACCCTTCAATCGTGGCCAAGGCCGCAGAACTGCGTGAACCACACCGCGTGGCCCGGCACCTGGAACTGATCGCCGGCGCCTACCACCGCTGGTACGACGCCTGCCGCATTGCTCCCATGGGCGACGAGCCAGTGACCGACATCAACCGCACCAGGCTGTGGCTCAACGATGCCACCAGCCAGGTGCTGGCCAACGGCCTTGACCTGCTTGGCGTTTCCGCGCCGGAACGGATGTGAGCACCATGCCAGTAACTGCCAACACTGCCGCATCCCCGCTGGCGCCCGAATGGCTGTCCGTCCCCGCAGACCTCAATGCGCTCCAGGAACCGCTGTGGGCAGGCAACGTGGAACGCGACGACGCCGGCTCCCTCGCCGTTGGCGGCCTCACCGTCCAGGCACTGAAAGAGCAGTTCGGCACGCCCCTCTTCGTCATGGACGAGGCGGACTTCCGTGCACGAGCGCGCGCCTTCAAAGATTCCTTTGACGCCGCTTTTGCTGACATTTGCGGCGGCGTGGACGTCTACTACGCCGGAAAATCCTTCCTCTGCACTGCCGTTGTGAAGTGGGTGGAGGAGGAAGGGCTGCGCCTGGATACCGCCTCCGGCGGAGAGCTGGCCGTGGCCGCGCGCGCCGGCATCGCGGGGGAGCGGGTGGCGCTTCACGGCAACAACAAGTCCGACGGCGAGATCATCCGTGCGCTGGACATGGGCCTGGGACGCATCGTTGTGGACAGCCTGGACGAGCTGGTCCGCGTGGGAGATATCGCGCAGGCGCGCGGCAGGCAGGCCAGGGTCATGCTGCGGCTCACCCCTGGCGTTCATGCCCACACCCATGAGTTCATCGCCACCGCCCATGAGGACCAGAAGTTCGGCTTGTCCATGGCGGCGGACACTACCGACCAGGCGGGCCTCTCCGCCGCGGAGGAGGCAGTGGCCGCAGCTTCGGCCCACCCCGGCATCGAACTCCTGGGCCTGCACTGCCACATCGGCTCGCAAATCTTCGAACCCGACGGCTTTGCCATGGCCGCCGAGAAACTGCTGCGGTTCCTCGCCGCCATGCAGGAAAAGTACTCCATCACCATGCCGGAGCTGGATCTCGGCGGCGGTTACGGCATCGCCTACACGCCGGTAGATACCCCCCGCCCCGCAGCCGAGATCGCGACGGCAATGGCCGCCGTCGTGCGTTCCACCTGCGCCGAACTGGGTATCGAGTCGCCGCGCATCTCCATCGAACCCGGCCGCGCCATCGTGGGCAGCACCACCTTTACCCTGTATGAAGTGGGCACGCTCAAGACGGTGCGTGTCGACGCTCCTGCCGCTTCCGGTGCAGGTGAGGACGGTAACAACGTTACGTATCCGCGCCGCTATGTGTCGGTGGACGGCGGCATGAGCGACAACGCCCGTCCGGTGCTCTATGACGCCGATTACTCGGCGATTCTGGCATCGCGTACCTCCGCAGCGGCACCGCAACTGTCCCGCGTAGTGGGCAAACATTGCGAGAGCGGCGACATAGTTGTTAGAGATGTATATCTGCCCGAGGACGTGGCAGCCGGTGATCTGCTTGCTGTACCGGGAACCGGCGCCTACTGCTGGGCCCTTTCAAGCAACTACAACTATCTGGCCCGGCCGGGCGTTGTCGCGGTGCGCGACGGATCTGCCCGGCTGATTGTCCGCGGGGAAACCGAAGAAGATCTGCTGAACCGCGACATGGGAGCCTGAAGTGACGGAATTGCGAACCCTGAAAGTGGCCCTGCTGGGCTGTGGCAACGTTGGGGCCCAGGTTGCGCGGATCCTTCTTGAGGACGCCGATGCCCTTGCCGCCCGCACCGGAGCCCGCCTGCAGCTCAGCGGCATCGCCGTGCGCAATCTGGACAGCAAGCGGGATGTTGAGCTGCCGCAGGACCTGTTCACCACGGACGCCGAAACCCTGGTCAAGGGTGCCGACCTGGTGATCGAGCTGATGGGCGGGATCGAACCTGCCCGGACGCTCATCCTGTCCGCGCTGAGCAACGGCGCCTGCGTTGTCACCGGCAACAAGGCCCTGCTGGCCCAGGACGGCCCCACCCTGTATGAGGAGGCGGACAAGGCCGGCGTCCAGCTCTCCTACGAGGCCGCCGTTGCCGGCGCCATCCCCATCCTGCGGCCCATCCGCGACAGCCTGTCCGGTGACCGGATCACCCGGGTGCTCGGCATCGTCAACGGCACCACGAACTTCATCCTGGACCAGATGGATTCAACGGGCGCCCAGTTCGCCGACGCCCTCGCTGAAGCCCAGCGCCTGGGCTACGCCGAAGCGGACCCCACCGCCGACGTAGAAGGCCACGACGCCGCCGCAAAGGCCGCCATCCTGGCCACGCTGTCCTTCCACACCCGGTTCGCCCTGGAAAACGTCCACTGCGAAGGCATCACCAAAGTCAGTGCCGCGGACATCGCCGCGGCCAAGGACGCCGGCTTCGTGATCAAGCTCCTCGCCATCGCCGAGAAACTGACTGATGCCGACGGCGGCGAGGGAGTGTCCGTCCGCGTCCACCCCACGCTCCTGCCGCGCGAACACCCGCTCGCCGCGGTCCGGGGCGCCTTCAATGCCGTCTTCATCGAGGCCGAAAACGCCGGCGAGCTGATGTTCTACGGCCAGGGCGCGGGCGGCACCCCGACGGCGTCTGCCGTGCTTGGCGACCTCGTCTCCGCAGCGCGGCGCCTGGTCCTCGGCGGACCCCAGCGCACCGAGACCACCACCGGCCACGTGCCGGCGCTGCCCATCGAGGCAGCGGTCACCAGCTACTACATTGGCCTCGACGTTGCCGACCAGCCCGGCGTCCTGGCCAGGATCGCGCAGTTGTTTGCCGAAAACGGTGTGTCGATCGAAATCATGCGGCAGACCATCCACCGCGACACGGAATCCAACGTGGAATCCGCCGAGCTCCGGATCGTCACCCACCGCGCGTCCGAGGCCGCCCTTGCGGCCACCGTCGAGGCCGTGAAAGGCCTGGACGTGATTAATTCAGTTACATCCGTTCTGCGGGTAGAAGGAGTCTAAGTGGCTCACCAATGGCGCGGCGTTATCCGCGAATACGCTGACCGTTTGCCCGTGACGGAATCCACCCGGGTCATCACCCTGGGCGAGGGCGGCACCCCGCTGGTGCACGCACAGAAGCTGTCCGAACTCACCGGTTGCGAGGTCTACCTCAAGGTGGAGGGCATGAACCCCACCGGCTCCTTCAAGGACCGCGGCATGACCATGGCCATGACGGCAGCGGTAGAGGCCGGAGCAAAAGCAGTTGTGTGCGCTTCCACCGGCAACACCTCCGCCTCCGCGGCTGCTTACGCCACTGCGGCCGGCCTGAGATGCGCCGTCCTGGTGCCCGAAGGCAAGATCTCCATGGGCAAGCTCAGCCAGGCCATCGCCCACGGCGCCACGCTGCTGCAGGTGGACGGCAACTTCGACAACTGCCTGGACATCGCCCGCAAGCTCGGCGAAGCCTACCCGGTGTTCCTGGTGAACTCGGTCAACCCCGCCCGTATCCAGGGCCAAAAGACGGGTGCCTTCGAAATCGTTGATGCGCTGGGCGATGCCCCGGACATCCACGTGCTGCCTGTGGGGAACGCCGGCAACATCACCGCGTACTGGAAGGGCTACAAGGAGTACTCGGCTCCGTTCGAGTCGGCCACCGCCGGCACGCTTCCCGCCGTCGCCACCAGGACCCCCATGATGTGGGGCTTCCAGGCAGCAGGCGCTGCGCCGTTCGTTGCGGGCCACCCCATCACCGAGCCGGACACCATCGCTACTGCCATCCGGATCGGCAACCCCGCCTCCTGGGACGGTGCCATCGGCGCCCGTGACGAGTCCGGCGGGCTCATCGGTTCTGTCACCGACGAGGAAATCCTGAACGCCCACCGCTGGCTGTCCTCCCGCGAAGGCGTGTTCGTGGAGCCCGGCTCCGCTGCCGGCGTCGCAGGCCTGCTGAAGAAGCACGCCGCGGGCGAGGTGCCCGCGGGGAAGACCATCGTCATCACCGTCACCGGCCACGGCCTCAAGGACCCGCAGTGGGCCCTGCGCACCGAAGACGGAAGCGACGTACAGCCCGTCAAGGTGCCCAACGACGTCGTGACCGTTGCTGCTGAACTGGGACTGGAAGAAAAATAACCTTGGACACCACCTCGCAGGCCGCCGTCGGACTGCAACTCATCGAGGCCGGCCAGCGCGTCACCGTCCGGGTTCCGGCCACCACGGCCAACCTTGGTCCCGGTTACGACAGCCTGGGCCTGGCCCTGGCGCTGCACGATACCCTGACCGTGGAAAGCCTCGACACGGACGAACTCCTGTTCGACCTCCGCGGCGAAGGTGCTGGAACACTGCCCCGCGATGCCAGCCACCTGGTAATCAGGGCAATGGACGCGGCCTTCGAACGGCTGGGGTTCCGCCACGGCGGCCTCAAGGTGACCGCCGAAAACGTCAATCCGCACGGGCGGGGCCTCGGTTCGTCCGCGTCCGCCGTGGTTGCCGCCGTGTCTGCGGCCAACGCCATGGTCCCTGCCGAAAGCCGGCGCGGACAGGACTGGATCCTCCAGCTCACCAGCGAGATGGAAGGGCATCCGGACAACGTCGCACCCGCTATATTCGGCGGACTGGCGCTCTCATGGCAGGACAGTGACCAGTACAGCAGCACCAGTGCCACCGTTGCCGGATCGGTGATCCCCATCGTGGCCGTTCCGGACTTCGAACTCTCCACCGAGGCGGCCCGGGCGTTGCTCCCGGCATCCGTAGGACACCACGCCGCAGCCATGAACTCCGGCCGCGCGGCGCTGCTGATCCACGCCCTGACGCAAAAGCCGGAATTCCTGCTGGCAGGGACCGAAGACTACCTGCACCAGAGCTACCGGGCGGAGGCCATGCGGCCCAGCGCCGCATTGATCGCAGCCCTGCGCGCCGCCGGCCACGCTGCGGTGGTATCCGGTGCCGGGCCCACAGTCCTGGTCCTTGCAAACGGTGAAGCCGAAGCCGCCGAGGCGCTCGGGTTCATCGAGGCATTTACGGCCGCCAACACGCCGGACGTAGCCTGGCGGGTGCTGAAGCTGGCAGTGGACGTTGAAGGTGCTAAGGTGGACTTGCACCGGCGGTAATTCCGCCTATCTGATCTGCTCCTGCATTCAGTTGCTATTTGATCTCCTACTGCGAATGCATTCCGGTGCCGCCTGCTTGGTCTGACGCAGGAACCTGCAGCATCCAACTGCCCCTGAAAGCGTCAGCCCGGCGTTTCTCCTTGGGCGGAGCGCAAGGCGAATCAGTATCCGGCCCTGCTGGCCGAAATCCAACCGGCAAGGCCGAAACCCCGGCTGCAGATCTGAACTGCAGCCCAGATCAAATCATCGCGTCCAGCTCCCAGTCTGGACGCCGTCGAGGGGGAAGGATCCTTCGTGACCGAAACCACTGAGCTGTCACCAGCTGTGGAACTATCTTCAGCCGCCGAATCACCGGCAGCACCCGCCAAGAGCAGCGGCCTGGCCGGCCTGAAGCTCGCCCAGTTGCAGGCGCTTGCCAGCCAGTTGGGGATTTCCGGCGGTTCCCGCATGCGCAAGGGAGACCTGGTTTCGGCCATCTCCGCCCATCGCGCCGGCACCCCCACCACCAAGGCCCCGGCCAAGACAGCCGAAAAGGCTGTCGAGAGCGTGGTGGCTCCCGCAGCTTCCGCTCCTGCGGCCGCGCCGGAGGCTGCCGAAGCACCTGCCGCCGAGGGAACCCGTGCCCGCCGCGGCCGCAGCCGCCGCGCCGTCAGCGATGGCGTTGTTGCCCCGGCCGCGCCCGAAGCCACTGCTGAGGCTCCTGCAGCCCCTGCCGTGGCCGAAGCGGCTGCCGCACCGGAAGCAGAAGAAGCACCTGAGCGCCGCCAGCCGCGCACCCGCAACCGCCGCCGCGGCGAAGCAGCCGCTACGGTGCAGGAAGCCCCTGCCGAGGCTCCTGCCGAGCAGCCCGCTCCGGATCAGGCAGCCGCTGAACAGCGCTCCACTGAACAGCGCTCCACTGAACAGCGCTCCACTGAACAGCGCTCTGAGGCGCCTGCCGCTGACACCGCCGAGGCCGGGCAGCGCACGGACCGCCGCGAAGGCCGCACCCGCGGTGGCCGGGATACCGCAGGACGCGACTCGGACAGCGGCCGCGACAACGCCGGCAGCCGCGAGGCCGGCCAGCGCGAAGGTGCACGCGACAACCGCCGCGACGACAGCGACGACTCTGACGGCGGCAGCCGCAGGAACCGCCGCAACCGCCGCGACCGGAACGACCGCACTGACCGCTCCGGACAGGACCGTGACGGCAATTCCCGCAACGAGCGCTTCCGCGACCGCAACGACCGCCGCCGCGGACGCGCCCAGGGACCGGACGTCGACGACGTCGAGGTCACCGAGGATGACGTCCTGCTGCCGGTCGCCGGCATCCTGGACGTCCTGGAGAACTACGCCTTCATCCGCACCTCCGGCTACTTGCCGGGCCCCAACGACGTCTACGTCTCCCTGGCTCAGGTCAAGAAGTACAACCTCCGCAAGGGCGACGCCGTCGTCGGTGCCATCCGCGCACCCCGTGACGGTGAAGACCGCAGCCAGCAGTCCAACCGCCAGAAGTTCAACGCCCTGGTCCGCGTCACCTCCGTCAACGGCAAAACCTCCGAGGAACTCAAGGACCGCGTCGAGTTCGCCAAGCTGGTACCGCTGTACCCGTCCGAGCGCCTCCGCCTCGAGACCGACCCCAAGAAGATCGGCCCCCGCGTCATCGACCTGGTTGCCCCGATCGGCAAGGGCCAGCGCGGCCTGATCGTCTCCCCGCCGAAGGCCGGCAAGACGCTCATCCTGCAGTCCATCGCCAACGCCATCACCACCAACAACCCTGAGGTGCACCTCATGATGGTGCTCGTTGACGAACGCCCCGAAGAAGTCACGGACATGCAGCGCACCGTCAAGGGCGAGGTCATCGCCTCCACCTTTGACCGTCCCGCCGACGACCACACCACCGTGGCCGAACTCTCCATCGAACGCGCCAAGCGCCTGGTGGAAATGGGTATGGACGTGGTGGTCCTTCTGGACTCGATGACCCGCCTGGGCCGCGCCTACAACCTGGCAGCACCGGCCTCCGGCCGCATCCTGTCCGGTGGTGTGGACTCCGCAGCCCTGTACCCGCCCAAGCGCTTCTTCGGCGCCGCCCGCAACATCGAAAACGGCGGCTCGCTCACAATCCTGGCGACTGCACTCGTGGAGACCGGGTCCAAGATGGACGAGGTCATCTTCGAAGAGTTCAAGGGCACGGGCAACATGGAACTCCGCCTGTCCCGCCAGTTGGCCGACAAGCGCATCTTCCCCGCTGTGGACGTCAACGCGTCCGGCACCCGCCGCGAGGAGAACCTGCTCTCGGCCGAGGAAGTCAAGATCATGTGGAAGCTGCGCCGCGTCCTTTCCGGACTCGAGACGCAGCAGAGCCTTGAACTGCTCACCAACAAGATCCGGGAAACCCAAAGCAACGTTGAGTTCCTGATGCAGGTCCAGAAGACGACGCTTGGCGCAAAGTCGGATAACGACAAGTAGCTGAGTTCAGGGGCGGGGTGCGGATGCCTCGCGTGGTTCGCCGCGCGGGTTTTCCGCCCCCGCCCCTTCGCGTGGTG
Source organism: Arthrobacter sp. K4-10C (assembly GCF_059090085.1). NCBI lineage: Bacteria > Bacillati > Actinomycetota > Actinomycetes > Micrococcales > Micrococcaceae > Arthrobacter > Arthrobacter sp. K4-10C. The sequence goes on along the minus strand of NZ_JBNHFI010000009.1, from coordinate 164,391 downwards.
GCCATGTCCTGACGGACTTGGCCACCACGCTTCGGCAGGCCCGATGCCACTCCCGGGGCGGAGAACCCGCGCGTCGGGCGCCCGGCTTACCTTGTGCCCTGCTGGCTTGGGAAGGATTTCCCGTGCCTGACTAAACTTGGTGCAGAACGAAAGGTTTTGAAGAATGTTTGAGTCCGTACAGGGCCTGCTTGATGAGCATGATTCCATCCAGGCGCAGCTGGGGGATCCTGCTGTTTATGCTGACCAGCGGCTTGCCCGTAAGCTGGGGCGGCGGTCGGCTCAGCTCAATGGCATTGTCGAGGCCTACCACCGTTGGGAGGCGATCCGGGATGATCTGGCTGCTGCCAAGGAAATGGCTTCCGAGGATCCCGAGTTCGCTGCCGAGGTGCCCGAACTGGAGGCTTCGCTGGAGGCGGCGGCCGCGAATCTTCGCCGGCTGCTCATTCCGCGGGATCCCGACGATGCCCGCAACGTAATCCTCGAGGTCAAGGGCGGTGAAGGCGGCGATGAGGCCGCATTGTTCGCCGGCGACCTCCTGCGCATGTACACCCGCTACGCCGAGTCCCGCGGCTGGAAGACTGAAATCATCTCGGCAACTGAGTCGGACCTCGGCGGGTACAAGGACGTCCAGGTGGCCGTCAAGGGCAACTCGAACGACCCCGCCGAAGGCGTGTATGCCCGGCTCAAGTTCGAAGGCGGCGTGCACCGGGTGCAGCGTGTTCCCGTGACCGAATCACAGGGACGCATCCACACCTCCGCCGCCGGTGTCCTGGTCCTGCCGGAAGTCGATGAGCCCGAAGAGCTCGAAATCAACCAGAACGACCTCAAGATCGACGTGTACCGCTCGTCCGGTCCCGGCGGGCAGTCGGTCAACACCACGGACTCTGCTGTCCGCATCACCCACCTGCCCACGGGCATTGTGGTGGCCATGCAGAACGAAAAGTCGCAGCTGCAGAACCGTGAAGCCGGCATGCGTGTCCTCCGCGCCCGCATCCTGGCCCACCAGCAGGAACAGATCGACGCCGCCAACTCCGAGCAGCGGAAGTCCCAGATCCGCACCATGGACCGCTCGGAGCGCATCCGCACCTACAACTATCCGGAAAACCGCATCGCGGACCACCGGACGGGCTACAAGGCCTACAACCTGGACCAGGTCATGAACGGCGACCTTGAGCCCGTCATCCAATCCGCCATCGAGATGGACGAACAGGCGCGCCTGGACGCCCTGAACGACTAGTTCCTGCCAGCATGACCATTGGGCCGGGCCAGTCCCTCGCGGCAGCAGTCAGCGAGGCAACTGCCATCCTTCGCGACGCCGGCGTCCCCAGCCCCCGCGTTGATGCCGAACTGCTGGCTGACCACCTCCTGAAGGTGGGCCTGGGCCGGCTGCGCGCAATGATGCTGGGCGACGCGCCGGCTCCGGACGGGTACGCCGAACTGGTGGAGGAGCGGGCCGGCCGGGTCCCGCTGCAGCACATCACCGGCGTTGCGCATTTCCGTTACCTTGAACTTGCGGTGGGGCCCGGCGTGTTCATTCCCCGGCCCGAAACGGAGTCTGTGGTCCAGCTGGTCATCGACCGTGTCCACGGGATGTCGTCGCCCCGAATCGTCGACCTCGGGACGGGGTCCGGTGCCATCGCCGGTTCGATCGCCCATGAGGTTCCCACCGCAGAGGTGCATGCGGTCGAATTCAGCGCGCTTGCACATGCCTGGGCGGCAAAGAATTTGGCGCCCCTGGGCGTCCACCTTGTGCAGGGGGACCTGCGTACTGCACTGCCGGAACTTAACGGAACGTTCGACGTCGTGGTTTCCAACCCGCCATACATCCCCGCTGAGGCCATTCCCAACGAGCCCGAAGTGGCGCTTCACGACCCGCCTGAGGCGCTGTACGGCGGGGGAGCGGACGGCATGGAACTTCCGACGGCGGCAGCGGCCTCGGCCGCCCGGCTGCTGCGGCCCGGCGGCTACTTCGTCATGGAGCACGCGGAGGTCCAGGCCGGCTGGATTGCCGCCATGATGGGCCGCGCGGGCAAATGGCGTGGGATCACCACCCACCATGACCTGAACAACAAGGAGCGCGCCACCAGCGCCGTGCTCGCGGACCCGGACCATTCGGAATGAAAGAATAGGCCAGTGACCACAACCTATGACTGCACCGTTGACGATCAGCGCGCCCAGGGGCTCGAACATGCCCAGCGCGCCATCGGCGAAAAAAAGTGCGTGGTGCTTCCCACGGACACTGTGTACGGCATCGCGGCCGATGCCTTCTCGCCGCAGGCCGTCACCATGCTGCTGGTATCCAAGGGGCGCAGCCGCACCATGCCGCCGCCCGTGCTGATCCCGCGGATCAATGCCCTGGACGGGCTGGCAACCGACGTTTCCGCGGACGCCCGGAAGCTTGCCGAGGCTTTCTGGCCCGGCGGCCTCACCCTGATCCTGCATGCCCAGCCGTCCCTGGATTGGGACCTCGGTGAAACCAAGGGGACCGTTGCGTTGCGGATGCCGGCCGACGACATCGCCCAGGAACTGCTGACCCTCACCGGGCCGCTGGCCGTCTCCTCCGCCAACCGCACCGGCCATGCTCCGGCCCAGACTGCGGCCGCTGCCCGGGAACAACTGGCCGACTCCGTCGAGGTCTACCTGGAAGGCGGCTTCCGTCCGGCCGAGGGTGAAGCGGCAGTTGCCTCGACCATTGTGGACGCCACCGGACCGAGGCTCCGTGTGGTCCGCAACGGCGCCATCAGCCTGGACCAGCTCCGGGAACACGTCCCCGGCGTGCTGGGACTGGGAGAGATTCCCATGGCGGAGGAGGAACCGGCGGCAGAGGAACCCGCCGTGGACCTGCCCGTCCAGAACCTGCCCGTCCAGGACCTGCCTGCTCCCGCCGGCTCCTCTGCCGTAGCACCTGCCGGTGGCGCTTCCCAGCCCCAGGGCCCGGCCGCCTCGGACCAGAGCCCGCAGCCTTGATGACGCTGGAACGCCAGCAGATCCCCTTCCTGGAGGTTGATGCAACCCCGCTGCGGGTCCCCGAGCTGGTGGAGGAGCTGAGCCGTTACATCCAGGACGGATCCACGCGGACCGTCCTTGGCCACAACCTGCACAGCGTCACCCTGACGCTGTCCGACGACGGCTTCCGGGCCCTGTACAAGCGCAGCGACGTGGTGCTCCTGGACGGCGCCCCGGTGCTGTGGCTGTGGGGGAGGACCGGCAACGCAGAGGGCCCGGTCATGGACTACCGCCTGGGTTCCACCGACTGGCTCCCCGCGCTGGACCAGGTGCGGGGACTGGAACGGATTGCCGTCGTGGGAGCCGGCGCGGAAGCAAACGCCGGCGCGGCAGCGAAACTTCGGTCGATCGTTCCCGGCGCGCACGTGGCGGGTTTTCCGGGGGAGAACTGGAACCCGGGCCTTGAAGACGCTGCGGTCGAATGGCTGCACCGTGAACAGCCGCAGCTGGTCCTGTTGGGCCTCGGCATGCCCTTGCAGGAGGAAGTCCTGCAGCGTCGGCTGGATTCCCTGCCTCCCGCTGTCTACTGTGCGGTGGGCGGCGCCATCGAGCAGCTTGCCGGAGTCCAGAAGCTCGCCCCCCGCTGGCTTGGCCGCCTGGGCCTGGAATGGGCCTGGCGCCTGCTCCTGCACCCGCGCCGCGTGGCCTACCGTGTCTTCGGCGAACCGTGGGTCCTGCTCTGGCTCCTGGCAGGCAGGCGCCTGCGGGGCCGGAAGTAGGCCCTTCCAGGCGGAACGTCCGGGGTTAGAACTTCTGGTCCTCCAGCGGGGCGAAACCCTTGCCCCGAAGGCCTTTGCTGAACGATGAGGCCCAGCCCAGGAACCCTGCGAGGTCCCGCCGCTGGAGGAAGTAACCCGCGTAGCCGCCTACGTCCGCCACCAGGGAGCGGACACGGAAGTAGCGGCGGATCAGGTAACCGCGGTTCCGGTAGTAGTAGTACCGCTTGAAAGCCGTCTCGGGAACGATGACGTGCCAGCGGGCGCCATAGACATGCTGGGTTTCGGAGAAAGCGTGCGGATGCGTAATCGCCGTAGTTGTCACGGTCCCGAACCGGATTCCGGCTTTCCGCAGGCGGATGGTGAAATCGACCTCGTCGCCGCGGATGAACAGGCGTATGTCCGGCAGGCCCACCTTGAAGAAGACATCGGAACGGATCAGCGCGCCGTTGAAGAAGTGCCCGTCGTTGGGCAGGAACCCCAGCTTCTCAACCTCGGCCCTGCTGTGGGTGACTTTTCCGTCCAGGCGGAAGAAGAAGGACAGCCGGTCCGGGTGGCCGGGCGCTGTCACCAGCGGGACCACCGCCTCAAGGTCGCGTGCCTCTGCCTCCCGCAGCAGGGTGGCGAGGCACGCCGGATCGGCCGGCTCGGCGTCGTCGTCCATCATCCAGATCCATTTCGCGCCGCTGGCCACAGCCTTGAGCGCCGCCAGCGCGAAACCTCCCGCTCCGCCCAGGTTGGCCTCGGACCTGACGTAGTCCACATTGCCGTGCCGGGCGGCAACCTCACGGGCCGGCTCTGTTCCGCTGTCAACCAGGCAGATTGTGTCCACCGCCGCAGTCTGGGCGTTGATCGAATCCAGCAGCACCGCCAGTTCCTTCGGGCGGTTGAAGGTGACTGCGGCAACTGCGATGCGGGGGGTCATGAAGGGTCCTTTCAGCATGGCTGTCAGGGATTTCCCCGCTCGTAATGCGCCCGTGTGGCGCGAAGCCATGAAGCCGGTGGCGCTAGTATCTTTGACTAGAGTCCACTGTAATACAGCCCTGTAAGGCACTGCGTATAAGGCAATACGTACTGCCTGCTGCGCGCTCGGCGACGGAGAAGTTTCATTTATCGAAGAACAGATTCCCTGCCAGTGAGCCCACCCGCCGGGGTCCAGCTGCCAAAGCTGCCCTGCTGCATCCCCTCCACAGTTGAAACGGCCGATACCCCATGATCATGTACCTGCTCATGGGCCTCACGGCTGCCATCGTGTCCTACTGCGCCACCTGGGGCGCCCGGGTGGTGGGCCACCGCCTGGAACTGCACCTGCCCATCCGCAGCCGCGACATGCATTCAACACCCGTCTCGCGGCTGGGGGGAGTTGCCATCTTCCTCGGCGTGATGGTGGCGCTGATTGTTGCGAGCCAGTCCTTCTTCGTCAAGGACATCTACCGGAACAACTTCTCGCCTTGGGGCGTCCTTGCCGGCGCCGCAGTGATCGTCCTGGTGGGCGTGGCCGACGACCTGCTGGACATCCGGTGGTGGGTCAAACTGATCGGCCAGAGCGCCGCCGCCCTGACTGTCGCCGTCTGGGGTGTCCAGATGACCATCGTGCCCTGGGTGCCGGACCCCATCTACCTGGAAAACGAAACAATCCGCGTGGTGCTGACAGCCGGGCTGATCGTCACAACGATGAACGCTTTCAACTTCATCGACGGCCTGGACGGACTGGCCGCCGGCGTGGCCATCATCGGCGGCACGGCGTTCTTCTTCACGGCGTACTGGGTCCACCGGAACGCCATACTCCTGGACTACTCGGACCTTGCGACCCTGATCACCGCAGTCCTGGTGGGAAGCTGCCTGGGCTTCCTGCCGCACAACTGGTTTCCATCGAAAATCTTCATGGGGGACTCCGGAGCCATGCTGATCGGGCTGCTCATGGCCTCGGCGGGTGTGGTCTCAACCGGCCAGATCACCAGCGGTCTCTATGACCGGGCCAACGGTATCTCCACCGTGATTCCCATCCTGCTGCCGTTCGCCGTCCTGTTCCTTCCGCTGCTGGACCTGGGCCTGGCGGTGGTCCGCAGGACCGCCCGCGGCCGGTCGCCGTGGTCGGCAGACCGGGGCCACTTGCACCACAAGCTTCTGGACATCGGCTACTCGCACCGCACGGCAGTGATCCTGATGTACCTCTGGACCGGCGTCCTGTCCTTCGGGGGACTGGCCTTTGCCATCTTCCCGTGGCAAATCGTCCTTGCTGTGGACCTCTTCGCGACGCTGGTCATGGGCCTCGTCACCGCGTGGCCGTACCTCGCGCGCCGTAACGAGGAGACTCCGGCGTAACGCGGGTGCGGAAACATTTCTATCTCATGTAGAATTTAGGGGCAGCCAAAGCTGCCCCTCCACCCCGCCTTTTGGTTTACTGCCTCTTGGTACCGACGATTGGGATCGCATGACCTCCAACGCCGAGTCCGGACCTGCGTCCGGCAAAGGACACGTTGGTGCTTCGGGTCCCACCCGGTCCCTCTGGCTTCATCTCCTGAAGCTCGGTTCCGCCGCCGCGGCAGCAGGACTGGTGCTGTGCGCCGGGGCCGCTGCGCTGCTGGACGGCACCAACGGTGCTGTTTCCGGCGTGCTGGGCGGACTGCTGGTGATGCTGTTCTTTGGAATCAGCCTCCTGGTGGGCCATTTCGTGGGACGCAGCAATCCTTCCGGAGCCATCGGCGTGTTCGTGGCAACGTACTTCATCAAGGTGGTGGGCTTCGCCGCCGTCCTGTTTGTGGTCGGCGCCCCGCAATGGCTGCATGGCCGCTGGTTCGTCGCAGGTGCTGTGACAGCCGTCGTTCTCTGGCAGGCTGCCGAAATCCATGGTTTCAGCAGAGCCCGGCTGCAGATCTACAACGATCCAGAACCTAAGGAGGCCTCCGATGCGTGACCCGAAGAAGTCCGGAAAAACCTCCCGCGTTAACCCCGCATCCGGCGGTTCCGCCCCCGGTGTATCGGGCGACAACTCCGACGGCGGATACAACGCCGGAATGGCCGTCTTTAGCTACATCATTGGCGGAATCATCGTCTGGAGTTTGATAGGGTGGGGACTGGATTATCTGTGGGGAACGCGCTGGATTGTGCTCGCAGGCGCTCTGCTTGGAGCCGTCGGAGGTTTTTACCTTTCCCACATGCATGGCCTCACCAGTTCTCGCAAAAATGCTGGGGAGCGTCCTGCTGCCAGCGGGCCGTCCACGGACGGCGACACTAATGCCAAATAATTTCACAGGGGGAACAGCAGGCCGTCAGGCTGCCGGTCCCCGCCCAACGCCCAATGATGGACACTGCAGAGAGGAAACGCGTTGATCGCGCTTGCGCTCCCGGCCCAAGATTCAGGAGAGTTCGCTCCTCCTGGTATTAACGAAATGCATTTGCCGGCAATCCTGCCGTGGGGTGCCGCAGAAGGATTCTCCAAGCAGATGCTGCTGGTCCTCCTCTCTGTCGCCATTATCGCCACCTTCTTCGTGCTGGCCGCACGCAAGCAGCAGCTGGTACCCGGCAAGCTCCAGTTCGCCGGCGAAGCCGCCTACGGCTTTGTCCGCAACGGAATCGCCAAGGACATCATCGGCGGCAGGGACTTCATCAAGTACGTCCCGCTGCTGTTCAGCCTCTTCTTCTTCATCCTGGTGAACAACATCTACGGCGCCATCCCGCTGATCCAGCTCCCCACGTTCTCGCACGTCGGCGGCGCTTACGTGCTGGCCGGCCTCGTCTACTTCACCTGGATCGCCATCGGCGTCAAGAAGAACGGCCTGCGCTACTTCAAGCTGGCCACCGTGCCGTCCGGCGTTCCGTGGTTCATCCTTCCGATCGTGATCCCGATCGAGATCATCTCCAACTTCCTGGTCCGGCCCGTCACGCACAGCCTCCGTCTGTTCGCCACGATGCTCGCAGGACACCTCATCGTGATGATTGCCGGCTCCGGCATCGAATACCTGGTCATGCAGGAGAACATCCTGCTCAAGGGAACCTCGGTCCTGGTCCTGGCAGGCGCGATCGCCATGTACATGCTCGAGGCCCTGATCATGGTCCTGCAGGCCTACGTCTTTACCCTGCTGACCGCGATCTACATCGAAGGCGCGCTGCACGCCGACAGCCACTAGGCACTGCCGCCGGCCCAACGCCGGCAGGCACACACAGACTTCCCCTTCGCGGGGATGAAGCAACCCAAACAACCTGCCACAGAGTGGCATCTTGAAAGGAAGAAAAATGGAAGGCAATCTCAACCTCGTAGGTTACGGTCTGTCCGCAATCGGCGGTGGTATCGGTGTGGGCCTCGTATTCGCTGCTTACATCAATGGCGTTGCTCGCCAGCCGGAAGCACAGCGCGTGCTGCAGCCGATCGCATTCCTCGGCCTTGCGCTGACCGAAGCCCTCGCCATCCTCGGCCTGGTCTTCGCCTTCGTTCTCTAGTCCTGGAACGAAGCGAACTTACAGAACCGAGTAGAAAAGGACGGGTGAAAAATGAATCAGCTGATCATCTCAGCCGCCACTGAGGGCGAAGTCAACCCCCTGGTTCCCAACGTCTGGGAAATGGGCGTTGTCCTCGTGGGCTTTGCCATCCTCATGTTCATCGTGGTCAAGTTCGTTGTCCCGATGTTCGAAAAGACCTTCGCCGAGCGTGCCGAGGCCATCGAAGGCGGCATTGCAAAGGCTGAAAAGGCCCAGGCTGAGGCGTCTGCTGCACTCGAAGAGTACAAGCAGCAGCTGACCGACGCCCGCGCCGAAGCCAACCGCATCCGTGAGGAAGCCCGCGCAGAAGGTGCCCAGATCCTCGCGGATCTCAAGGAGAAGGCAGCTGCAGAGTCTGCCCGCATCACCGCGCAGGCCCACGCACAGATCGAATCCGAGCGCCAGGCGGCTGTTGTGTCGCTGCGCTCTGAGGTGGGCACCCTGGCCACCACCCTTGCCGGCCGCATCGTTGGCGAATCGCTCAACGACGATGAGCGCGCAGCACGGGTCGTGGACCGTTTCCTGGCAGATCTGGAGACCCAGAACGCAGGTGCAGCTAAGTAATGGCAGGCGTATCGAGCGAATCGCTGGCAACAGCCCTGGCCGCGTTGGAAGCCAAGCTTCCCACCGCGTCGCTGCAGCTGGCAACGGAACTCTTCGGAATCCTGGGAATGGTGGACAGCTCGGCTGGCTTGCGCCGCGCCCTGACTGACCCGTCCCGCTCCGGTGACGAAAAGTCGGCGCTGGTCAGGCAGCTGGTTGGCGGAAAAGTCTCCGCTGATGCTGCAGAGATCGCGGGCGAATTGGCCAGTTCACGCTGGGCATCGGCGCGCGACATCGGCGATGCACTCGAGACTCTTGCCGCAACGGTGGTCATCTCCGTTGCTGAAAACAAGTCGGCCGTTTCTGCCTCCGGAATCACTGGCCTGGAAGAACTGGAGAACGATCTGTTCTCCTTCAACCAGGCTGTTGCCTCCAGCCACGAGGTACAACGTGCTCTGTCCGAACCACAGGCCAGTGCAGCCGCCAAGGCTGCCCTTGCCGCGAAGCTGGTCCCCGGCGCCAGTGAGGAAGCAAAAGTCCTCATTACGCAGGCCGTCTCCCAGCCCCGCGGCATCAAGCCCACCCGGCTTGTGGAACGGTTCGCCGAGCTGGCGGCCAAACGGCAGCAGCGCTGGATTGCAACGGTCAGCGTGACCCGTCCTTTGACGCAGACGCAGCTGGAACGCCTTCGGGCGGGCCTGAATGCCCTGTATGGGCGGGAACTGAAGATCAACGTCAATGTTGATCCAGCACTCATTGGCGGAATCCGCGTCCAGGTGGGTGACGAAGTGCTCGACGCTTCGGTCATCACCAGGCTGGGCGAGCTGCAACGCCAGCTGGCCGGCTAGCCGGACAAGCACAACCAAACTGATAGAAACCCCGGTCACCTTACGGTGATCACAAAACAGGAGAGCAGGGACTGCAGATGGCCGAATTGACCATCAACGCCGACGACGTCCGTATTGCGCTGAACGAGTTCGCGGCGTCCTACGAACCCGGAAACGCAGAGCGCGTAGAGGTCGGCCGCGTAACCACCGCTAGTGACGGCATCGCCCGTGTTGAGGGCCTCCCCTCGGTCATGGCGAATGAGCTGCTGCGCTTCGAGGACGGGACCCTGGGCCTCGCCCAGAACCTCGACGTCCGTGAGATCGGCGTCATCGTCCTCGGCGACTTCACCGGCATCGAAGAAGGCCAGGAAGTCCACCGCACCGGACAGGTTCTGTCCGTGCCCGTGGGCGACGCCTTCCTCGGCCGCGTAGTGGACCCGCTGGGCGTGCCCATCGATGACCTCGGCGAGATCAAGGCCGAGACCACCCGTGCCCTGGAGCTCCAGGCTCCCGGTGTCACCCAGCGCAAGTCGGTGCACGAGCCGATGCAGACCGGACTCAAGGCAATCGACGCCATGATTCCGATCGGCCGCGGCCAGCGCCAGCTGATCATTGGTGACCGCCAGACCGGCAAGTCCGCCATCGCGATCGACACCATCATCAACCAGAAGGCGAACTGGGCTTCCGGCGATGTGACGAAGCAGGTTCGCTGCATCTACGTGGCAATCGGCCAGAAGGCGTCCACCATCGCCGCCATCCGCCAGACCCTTGAGGACAACGGCGCGCTGGAGTACACCACCATCGTGGCGTCCCCTGCTTCCGACCCCGCAGGCTTCAAGTACCTGGCACCGTACGCCGGCTCGGCCATCGGCCAGCACTGGATGTACGGCGGCAAGCACGTCCTCATCGTGTTCGATGACCTGTCCAAGCAGGCCGAGGCCTACCGTGCAGTGTCACTGCTGCTGCGCCGCCCGCCGGGACGCGAAGCCTACCCGGGCGACGTCTTCTACCTGCACTCCCGCCTGCTGGAACGCTGCGCGAAGCTGTCCGACGAACTGGGTGCCGGCTCCATGACGGGCCTGCCGCTGATCGAGACCAAGGCGAACGACGTTTCCGCCTACATCCCGACCAACGTCATCTCCATCACCGACGGCCAGATCTTCCTCCAGTCTGACCTCTTCAACGCCAACCAGCGTCCCGCTGTTGACGTGGGTGTCTCCGTGTCCCGCGTGGGCGGTGCCGCACAGGTCAAGTCGATGAAGAAGGTCTCCGGCACCTTGAAGCTGGACCTGGCCCAGTACCGCGACATGCAGGCATTCGCCATGTTCGCCTCGGACCTGGACGCCGCATCCCGCCAGCAGCTGACCCGTGGTGCCCGCCTGATGGAACTGCTCAAGCAGGGCCAGTACTCGCCGTTCCCGGTCGAGAACCAGGTTGTCTCCATCTGGGCCGGAACCAACGGTTACCTGGATGACGTTCCGGTTGAGGACATCAGCCGCTTCGAACGCGACTTCCTGGACCACCTGGGCCGAAAGTCCTCGATCCTCACCACGCTGGCCCAGACCAACGTGCTGGACGACGACACCGTTGCAGCTCTGAAGTCCGCAATTGTGGACTTCAAGAAGGGCTTCTTCGGTGAAGGCGACAACCACCTGGTGGGCGCCGGCCACGAGGAACACGACGCCATCTCCGAGGGCGACGTTGACCAGGAAAAGATCGTCAAGCAGAAGCGCTAGTTCCGCTCACCGAGTGTGCCGGGCCTCAGGGTCCGGCACACCCGGTTTACGGAATGTTAGGAAAGGATAAGTATGGGAGCCCAGATCCGGGTCTACCGCCAGAAGATCAGCTCGACCACGTCGATGCGCAAGATCTTCAAGGCGATGGAACTGATCGCTACCTCGCGCATCGGTAAGGCCCGGGCGCGCGTAGCAGCTTCACTGCCTTACGCGAACGCGATCACGCGCGCCGTTTCTGCTGTCGCAAGCCAAAGCGAAATCGACCACCCGCTGACCACCGAGCCGGAGCAGATCCGCCGTGCCGCAGTCCTGGTAATTACCTCGGACCGTGGCCTTGCAGGATCCTACTCCGCCAGTGTCCTCAAGCAGGCGGAAGGTCTCAACGAGCTTCTCCACGCTGAAGGCAAGGAAGTCAAAACCTACCTCGTGGGCCGGAAGGCACAGGCCTACTTCGACTTCAGGAACCGCCAGTACGCGCGGGTCTGGACCGGAGGAACCGACGCGCCCGAGTTCGGCACCGCCCGTGAAATCGGCGACGCGCTGCTGGCCGATTTCGCCGCAGACTTCGAGGACGGTGGCGTGGACGAGATCCACGTCGTCTACACGCGCTTCAAGTCGATGGTGAGCCAGGAACCCACGGTCATCCGGCTGCTGCCCCTGGAGGTAGTGGAAGAGGAAGCCGCCTCCGAGTCGGACCTGCTGCCGCTGTACGAATTTGAGCCGGAGACGGAGCGGGTTCTTGACGCACTGTTGCCGCGTTACATCGAATCGCGCCTGTTCGCAGCCATGCTGCAGGCCGCGGCGTCCGAACTGGCTGCCCGCCAGCGCGCGATGAAGTCGGCAGGGGACAACGCCACGGACCTGATCAAGAAGTACACGCGTCTGCGCAACACGGCCCGCCAGGCCGAGATTACGCAGGAGCTCTCCGAGATTGTTGCCGGCGCCGACGCCCTTGCGTCGTAACCCGGCCACGGTTCCGCTGAACCTGCACCACCACAGATAAACTTAACCCCACGCCATCTACTGAGTGAAGTGAGAGAGATGACTGCCACTGCTACCGAAAACGTAGCCGCAACGACCGGTGCCACCGGCCGCATTGCGCGCGTCATCGGCCCGGTTGTCGACGTCGAATTCCCGGCTGACGCAATCCCGTCGATCTATAACGCACTCACCACCGAGATTACTCTCAACGGTGAGACCAAGACCATCACGTTCGAGACGTCCCAGCACCTGGGTGACAACCTCGTCCGCGCCATCTCCCTGCAGGCAACCGACGGCCTGGTCCGCGGCACGTCCGTGGTGGACAGCGGCGCACCGATCTCCGTGCCCGTCGGCGACGGCGTCAAGGGCCACATCTTCAACGTCCTGGGCCAGCCCCTGGATGTTGCCGAGTCGGAATTGGAAATCAGCGAACGCTGGCCCATCCACCGCAAGGCTCCTTCCTTCGCCTCGCTTGAAGGCCAGACCGAAATGCTGGAAACCGGCATCAAGGTGATTGACCTTCTCACCCCGTACATCAAGGGTGGAAAGATCGGCCTCTTCGGCGGCGCCGGCGTGGGCAAGACCGTCCTGATCCAGGAAATGATCACCCGTGTTGCCCGCAACTTCGGTGGTACCTCGGTATTCGCCGGTGTTGGTGAGCGTACCCGTGAAGGTAACGACCTCTGGGTCGAAATGGAAGAGGCCGGCGTTCTGAAGGACACCGCCCTTGTGTTCGGCCAGATGGACGAGCCGCCGGGAACGCGTCTGCGCGTGGCCCTGTCCGCCCTGACCATGGCGGAATACTTCCGCGATGTCCAGAAGCAGGACGTGCTGCTCTTCATCGACAATATCTTCCGCTTCACCCAGGCCGGCTCCGAGGTTTCCACGCTTCTGGGCCGTATGCCGTCCGCCGTGGGCTACCAGCCCAACCTGGCTGATGAGATGGGCCTCCTGCAGGAGCGCATTACCTCCACCAAGGGCCACTCCATCACCTCGATGCAGGCCATCTACGTTCCCGCAGATGACTACACCGACCCGGCGCCGGCAACCACCTTCGCCCACCTCGACGCGACCACGGAACTTTCCCGTGAAATCGCATCCCGTGGTCTTTACCCGGCTGTTGACCCGCTGACGTCCACTTCCCGAATCCTGGATCCCCAGTACATCGGCCAGGACCACTACAACACGGCTGTCCGTGTCAAGCAGATCCTGCAGAAGAACAAGGAACTCCAGGACATCATCGCCATCCTCGGCGTTGACGAACTGTCGGAAGAGGACAAGATCGTCGTGTCCCGTGCACGCCGCATCCAGCAGTTCCTGTCACAGAACACCTACACCGCCAAGCAGTTCACCGGCGTCGAGGGCTCCACGGTTTCCATCAAGGACACTGTTGAAGGCTTCGCAGCCATCTGCGACGGCGAGCTCGACCACATCGCAGAGCAGGCGTTCTTCAACGTCGGCGGCCTCGATGACGTTGAGCGCCAGTGGGCCAAGATCCAGGAACAGACCAAGTAACATGGCTGAGCTACAGGTTGAGATTGTCGCAGCGGACCACTTCGTGTGGTCCGGAGCGGCCAAGATGGTCAAGGCCCGCACCAGCGATGGTGAAATCGGAATCCTGCCCGGCCACTCGCCCCTGCTGGCGATCCTGGCCGAAGGTGAGCTGGCCATCCAGCCGGTGTCCGGTGACCGTATCGCAGTAGCTGTCGACGGCGGGTTCTTCTCCGTGGACAACAACCGCGTGGTTATTGTTGCTGACAACGCCCACCTGGGTGAGTCGGCTACCGCTGGGATTCGCTAGCATCACCTTGATGGACGCATCTAGTCTTCCGTTCATCGCACTGGCAACCGCTTTTGGATTGCTGATCTTTGCACTGTGCCTTTCGGGGGTACGCCGCTTCAACCTGCGGCGTGCCCTCGGCACGGTGGACGCCTCCATCTGCATGGCTGGAAACAGCTGGCAGATGGGGGTTTGTCGTTATCAGGACAACGACCTTGAGTGGTTTCGGCTGCTCTCGCTTAGCGTCCGGCCCAAACACAAGTTCAAGCGGCACTCGCTTGAACTCCTGGGCCGCCGCAACCCGACCGAAGCCGAGGCCGTCAAGGTCCAGCCCGACGTCGTCATTGTTGAACTCCGGTACGAAGGGCAGGACCTCCGCCTCGCCATGAAGTTCGACGCCTACACGGGCCTCTCATCATGGCTGGAGGCCGGCCCGGTCATCGGCGTGGGGACCTGGCGCTAGCCGTCGTGGACTGGATTTTCGAGGTCCGGCTCACGGACGGCCCCCTGTACTGGGCGGCCCTCGTCCTGGGGGCTGCCGGAGCCGTCTACCTCCTGCTCCCGCCTTCGCCAGCGCATGCCGGACGCCGCTGGATTTTCCGCATCATCGCCGCTTCCGCCGCCGCATTTGCCCTGGTGGCCACAGTGCACTGGGCCCTCATCAACGTCTTCACGGTGTTCCCGGAGAACATTCCGGATGCTGTCCTGCTTTGGGTGGTTCCCGCTGTCGTCGCCGTGCTGCTGGGGCTGATGCGCCTTCCGCGCAGCACTTGGCCCCGCCGTGGAACTGCCCTTGTGGCAGCACTCCTGGTCGTGGCGCTGTCCTCGGTCCAGATCAACGCCTACTTCGGGCTGCACCGGACAGTGAGCGACCTGCTGGGCACAGCCCTGTCCCGGATTCCCCCACTTGAAGCAGGGCTCACGCGCCAGCCCGGCCAGCTCGACGGCGTCTCCCTCGACGGCTGGACTCCGCAGGGCGAACTGCCCGCCGGGGGAGCCATGCGCAGGGCGTCGATCCCGGGCACCCTTTCGGGGATGAACGCGCGGGAAGCGTACATCTACCTGCCGCCTGCCTACTTTGCCCCCAACCGGCCGGCGCTTCCGGTCCTGGTATTGATCGCCGGCCAGCCGGGAGGCCCTGCTGACTGGCTGACCGGCGGTGCCATCCAGGGGCACATGGACACCTATGCGGCGGCACATGGCGGGGTTGCTCCAGTTGTGGTGATTCCCGACCCCAACGGTTCCCAATCCGCCAATACCATGTGCATGGACAGCCGGATTGCCCGTGCTGACACCTACCTGGCCAAAGACGTCGCGGGATGGATCAGCTCCACCCTTACGGTGGACACCAACCACAGCCGCTGGGCAACCGGCGGCTTCTCGTTCGGCGGCACCTGCGCGGTGCAGCTGGCCACGAGGCATCCTGAGCTGTTTCCGGCGGCGCTGGCGTTCTCTGCGGAGGCCGAGCCGGCCATCGCCAAGGAACGGCAGAAGACCATCGACGCTTCCTTCCCCGGCGACCCCGAGGCCTTCGACCGGCAAACGCCCCTGGCCATCATGAAGCAGGAGCGGTTCGAGGGCAGCGGCCTGTACCTGACGGCAGGACAGGACGATCCAGAGTTCGTGGGCTATCTGCGGACACTGGCAGCGGCGGCAGAAAACGCCGGGTTCACGGTAAGGGCCTACGAGGTGGAACACACCGGCCACTCCTGGGACACCTCGTCGCGGCGGATTGAGGATGCCCTGGATTTCCTCGCGGACAGATGGGGGCTGCCGCTGTGAGCACTGACAGTCAGGTCCGCACCGCGGCGTTGGCCTGGGAGACCGTGATCCGCCCGGCGCTGGGCCGCGGTGCAGCCGAGCTGCGGTCCGTGCCGTTCAGCCTGGCTGTCCTTGCGGTGTTCCTCGGTGCCGGTGCCGTGACCGGCAGCTACCTGGCCGGGCCACCGGAACACCTGCTGGAGCTGGCCGGCGTCAGCGGCCCGGGACTCCGTGCCGGCCGATGGTGGTCGCTCTTCACAAGCCTCTTTTTCGCCACCAACCCCCTGGCCTATCTGGCAGCGTCACTGATGATCATCGTGCTGCTGGGGCTTGCCGAGCGCAAACTCGGGTCCCGGGTGGCGGCGGGCCTGCTCTTCGGCGGCCAGTTCGCTGCTGTCACGCTGTTCCTTCTGATCACCCAGCTCGCAGTGTATGCCGGCGACGGATGGCTGGACCGGATGGCGGACGACGTCCTTATCGGACCCTACGGTCCCGTTCTCGCAGCAGGGCTGGCCGGCAGTGCACGCCTGCCGGTCCTCTGGCAACGGCGGCTCAGGACGGCCGTGATCTCCGTATCCCTCCTGCTGGTCCTGTACGTGGGGCATGCCGAAACCGTCATCGGCCTCCTGGGCGCCCTTCTCGGGCTGCTGGCGGGGTGGTGGATCCAGGGCGACCAGGGCCAGCTGCACCGGCACCGTTCAACAGGGCGTGAGGCCCGGAACCTCCTGGCCCTGACTGTTGCCGTTTTCGCCGTCGGACCAATCCTTACCGGGATCGCCCGCGCCCCCACAGGGCCGCTGGCGCTCCTGCGGGACGTAGTGCTGAATCCGATGCCCACCCTCAGCCAGCTCGCCTTCAATTGCGGGGCAACCGTTGAGGCCTCCTGCCTGGAAGCGGGGCGGGCAGGTTTCGCCGGCCCGTTCGGGCTGGCCCTCGCCGTGGTGCCGGTACTCCTGTTGCTCATCTGTGCCGACGGCATGCGCCGCGGCCGAAGGCTGGCGCTGAATATCGCCATTGCCATCCAGCTGGCCGTTACTGCGCTGGCGGCCGTTTACCTCGCGCTCTTTGCGCTGGTCCCCTCACGTCCGCAAGGACCGCAGGCGGCACCCATGGGCTCGGCTTTCGCGCACGTGCTGCCGCTCGTCGTCGTACCCCTCCTGCTGGCCGTGGTCCTCTGGCTCAACCGGCGGCAGTTCAGGGTGCAGACGCTCCCCGCCGCCCGGCGCACCCTCGCGGTGGTGGTGGTCGGCTCCTGGGGCCTGCTGGCAACCGCCTACGCCGCCGCCTGGTTATGGTCCGGCGGGCTGGAGCGGGACGGTGGGTTGCTGGGACTCTTCGCCGAGTTGGCCCGACAGTATGTCCCGGTTCCCATTCCGCAGCACTACCACCGTGTGTTTGCGGACCGGAACAGCGTGGAAGCTGTTCTCTTCGCGTATTCGGGTCCGGTCTTCTGGGTGATTGCGCTCGTGGCGGTGTGGTGGGTGCTGGTCGGCGGCCACCACGGCCATGATTCCGGCCGGCAGGACCGGTCCCGGGCCCGGGAACTGCTGCACAGGGGCGGCGGTCCACTGTCATGGATGGCGCTCTGGGAACCCAACACGTACTGGTTCAGCCCCGACGGGCAGGGAGCCATGGCCTACCAGCAGCACGGCAGTGTGGCATTGACCCTTGGCGGCGCTTTCGGGCCACGCCAGGCCCAGCAGCCGGTCACCGAGGGGTTCCTGGCATACTGCCGCAGCCAGGCACTGATTCCCGCACTGTACTCCTGCGATGATGCCCTGTGGCCCGTGCTGCAGGAGCGCGGGTTTGCCAGGGTGCCCGTCGCGCAGGAGACGCGGCTGGCCATCAGGGAACTGGAGTTCAAGGGCAAGGAATGGCAGAACGTCCGGACGGCGTTGAACAGGGCGGCGAAGCTGGGGGTGGAAGCGGTGTGGGGCCCCTACCACTCGCTGCCGGCGTCCCTGCGGTCAAAGCTGAACGAGGTTTCGGAGGAATGGGCCGCCAATAAATCGGTTCCGGAGATGGGCTTCACGCTGGGCGGGGTGGACGAACTCGATGACGACGAAGTCCTGTGCTGCCTTGCGGTGGACGGGAACGGCGCGGTCCATGGCGTGACCAGTTGGCTTCCGGTGTACGACGACGGGAAGCTGGTCAGCAGGACGCTGGACGTCATGCGCAGGGGCACCGAAGGATTTCCCGGCGTCATGGAGTTCCTGATTGCCTCCGCGGTGCTGGAGCTGCGCGGCTCGGCGGAAGTGATCTCGCTGTCAGGTTCGCCGCTGGCCAGCCACGGCGGCACCCAGGACAGCGCAGCGAACCAGGACAGTGCTGAGAACCTGGTCCGCATACTCGACCTGGTGGGGCATGCACTTGAACCGGTGTACGGCTTCCGGTCCTTGGCAGCGTTCAAGTCCCGGTTCAAGCCGGAATACCGCGCGCTGTATCTGTACTACCAGGACCCGCTGCACCTGCCGGCGATCGGCCGGGCCCTGACCCGTGCATACCTGCCCGGGCTTTCCCTGCCGCAGGGCGCGCGCCTGGTCCGCAAATTGGTCAAGTAATGGCATTTGCGCGATAGCCGAAAGAGCTGCAGCAAAGATGCCGGATAAGATCCGGGAACCGGCAATTGAAACAAAAATGATCCCCGGCAGAAATACCGGGGATCATTTGTCGCTGCGGGCCGTGGAAGCGGCCGTGCGGCGGGGGACTAGACCAGCGTGACGCCGGTAGCCTGGGGGCCCTTGGCGCCCTGGCCGATCTCGAACTGAACACGCTGGTTCTCGTCGAGGGTCTTGAAGCCGTTGGTCTGGATTTCCGAGTAGTGAACGAAGACATCACCGTCGGAGTCATCCGGGGTAATGAAGCCGAAGCCCTTTTCAGCGTTGAACCACTTGACGGTTCCCTGTGCCATTTATTTCTCCTCATTGTGGAACTTTTTAAGATCGGCACACCTCGTACCGGCCTTGGTCACTCCGCGAGAAGAATCCTGAATTCCGGCCCCGATAAAAGGTCCGGCGTTGCAGGAGCTTCGCGCTCGCAACATGTCTTGCGAGCATGAAAAACACCTACACAAAGACTGAGATAAGAATTTCATGCCTCTTCGCGCGGGTCAACGGTTTTGACGGGGAAACGGTCAAAATTTAGGTAAAGAACGGGTTAAATGCCTCGTCAGAGGCCTGTTTCATTACTCTGCCGTGGTGCAGCGCTCAGAAAAGGCGCGATTCGCTGTCGTCCACGCCGCGCATGGCGTCGTAGTCAAGGGTGATGCAGTCAATGCCGCGGTCGGTCGCCAGCACCTTTGCCTGCGGCTTGATCTGCTGGGCTGCAAAGATTCCGCGCACGGGCGCCAGCAGCGGGTCGCGGTTGAGCAGTTCCAGGTATCGGGTGAGCTGCTCCACGCCGTCAATATCGCCCCGGCGTTTGAGCTCGATGGCCACTGTGCCGCCGTCGGCGTCGCGCGCCAGGATGTCCACCGGTCCGATGGCCGTGAAGTACTCACGGCGGATCAGGGAATAGCCGGTGCCGAGCGTTTCGATCTGTTCAGCAAGGAGCCGCTGGAGATCGGCCTCCACGCCGTCCTTGATCAGGCCCGGATCAACCCCGAGGTCGTGGGATGTTTCGCTTAGCTTTTCATGGATATTGATGATGAGCCGGTCGTCGGTTTTCGCTGACTGGACGGTCCATTGCTCCACCACTCCCAGCTCAAGATCCACATCCTCGGGAGAGGAGACCCGGAGGGTGGCCGGCGGGCTCATCCAGTTGAGCGGCTTGTAGGACCCGCCGTCCGAATGGACCAGCACTGAGCCGTCCGCCTTGACCAGGAGGAGCCTGGTGGCGAGGGGGAGATGGGCCTTCAGCCGGCCAACATAATCAACGGAGCATCGGGCTATGACAAGTCGCACGCCCTACAGACTATCGCGTGCCGCCCCGCCGGCCGGTCCCGACGGCGGGCGGCCGGCCCGTTTCACCCGCGCGGCGGGTGTTCCCGGCTGGGGCAGAATGGATGCATGCCGCGTTCGAACCGTCCCCGCCGTCCTGTTTCAGGAAAGGCCGCTGGCTCCGCAAGAAAGGGCGCCGGGAAAAAGGGAAGCGGTGACGTTCCCGAGCTTGACCTGGAACGTGCCCGGGCCGGTATTGCGCGGCGGGAAAGTGCGCCGGACGGGGAATGGATGGTCCGCACCATGACGGCAAAAAACGCTGAGAAGACGTACATCTGCCCGGAATGCTCCACCGCCGTGCTGCCGGGGGTGGCGCACCTGGTGGTGTGGAAGGACGACCACCTCTTCGGCGCCGCGGCCGGGCTGGCGGAGCGGCGGCACTGGCACACCAACTGCTGGATGTCGCGCAGTTACCGCTACCGCTGACCGCATGGGCGGAAGAACCCCTTCTGTCGCTAAGCTGGCAGGCATGACTTTTGATCCGGCGTCGTACGAATTCACCCCGGCCCGGGGCCCCGTTCCCATCCGTGCCGCCACCGTCCTGCCTGCCCGGCGCGAAAACGTGGAGCTGCAGACGGACGACGGCCACACCCTGGTGGGCGAACTGGCATTGCCCGAATCGGGGCCTGTCCGCGCGACGCTGATTACCCTGCACCCCTTGCCTACGCACGGCGGCTTCATGGACTCGCATGTGTACCGCAAGGCCTCCTACCGTCTGCCGGCCCTGGCCGGCATCGCGGTGCTCCGCTTTAACACCCGTGGCACCGCCTCCCCGCGCGGAACCAGCACCGGCGCCTTCGAGGAGGGCATCGGCGAGCGGTACGACGTCGAGGCGGCGGTCCGCTTCGCCGTCGAACGCGGACTGCCCAACCGGTGGCTGGTGGGCTGGTCCTTCGGCACCGAGCTGGCTCTGATGTACGGCGCGGTGGAGCCGGTTGCGTCGCAAGTGGAGGGTGCTGTACTGCTGTCCCCGCCGCTGCACCGGGCCACGGACAAGCACCTGCAGCAGTGGGCCGAGTCGGGCAAGCCGCTCACCGTCCTGGTCCCCGAGCACGATGACTTCCTCCAGCCGGCCGAGGCGGCCGCACGGTTCAGCCTGGTGCCGCAGGCGCGCGTAGTGGGCGTTGACGGCGCGAAGCACCTGTGGGTGGGGGAGAAGTACGCCGCCCGGGTCCTCAACGAAATCGTGGACGATGTCACTGAAGCGGGTTCCGGTGCGGCCGGGCTGCCCACCGAGTGGGACGGCCCGGCAGCTACCGCTTCCGCATAGGCCGCTGCCGGGTTCAGTGCTGGTCCTGCCGGACGATGTAGATCTCCCTGATCAGCAGCAGGACGGCGGCCGCCGTGGGGATGGCGATCAGGGCGCCGAGGATCCCCAGCAGGCTGCCGCCCGCAATCACGGAAATAACCGCCACCGCGCCGGGCACCGCCACGGCCTTCTGCATGATGCGCGGTGAGATGAAGTAGGCCTCGAACTGCAGGTAGGCGAAGTAGCAGATGCCGTAGATGGCGGCGGTCTGCCAGCCCTCCGTCAGGGAGACAAGCAGCACCACAATCCCGGCAATCATTCCGCCCACCAGCGGGATGAAGGCGAGCAGGGCAACCACGAAGGCCAGCAGCAGGGCGAACGGAATGCCCACGATGGACATCACGATGAAGGCGAACGTGGCGTTAAGGATTGCCACGCACGCCTGTCCGATCACGTAGTTTCCCACTGAGCGGGTGATTTCCTCGGACAGTGCCTCCACCCGGTTGCGGCGGGAGCGCGGCGCCAGCCGGTACCCCCATTTCTTCATGGCCGGCAGGGCTGCCAGGAAGTACAGGCTCAGCACCAGGACGATCAGGGTGCCGAACAGGCCGTTGGCAATCGTGGAGCCGAAGCCCACCACGCCGCCGAAGATTCCGCCCACCGCGGCGGGGTCGTTGACGAACTTGTCCAGCTCCTCCGCGACGCGGTCCCGGACGCCGAACTGGTCGTCAAGGCTGCGGAAGAACTCGGAGTCGATGAAGTCCCGGATCCACACCGGCGCCTGCTCCACGATTTCGGTCACCTGGCCCACGATGGTGGGGATAAGCGTGGCGAAGAAGCCGACGACGGCGCTCACCAGGACAGTCACGGAGACCAGGATTCCTGCCGGACGGGGAATCTTTCGGTTCTCCAGCCAGCCAACCACCGGTTCAAGGCCAAGGGCGATGAACAGGGCTGCCACGATCCACAACAGCAGCTGGGTGGTGTTCGAGCCGATCCAGTAGACCAGCAGGGCAAGGCCGACGCCCACGGTGCCCATGAAGCCCATGTAAAGGGGATGCTGCGGCGACATCCTGGGGCCCGGCCGGCCGAACTGCGGGCGCAACTCGCTGTCCCGCTCCAGGTCAGCCTCCTGCTGGTCTTCCTGGACGTACTCCGGCGGCATCTCGAACCGGAGCCTCGGCTGGGCCCCCGGCAGCGGCTGGCGAAGCCGGCGGGCCACCAGGCCAAGGGCTGCCGCGGCAGAGCTTTTCCGGCCGCCACCCGAAGGTCCCGGCGGCACGGCTGCCGGGGGCTGCTTGCCCCCTGGATTCTCGGATGCGGCGGAAGACTCGTCCGTCTTGTCAGTCACTGGTTTTGGGTGCCTGTTCCGTGCGTGGCACCGCGTCGGCGGGCCGGTGTGATGATCATCGCAAACACTATCAGCCGCCTTGTCAACAGCTGCGAAGGAGCATGTTCCCGGGCATGCTGCCGGGCTTTGCAGCAGGGCCGATCAGGGTCCCTGGTAACAAAACGGTTACTATGGGAGGCAAACCCCCGCTGATGATAGGTGTTCCCTTGCGTTTAAAGACTGCAGTCGCACTCGTGCTGCTCGGCCTCCTGACACTTTTGGCCGGCATCGGCCAGAGAACCATCTGGGCCCCTTCCGAGACCTTCACGGCCACCGCGCCCGCGGATGCTGCGGAAGCGCCGCTGACCGTCATTGACCAGAACCTGCGGACCCTTCACGGTGGTACCGTCAAGATCGCCATCGAAGGCGACGGAAACTTCCTGCTCGCCGCCGGGCGGCCGGATGACGTGGACGCCTGGGTGGGCCAAACCGCGCACAACACCATCAGCGGTGTTTCTGAGGACGGGAAGTCCCTGCAGGTTGAACACGCCGACGGCGAAGCCACCGGCCCCAACCCGGCCGGATCGGACCTTTGGGTTTCCACTGAGAACGCCAGCGGTGAACTGGAGTACTCCTGGACACCTCCGGCTGACGGTGACTGGACCCTCCTGCTGGCGTCCGACGGAACCAAGGCCGCCCCGGCCTCCATCTCAATGACGTTCCCGAATGACACGTCCACTCCCTGGGCCATTCCGCTGATGGTGCTGGGATCCCTGCTGATCCTCGGTGGCATCGTGCTGGCACTGCTGTCCGCCCGCAAGCGCAACGGCGAAAGCGACGGCCCGGGCAGCGGCTTCGCACAGCGGGCCCGGGCCCGGAACCAGGCCCGCGCCGAAACCAAGGCCTCGTCGCGCGCCGGCATGGTGGCGGCCGGCATCACCGCAGCAGTCCTGGCAGGTTCCGGTACGGCCGCGTACGCGGCCACCCCTGCCCCTGAGTCCACGGGCACGGTTTCCGCTCCCGCTGCCCAGGACGCTGGACAGCCGGTCCTGCTTGATGCACAGTTCCGCCGGATCCTGGAACAGGTTTCCAGCGCCGTGGACGCGGGCGATGCAGCCAAGGACGCGGCCCAGCTGGCCGAGCGCGTAGGTGGCACGGAGCTGGAGGTGCGCACCCAGAACTACAAGATCCGTTCCCAGGTGGCCTCCTACGAGCCCAGGATGCCGGTGCGGTCCACCAAACTGCTCACCACGGTTGTCACCAGCGACCGCGAGTGGCCCCGCTCCGTCCTGGCCGTGACGCAGGGTGACGGCAACGTGGTGCCGCAGCTGCTGACCCTGGTCCAGCCGTCGCCGCGGGAAAACTACAAGCTGGTGGAAACCACTCCGCTCCAGCCGGGAGCCACGTTCCCCACCATCAGCCGCGGGGGCACGGACACGCTTGCCCCTGGCGACAAGACCGGCCTCCTGTACAG
Source organism: Arthrobacter sp. K4-10C (assembly GCF_059090085.1). Lineage (NCBI taxonomy): Bacteria > Bacillati > Actinomycetota > Actinomycetes > Micrococcales > Micrococcaceae > Arthrobacter > Arthrobacter sp. K4-10C. The sequence goes on along the minus strand of NZ_JBNHFI010000009.1, from coordinate 140,571 downwards.
CGGTGAAGAAGCCCTCTCGGGCCTCGCCGACCGCCTCACCACCCCTGAATCCCCCTTCAAGGACAAGCTTGTTGAGGGCGAATCCTCGCCCTATATCGCTGACACGCTGTCCTACCAGGCCGAGGTGGTCAAGGCCGGGGAGAACGGAAACTTCTCCTTCACCCACAAGGTGGTTCCGGAGAGCACCGTGGTGTTCCGCACCGAGGATGGCGGGGCGCTGGTCCTGGGCCGGATCAACTTTGGTTTCGAAGGCACCCCGAAGGCTGCCGGTGACAAGCTCACCATCGGCGATGACGCAGCAGCCCTGGCGGGCGGCAAGGAAACCACCACCGGCATGGTGCTCAACTTCGCCGAGTCCATGGCCGTTTACGTTCCGCCTGCAGGTTCGACCGATCCCATGAAGCTCATCGCGGCAACCCGCGGCCTGGTAGGGGCCAGCTTCAAGTAGCCCCGTTACCGCAGTACTTCCGGCAGCGGCCGGAGTGGCTAAAGTGGAAAGCATGAGTTCGCCTGCTTCCCGCCCAGTCCCTCCAGCCGCTGCCAGCCTGCTTAACCTGCGCGGCGCCGTCGACCTGTCCACCCTGAAGCAGCGCCCGGCCGCGCCCGCAGGAACCGGGGCGTCCGCTGGCGCTGGCGTGCCCGCAAACGGCGGGCACGAGGAAACGCAGGCCGGGGGAACTGGCGGACCGGAGTTGAGGGTCAACGTCACCGAGGCCAACTTCCAGCAGCTCGTGGAACTGTCCGCGCAGGTCCCGGTTGTCTTCGCACTGTGGGCCCCGTATTCGCCGGAATCGAGCGGGATGCTCCAGACACTGGACAGCGTGGTGAAAAGCTACGGCGGACGGCTGGTCCTGGGTGCCGCAGACATCGACGCTTTCCCGCAGCTCGCCCAGGCGTTCCAGGTGCAGGCGGTTCCCACCGCGGTCGCTGTCCTCAAGGGGCAGCCTGTGCCGCTTTTCCAGGGCAGTGCGGAGGAGCAGCAGGTGCGTGCCCTCTTTGATGAGCTGTTGAAGGTGGCTGCCGCCAACGGCGTCACCGGCAGCCTCAACGCCGGCGCCGGTGAGGAACCGGAGCCCGCACCGCTTCCGCCGCTGCACCAGGCCGCGTTCGACGCCATCGAGGCCGGCGACTTCGAAGCTGCCGCCGACGCCTACCGGCAGGCACTTAAGGAGATGCCGTCCGATTACGACGCCAAGGCCGGACTTGCCCAGGTGGAGCTCATGGCAAGGCTGCAGCCGTTGTCCGCCCAGGACGGGGAGTCCATCCGTGCCCTCGCCGCCAACGAACCGGACAACCTGGAGGCCCAGCTGGGCGTCGCTGACCTGGACATTGCCGGCGGCCATGTGGACGACGGGCTGAACCGTCTGGTGGCATTCATCGGCAGGAACTTCGGCCCGGAGCGGGAGACCGCACGGGTGCGCCTGCTGGAGCTCTTCGACGTGGTGGGCGCATCCGACGAACGCGTTTCCAAGGCACGCCAGGCCCTGGCGAGGGTCCTCTTCTAGTGCCGGCGCTGTTCGAGCCGCTGAAGCTCCGCTCCCTGGAGCTCCAGCACCGCGGCTGGCTGTCACCGATGTGCCAGTACAGCTGCGACCCCGACGCCGCCCCCGGGGTTCCGGACGACTGGCACCTCATGCACCTGGGTTCCTTCGCCGCCGGCGGCGCCGCGCTGCTCCTCACGGAAGCGGCCGCGGTGAGTGCAGAGGGACGGATCAGCCCCCGCGACGCCGGGCTCTACAACGACACCCAGGCGGAGGCCTGGCAGCGGATTACCGCTTTCGTGCACCGCCACGGGGCGGCCGGTGCCAAGATCGGGGTGCAGCTGGCACACGCCGGACGGAAGGCCTCCACCTGGTGGCCGTTCTCCGGCAGGCACGGCACGGTGGCAGCATCCGACGGCGGCTGGAGCACGGTGGGGCCGTCAGCAGTGGCGTATGACGGTTATGCGGCTCCTGCTGAAATGACGGCGGAACAGATCCACGCGGTCATCTCCGACTTTTCTGCGGCGGCGGTCCGCGCGGTGGAAGCAGGGTTCGACACGGTGGAGATCCACGGGGCCCACGGCTACCTGCTGCACCAGTTCCAAAGCAGGCTGACCAATCTGCGCAGCGACGAATGGGGCGGGGACGAGGCCGGCCGCAACCGGCTGATGCTCGCCGTCGTCGACGCGGTTCGAAACGCGATTCCTGACTCGATGCCGCTGCTCCTGAGGATTTCCGCCACCGACTGGGCCGAGGGCGGAATCGACCTGCCAGCCTCCGTCCGCCTGGCCCGGCAGGCTGCGGAGCGCGGCGTGGACCTGATCGACGTGTCCAGCGGGGGAGCAGTGGCGCACCAAAAAATCACCCCCGGTCCCGGATACCAGACCGGGTTTTCCGCCGCCATCCGCAACGAGGCGGGCATTCCCACTGGAACGGTGGGCCTGCTGACCTCTGCCGGGCAGGCAGAGCACGCCATCGCCACCGGGCAGGCTGACGCCGTGCTCATTGCCAGGGCCGCGCTCCGCGATCCGCACTGGTGGCAGCGTGCCGCTTTCGAACTGGGTCACGACATCGGCTGGGTGCCCCAGTATGAGCGGGCGCTGCCGCGGCGCAGCTTCTGAAGGGACCAGCAGTGACCGCACGCGATTCCGACTCGATGGACCGGCAGCTGGAAGCCAAGATCCTTGAGCTTCTGGCTGGCAGGTCCCCGTCGTCCACTATTTGTCCGTCAGATGCGGCACGTGCGGTGGGCGGCGAAAACTGGCGTGACCTCATGGAGCCGGCCCGGCGCGCCGCACGGCGGCTGGTCGGTGCGGGCAAGGTGGTGATCACCCAGGGCGGCTCGGTGGTTGATCCCACGACGGCCAGGGGACCGATCCGCATCCGAAAGGTGCGGTAGGAACCGCCGGTACCCGGGCCTGCGCCGGGTGCTCTGCCGTACGCCTTTCTTGCTACTCCTCCCGGAGGACCCCGCAGCCCGGGGCAGGGGGCTAGTCTGGCTTCATGACCGCCCAGCAACCCGATCCCGCAGGCCCGCAGCTGCATGCTCCCCATGCCGGCGCACCCGCCTCGTCTCCAGCTTCCGGCACCGTCCCGGCCCTGTCCATCCGCGGCCTTGCCAAACGGTTCGGCCAGAAGATCGCGGTGGACGGCATCAGCCTGGATGTTCCGTCCGGTTCCTTCTTCGGCATCGTGGGACCCAACGGCGCGGGCAAGACCACCACGTTGTCCATGGCTACCGGGCTCCTGCGGCCGGACTTCGGCACCGCGGTAGTTCACGGCGTCGACGTCTGGGCCCACCCGCTGGAAGCCAAGAAGCTGATGGGCATCCTGCCCGACGGAGTGAAGCTGTTCGACAGGCTGACCGGCGAGCAGCTGATCACCTACGCGGGGCTGCTGCGCGGCATGGACAGGGACGTGGTGGCCGCCCGGGTAGGAGAGCTGCTGGAAGCCATGGACCTGGCCCAGGATGCCGGAACCCTGGTAGTGGACTACTCCGCCGGGATGACCAAGAAAATCGCGCTTGCCTCCGCACTGATCCACGCGCCGCGGCTCCTCGTCCTTGATGAACCCTTCGAAGCGGTGGATCCCGTGTCGGCAGCCAACATCCGCTCCATCCTGGACAGCTACGTGGCATCCGGCGGTACCGTGATGGTCTCAAGCCATGTGATGGACCTGGTCCAGCGCATGTGCGACCATGTGGCCGTGGTGGCGGGCGGCCGGCTGCTGGCTGCCGGGACGGTGGACCAGGTCCGCGCCGGGGCCTCTCTGGAAGACCGGTTCGTCCAGCTGGTGGGCGGCCGCAGCCGCACGGAAGGGCTGGAATGGTTGCGCACCTTCTAAGGCTGAAACTGACACTGCTCCGCAACGGGCTCCGCCGCAGCCCGTGGCAATTGGTGGGCCTGGCTTTTGCTGCGCTGTACGCCCTGGGCCTCATCGCCACGCTGGTGGTGGTACTGGTCCTGCTGCGCACTGCCGACCCCGAGATTGCCCAGACAGCAGTGGTGCTGGGCGGCTCCGCGGCTGTCCTGGGCTGGGGGATCATTCCGGTGGTTGCATCAGCCACGGACATGACCCTGGACCCGGCCCGGTTCACCACGTTCGCCATTCCCATGAAGCAGATGCTGGCAGGACTGGCACTTGGCGGGCTGATCGGCATCCCGGGCCTGGCCACTGCGCTGGTGGCCCTGTCCACAGTGGTGACCTGGTTCCGCGGACTGCTGCCCGTGCTTGGTGCACTGGTGGGAGCAGCGCTGGGCGTCATGACTTGCGTCGTGCTGGCCAAGGTTGTGACCACGGCAACCGCAAGCCTTGCAGCATCCCGCCGCTTCAAGGACATCAGCGCCATAGCCTTCATGGTGCCGCTCGTCCTCCTGGGGCCGATTATCGCGAGCGTCAGCCAGGGCATAGCCAACTCAACCGGTTTCCTGCCTGGTTTCGCCCGCACATTGTCCTGGACCCCGCTCGGCGCACCGTGGTCCCTGGGCGGAGACCTCCATACAGGCCTGTTCGGTCAGGCCGCCGTGAAGTTCCTGGTGTCCCTGGCCGCGCTCGGTGCCCTGGCCTGGTGCTGGAAGCTCCTGCTGGAACGGGCGCTCGTCACGCCGCCGTACGCCGGCAGCAGCAAGCGCAGGGGCAGCCGGCTGGGGCTGCTGGGGCTCCTGCCGCCGGTCCCCGCGGGCGCCGTCATGGCAAGGTCGCTCACCTACTGGGTCCGCGACCCGCGCTATTCGGGATCCCTGGTGGTCATCCCGCTGCTGCCCGTCGTCCTGGTCTTCCAGGGAGCCCAGACCGGAGACTACTTCAGCCTGGCCTTCCTGGCGCCGATTTCGGCCTTCATCATTGCCTGGTCCATCTCCGCCGATGTGTCCTACGACAACACCGCGTTCGCGCTGCACCTGGCAACGGGCGTTTCGGGCGTGGCGGACCGGCTGGGCCGCGCCCTGGCCTGCATGTCGTTCGCCCTGCCGGTAGTGGTCGTCTTCGCCGTGGGGCATTCGGCGTTCACCGGCGATTGGACCGGCTTGCCAGGCCAGCTGGGGCTGAGCCTGGGCATCCTCTTCACCGGTCTGGGGCTGGCCTCCGTGGTCTCCGCCCGCTACACGGTGGCGGTTCCGCTGCCTGGGGACAGCCCCTTCAAGAAGCCGCCAGGCAACGTTGGGCAGACCCTCGCCGTCCAGTTCGGCGGGATGCTGGTCCTCCTGGTCCTGGTCCTGCCCGAGACAGCCCTGGTGATCGCGCAGTTGGTGACGGGAGACAGCCTCTTCGGCTGGATCAACCTCGCGGTGGGCACCGCGTTGGGCCTTGCGCTGTTTGTGGCGGGCGTGCGGCTGGGCGGAAAATGGCTTGATGCGCGCGGTCCGGAACTCCTGGCCCAGTTGGCTGTGAACCGGTAACGGCAGGCTGAACGGCGGAAGGGAACAGCATGGAAGTAGTCATCCTTGGCGGCAGCAGGCAGATCGGAAAGCTGGCGGCGGATGCCGTAGAGGATCTGCTCCGGCGGAAGCCCGACGCGGTGCTGGGCCTTGCCACCGGGTCCTCGCCGCTGCCGGTCTATGGCGAACTCGCGGACCGGCACGGGCAGGGCCTGGACTTCAGCCAGGCCTCTGCGTTCACCCTGGACGAATATGTGGGCCTGCCCGCCGGCCACCCCGAGTCGTACCGTGAGGTGATCCGGCGGGAATTCACGGACCGGGTTAATATCGCTCCGGAGAATGTCCATGGCCCCGATGGTGCAGCCGATGACATCCCTGCTGCATGCCAGAGCTATGAGGAGGCCATCCGGGCGGCCGGCGGCGTCGACCTGCAGCTCCTCGGAGTGGGTACCGATGGCCACATCGCCTTCAACGAGCCCGGTTCCTCCTTTGCCTCGCGCACCCGGATCAAGAGCCTGATCGAGCAGACACGCCGGGACAACGCCCGTTTCTTCAACAGCCTGGCCGAGGTCCCGCACCACGTCCTCACCCAGGGACTGGGGACCATCATGGAGGCACGGCATGTGATCGTGCTCGCCACCGGAGCCCAGAAAGCCCAGGCTGTGCGCGACTTCGTCGAGGGGCCGGTCTCAGCCATTTGCCCGGCGTCGGTCCTGCAGTTTCATCCGCACGCCACCATCCTGGTGGACGAGGCCGCGGCTTCGGCGCTCAAGCTCGCGGATTTTTACCGGCACACTTATGACAACAAGCCGGCATGGCAAGGCCTGTGACCGGCGAAACGCACGGCCGGAAGGCTGCACAAACGTCCGACGGCGGCCGGTGCAGGGTAGGGGTGTCCCGCCGCAAAGCGACCGCCCGCCGTCGGACGACCGGTCATCGGAACGGCTAAGATGGTTGGCATGACTAGCACGACGGACCCTCTCGAAAACGACCCGATGCGTGAGCTTTCCGGGGCTGGAACGTCCACAGCCACCATTGAGCGCGAAGAACTGCGCGAGGAGCTGGAGCCGGGCGACCGGGAGCGCTTTGCGCACTATGTGCGCAAGGAAAAGATCATGGAGTCTGCGATGACCGGCGAGCCCGTTATCGCGTTGTGCGGCAAGGTCTGGACGCCGGGCCGGGATCCAAAGAAGTTCCCGGTGTGCCCCACGTGCAAAGAGGTCTACGACGGCCTGCGCCCGGGCAACGACGGCGGCAAGGGTCCCGGAGGGGACCCGGGCAACAACAAATAGTGACGGAAACTCTCTTTGGCGGCCCCACCCTGCCTCCGGCTTATCCGGAACGCGCAGCCTGGGGAACCGCCCCGAAACTCCGTGCCTGGCAGCAGGAAGCCCTTGACCTCTATCTGCGGAACAGCCCCCGCGATTTCCTGGCGGTGGCAACCCCGGGTGCCGGTAAGACCACGTTCGCACTGCGGATAGCGTCAACGCTGATCGATTCCGGCGCCGTCAACCGCGTGACCGTCGTGGCGCCAACGGACCACCTTAAGCGGCAGTGGGCCGACGCGGCAGCACGGGTGGGCATCGCCATCGACCCCAACTTCAAGAACTCCGACGGCCAGCACGGCCGCGGGTTCATCGGCGTTGCCGTCACCTATGCGCAGGTGGCCAGCAAGCCCCTGCTGCACCGCGCCAAAACCGAAGCGGCACGCACCCTGGTGATCCTGGACGAGATCCACCACGGCGGCGAGGCCCTGTCCTGGGGTGACGGCCTCCGCGAGGCCTTCGACCCGGCGGTGCGACGGTTGTCCCTGACAGGCACCCCGTTCCGCTCGGACACCTCGCCCATTCCCTTCGTCGAGTACGCCGAGGACAGGGACGGCATCCGCCGTTCCAAAGCCGACTACACCTACGGCTACGGCAACGCGCTGCGGGACCACGTGGTCCGGCCGGTGATCTTCATGGCCTACTCCGGCCAGATGCGGTGGCGCACCAGCGCCGGCGAGGAGATGGCAGCATCTCTGGGCGAGGCTGCCGTCACCAAGGACATCACGTCACAGGCCTGGCGGACTGCGCTGAACCCTGCGGGCGAGTGGATCCCCGCCGTCCTGGCGGGTGCGGACAAGCGGCTGACCGAGGTCCGCCGCACCGTGCCCGACGCCGGCGGCCTGGTCATCGCCACCGACCACGAGGACGCCCGTGCCTATGCAGGCCAGCTGAAGAAGATCACGGGGGAGTCACCCACCGTCATCCTTTCCGACGACGCCAAGGCCTCGAGCAAGATCGAGGAGTTCTCGGCGGGAGACACGCGCTGGATGGTAGCGGTCCGTATGGTGTCCGAAGGCGTGGACGTTCCGCGGCTGTCCGTGGGCGTCTACGCCACGTCCACCTCTACCCCTTTGTTCTTCGCCCAGGCTGTTGGCCGCTTCGTGCGTGCCCGCAAAAGGGGTGAAACGGCGTCGGTCTTCCTGCCCTCGGTGCCGCAGCTGATGGCCCTGGCCAACTCGATGGAGGCGGAACGGGACCACGCACTGGACCGTCCGGAGAAGGAGGACGGCGACGGCCTCTTCAACCCCGAGGACTCGCTCATGGCCGAGGCTAACCGGGAGGATAAGGCCTCGGACAGCCTCACCAAGGGCAAGTTCGAGGCGCTGGACTCGCAGGCCTCTTTTGACCGCGTGCTTTTCGACGGCGGCGAGTTCGGCACGGGCGGCGAGGTAGGATCCGACGACGAACTGGACTTCCTTGGCATCCCCGGACTGCTGGACGCGGAGCAGGTGGGCACCCTCCTGCGCCAGCGCCAGCATGAGCAGCTGAACCGGAAGAACAGGAAGTCACCGGCAGCAGCTGAAAGCGCCCCGGCAGTACCGGACCACCGGATGCTCATGGACCTGCGGAACGAGCTGGCCAAGAACGTGGCCGCGTGGTCCGCGCGGACCGGCACGCCGCACGGCGTGGTGCACACCAAGCTGCGGACCGTGTGTGGCGGCCCCGCCGTGGCACAGGCCAACGAGGAACAGCTTCAGGCGCGGCTCCGCAAACTCCAGGACTGGTTCGTCGGCCGCAAGTAGCGGCTGCCCTCCGGGGTTGGCACGGCCCCTCGGGGCCGGTCAACCGGGGACGCAACTGCTAGGCCACGTCCACCCCGCCGAGCTCCATCTCGGCGACAGCCTCCTCGAGGTCTTCGGCTATGCCGGCGGTCAGGGACCGGATCACGGTGACGGAGTAGCCTGCCTGGACGGCGTCCAGGGACGTGGCCCGGACGCAATAGTCGGTGGCGATGCCAACCACCACCACGTCCTCGACGTCGTGGCTCTGCAGCCAGTCATCCAGGCCGATCGCGTCCTCGTCCGGCGCGAACCTGCTTGCGTCCCCGCCGGGCTGGCGCTCCCCGGTAGGGACAGCATCCTCGGGGGCAAGGAGCCCCTCGAAGCCGGAATACGCGGCTGCGTACTGGCCCTTCTGGAAGTAAGCCTGGATGTACTCGGTGTCCAGGTCAGGATGGAGTTCGGCGCCGCGGGTGCCCGCCACGCAGTGCGGCGGCCAGCTGTCCTTGAAATCGGGAAAATCCGAGAAGTGGTCACCCGGATCGATGTGCCAGTCCTGCGTGGCTACGATGTGGTCGAACTCGTTGTGGTGGGCATCCACGTAGTCGCTGATGGCGCCGGCCACCGCCGCGCCGCCCTTGACGGCGAGGGAACCGCCTTCACAGAAGTCGTTCTGGACATCGACGATGATCAGCGCACGGGACATCAGTTCTCCTCATACAGGGTGGGGATGGCAGCCTCGCCGCGCTGGAGGCGGTTGACCACTGGCGGCAGCTCGGCCATGGAGTCGGCGTGGCGCTGGCGGGCACGGAGCACGCCTTCATGCCCCGTCCACCCCGGGACCAGTTCGCCGTTCTTCATGAATTGGTGCAGCAGCGGACGGTCATTGCCGTCATCCTCCGGCCGGTGCCCCACGCCAACAATTTCGGCAGTGGCAATGCCGTGCTCGTTCAGCTTCCGCAACGCGTACTTGCGCCCGCCCACGCTGGCCTTGTTCTTGGCGGCCTTGGCCACTGAGACAAAGTTTCCGTCGTCGTCCGTCCGGCTCACTAGCTTGTAGACCATGCTGGCCGTGGGCGCACCGGAGCCGGTGACAAGGGACGTGCCAACGCCGTAGGAATCCACGGGGGCGGACTGGAGGGCTGCAATCGCATACTCGTCCAGGTCGGAGGTGACCACAATCTTGGTGTCCTCGTTGCCGAGGCCGTCCAGGAGTTGGCGCACCCACTGGGCCTGGTCCACCAGGTCGCCGGAGTCCAGCCGGACGGCGCCCAAGCGCGGACCCGCCAGGTCAACGGCCGTGCGGACGGCCGTTTCGACGTCGTACGTGTCCACCAGGAGGGACGTGCCCTCCCCGAGCGCCGCGATCTGGGCCTCGAAGGCGTCCTGCTCGCTGTCGTGCAGCAGGGTGAAGGAATGTGCCGCGGTACCCACGGTCTTGATGCCGTAACGGACGCCGGCTTCCAGGTTGGAGGTACTGTCGAAGCCTGCGATGACGGCGGCACGGGCGGCCGACGCAGCCGCTTCCTCGTGCGTGCGACGGGAGCCCATTTCTATGCACGGGCGGCCGTGGGCGGCGCTGACCATCCGGGACGCGGCGGAGGCGATGGCGCTGTCATGGTTGAGGACGGACAGGATGTAGGTCTCCAGCATGCACGCCTCGGCGAACGTCCCCTCCACGATCAGGATGGGGGAGTTGGGGAAGTATGCCTCACCTTCGGCGTAGCCCCAGATATCACCGGAAAAGCGGTAGGACGACAGGTATTCCAGCGTTTGGTCGTTGACCACGTTTGTGCGGGCCAAAAAGTCCAGTTCTGCCGGGCCGAAACGGAAGTTGGCCAAGCCTTCCAGGAGCCGGCCGGTTCCTGCCACGATCCCGTACCGGCGGCCGTCGGGCAGCCGCCGGGCGAAGGCCTCGAACACAGACTTGCGGTGCGCGGCTCCGGAATGGAGTGACGCCTGAAGCATGGTCAGCTCGTAGTGGTCGGTATAAAAAGACGTGCGGGGATGGTCCCAGCCGGCAGTGGTACTCACGAAAGTCACTCTAGTCCCCACCGGCTCCCACGTCTCGCTTCGCTTCGCCGCGGGGCCCTCGCCGGCGCGGGCCCACCCACCGGCTCCCACGTCTCGCTTCGCTTCGCCGCGGGGCCCTCGCCGGCGCGGGCCCATCCTCCCCATAGAATGGACAGATGACCTTAAGCGTTGCGCTCGGCCCTGATACGCAGGAGGGCACCCGGACGGGAACAGCGGAGGCCACAGACTCCCTGACCGCCCCGGACATCCCCTGGAACCTGGTGATCTGGAACGATCCCGTCAACCTCATGAGCTATGTCAGCTACGTTTTCCAAAGCTACTTCGGCTACTCCGAGAGCAAGGCGAACAAACTCATGATGGAGGTCCACAAGAAGGGCCGTTCCATCGTTGCGCACGGGAGCAAGGAACAGGTGGAACGGCACGCGGTGGCCATGCACGGCTTCGGGCTGTGGGCCACGGTGGAAAAGGCCAGCGGCGGTCCAGGTGGCAACGCCGGGAAGTCCGGCGGACCGGGCCAGGGCAAGGGGAAACGTGGCTAAGGCATTCAAATACGGGCTCAAGGGCATCACCGGCTACCTGGAACCCGCTGAGCGGGAGCTTCTGCGCAGCCTGATCGACGACGTCATCTCCATGCTTCAGCCGGAGGAGCGGGCGGGCCAGGATCCGCTGGCGGCGCTGATCGGCCTGGACATGGACGTTGCCGAACCGGCCGACCGCGCCGTCAGGCGTCTCCTCCCCAATGTCATGAAGGACGACGGCGCCGCGTCCCTGGAGTTCCGCCAGCTCACCGAGCGTTCGCTGCGGGAGACGAAGATCGGCGCCTTGCGTGCGGCCGCGCTTGATCTGGACAAGGACGAGATTGTGCTGACGCCCGAGGGGGCGAAACACTGGTCCATGGCACTGAACGACGTCCGCCTGGTCCTGGCCGAGCGGCTGGACATCCGGGACGAGGAGGACGCCGAGCACGTCCACCTGATGCAGGACTGGTCCCAGGCGGAGGACGTGGAGAGCTACCTGGCCTTGGTCTACAACTTCGCCACCTGGCTGCAGGAATCATTGGTCCAGGCGATGCTGCAGTCGCTGGAAACGGGCCGTTGAGGAGTGCGCGCCGCCTGGCAGGGGCCCGGTGTGACAAAGTAGACATGAGTCACAGGCCACAAGATGATGGCTGACGCATCGGGGAGCACCTATCCTCGAATAATCATGACAACAGCCTCGAGCATGGATCCGCCAGCGGCAGCCGGTCAGGATTCCGAAGCGGACGGCCTGCAGGCCGCCGCCCTGGAAACACGCCCCATCGGCGTTTTCGATTCCGGTGTAGGGGGCCTTACCGTGGCCCGCTCCATCATCGACCAGCTTCCCAACGAGTCCATTCTCTATGTGGGGGACACAGCCCACGGACCGTACGGGCCCTTGCCCATCGCGGAAGTCCGGGCCAACGCCCTGGGCGTGATGGACGAACTGGTGGACTCCGGCGTCAAGCTGCTGACCATCGCCTGCAACTCGGCGTCGGCCGCGGTGCTGCGGGACGCCCGCGAACGGTACACGGCCAAGTACGGCATCCCCGTCATCGAGGTTATCCAGCCGGCCGTCCGCCGCGCGGTGGCCGCCACCCGCACCGGGCGGGTGGGCGTCATCGGGACGTCCGCCACCGTCGGATCGCGGGCTTACGAGGACACGTTCGCGGCTGCCCCGGACCTCGCCATCACCTCGGTAGCCTGCCCTGAATTCGTCAGCTACGTGGAAGCGGGCATCACCACCGGCCCTGCCCTGCTGGCCGTCGCCGAGGAATACCTGGCGCCGTTGAAGGCCGCGGAAGTGGACACTGTGGTGCTCGGCTGTACCCACTACCCGCTACTGACCGGTGTCATCTCCTACGTCATGGGTGCCGACGTGACCCTGGTGTCCAGCGCCGAAGAAACTGCCAAGGACGTGTACCGTGCCCTGGCCACGCACCACCTGCAGCGCACGGCCGGGACACCGCCCGAGCACCACTTCGTGGCAACGGGCGACGCCGGGCAGTTCGAGGCGCTGGCCCGCAGGTTCCTGGGCCCGGAGGTGCTGTCCGTCCGCCACGTGGACCACGTGGCCGCGCAATACCCCACTGGAAGCCTGGCGCGAATCACCCCTGAAATGATCGCCGCCGCGCAAAGCGCCGGCAACCGCCCACGGATCTCCAACTTCGTGGACCGCGGTCTCGCCGAGGCAGGCCGTGCCGGAGGTTCCGCCCAGTGAAGCTGACCATCGTGGGCTGCACCGGCTCGTTCCCGGGACCCGGCTCGCCGGCGTCGTGCTACCTTTTGACCGCCACTGACGGGCAGCGGACCTGGAAGGTGGTGATGGACCTGGGCAGCGGCGCGCTGGGCGCCATCCAGCGGTACACCGACCTTGAAGACATCGACGCGATTTTCCTCACCCACCTGCACCCCGACCATTGCATGGACCTGTGCGGCCTGCACGTCGCCATCCGCTGGAAGCCGGGCGGCTGGGGGCGCGGCCGGATCCCGGTCTGGGGGCCGGCAGCCACTGCCGACAGGATGGCCACCGCGTACGGCCTGGACCTTGACCCGGGCATGCACGGGGAATTCGACTTCACCAACTGGACCGAACGCGAACCCGTGACGGTGGGCCCGTTCACCGTGACGCCCTTCGCCGTCAACCATCCCATCGAGGAGGCGTATGCCCTCCGGGTGGAGGTGGTGGAGCCGGACAAGGACGGCAACAGTGTTGCGCGCACCCTGACGTATTCCGGTGACACTGATTCCTGTGCGGGGCTCGAGGAGGCGGCCAAGGACGCGGACCTGTTCCTGTGCGAGGCTGCCTTCGAGGAGGGCCGCGACAACGGCATCAAGGATGTCCACCTGACGGGCAAGCGTGCGGGGGAGGCTGCCGCGGCGGCCGGCGCCCGGCGGCTCCTGCTGACGCACATTCCGGTGTGGACGTCACAGACCACCGTGATGGCCGAGGCCCGTCCGGTGTTCGGCGGGGACGTGGCGGTGGCGGTTGCCGGAGTGCACTACACCATCTGATGCCGCTGCCGGGTTGGAAGGCGGGAACCGCCGTCGCCGGCGGCAGTGGATAAGCTAAAGGCATGACTTCTGAAGCAACTGCAGTGCCCATCGTGCGCGCCGACGGCCGTGCCCCGGACCAGCTCCGGCCCATCAGCATCACCCGCGGATGGTCCAACCAGGCTGAGGGTTCGGCGTTGATCGAATTCGGCAACACCAGGGTCCTGTGCACCGCCTCCCTGACGGCCGGCGTTCCCCGCTGGCTGAAGGGGGAAGGCAGGGGCTGGGTCACGGCCGAGTACGCCATGCTGCCGCGTGCAACTAACACCCGCTCCGACCGGGAGTCCGTCAAAGGCAAGATCGGCGGCCGCACGCACGAAATTTCGCGGCTCATCGGGCGGTCCCTGCGCTCCATCATCGACACCAAGGCGCTGGGCGAAAACACCATTGTGCTGGACTGCGACGTCCTCCAGGCCGACGGCGGGACGCGCACGGCCGCCATTACCGGCGCCTACGTGGCACTTGCCGATTCCATCCGTTTCGCCCGCGACAACAAGCTCATCGCAAAGAACGCCCAACCGCTGATAGACACCATCGCAGCCGTCTCCGTGGGCATCATCGACGGCGTGCCCATGCTGGATCTGCCCTACGTCGAGGACGTCCGCGCCGAAACCGACATGAACGTGGTGGTCACGGGTTCCGGCAAGTTCGTTGAAGTGCAGGGCACCGCGGAAGGCGCGCCCTTCGACCGGGAAGAGCTGGACAAACTCCTTGACCTTGCCCTGCTGGGCACTGCCCAGCTCGCCGCCATCCAGCGCGAAACCCTGGCAGACACCCTGTGAGCGCGGCCGGCGGATCCCCCCGGCTGGTCCTCGCCACGCGCAACTTGGGCAAACTCCGCGAACTGCGTGAGTTGCTGCGGGGCCAGGTTCCGGGGCTCGACGTCGACACGCAGGTGGTGGATGCGGCGGCGGCGGGTGCCCCGGACGTCGTCGAGACAGGCGTGACGTTCGCCGAGAACTCGCTGCTCAAGGCCCGGGCCGTTGCCGAGGCCACCGGTCTGGTGGCCATCGCCGACGACTCCGGACTGGCTGTCGACGTGATGGGCGGGGCTCCCGGCATCTTTTCCGCCCGGTGGTCCGGCAGCCACGGCGACGACGCGGCCAACCTGGCGCTCCTGCTGAACCAGCTTTCCGACGTTCCGGACCAGCACCGCGGCGCGGCGTTCGTCTGCGCGGCAGCCCTTGCCGTGCCCGCCGCCGACGGCGTGCCCGGCCGTGAAGTGGTGGAGTACGGACAGCTGGAGGGCGTCCTGCTCCGCGAGCCCCGGGGCGCGGGCGGTTTCGGCTACGATCCCGTGCTGCAGCCGGTCGGGGAGCAGCGCAGCTGCGCGGAACTCTCGGCCGAGGAAAAGAACGCCATCAGCCACCGGGGCAAGGCGTTCCGGGCGCTCCTGCCGTCGATCGTGGAAGCGCTGCACGCGGCGGATTCCTGACGCCCCCTCGCGAAAATAAAAAAGGCGCGCTTCCCGGTGAATCGGGAAGCGCGCCTTTTGTCCGTCCGGGCATGCGGTCCTAGCGGAGGCGCGGCGTCTTCTGCTCGTCCTCGGGAGCGTGTTCCTCAATGAACTCATCCACCGGGTCCGTGCCGTAGGCAGCGGCCTGGCGCTTGGCGGACAGGCCTCGGAGGACCTCCACGCCGATAGGCAGGACAGAGACCAGCACGATGAGGATGAAGATGATGTCCAGGTTGTCGCGGACCCAGGGGATGCGGTCGCCCAGGAGGTAACCCAGCAGGGTGACGCCGCCACCCCAGAGCACCGCGCCGATGACGTTGTAGAGGAAGAACTTTTTCCGGCTCATCTGCGCCACGCCCACGATCACCGGGACGAACGTGCGGATAATGGGCACGAACCGGGCCAGGATGAGTGCCTTGCCGCCGTGCTTTTCGAAGAATGCGTGCGCGTTTTCAACGTTCTCGCGCTTGAACAGCCGGGAATTCGGCTTGTTGAAGATGGCAGGGCCGGCCTTGGAGCCGATCAGGTACCCGGTCTGGTTGCCCACGATGGCGGAAAGGATGATGAGCAGGGCGAACAGCCACACGTTGAACTTGATGGTGTCCGTGGCCACCAGCAGGCCCGCGGTGAACAGCATGGAATCGCCGGGCAGGAAGAAGCCCACCAGCAGGCCGGTTTCCGCGAAAACGATGCCGCAGACAAGCAGGACCACCCACGGGGCCAGGGCAGGGTCGGCCAGGAAGATCTGGGGGTTCAGCCAGTCGGGCAGGAAGGAGGCCAGCCGCGGCTGGACCGGTCCTGCCCCGCCGAGCATGGACACAGCGAAGTCGTTCATCAGAGGAAAGTTCACCACTCAAGGGTACTTGAAGGGTCCGGCCCGCTTTCGGCGGTAAGGTGGGGGCCGTGGGTTTGGACTTTACTGCGATCGACTTCGAGACGGCGAACGGTTTCAGGGGGTCTCCTTGCGCAGTGGGGCTTACAAAGGTCCGGGGCGGACGGATTGTGGACGAGGTCTCGTGGCTGATGCGGCCGCCGCGAAACCATGACCACTTTGATTACCGCAACGTCCGGATCCACGGCATCAGCGCTGCAGACGTTGCGGGCCGGCCGCGCTTCGGCGAGCTTTTCGCCGAAATCGGCGCCTTCATCGGTGACGACGTGCTGGCCGCCCACAACGCGGCATTTGATCTGGGAGTGATTCGCTCCGCCCTGGAGGTTTCCGGGCTTCCCGGCCCGGCCTATGACTATGTCTGCACCGTGATGCTGTCCCGGCGGTGCTATTCGCTGGTCTCCAATTCGCTGCCGTTTGCCGCCGAGGAAGCCGGCGTGCCGCTGGTCAAGCACCACGATGCTGCCGAGGACGCCCGGGCCTGCGCCGGGATTCTCATGGACATCGCCCGCCGCAACAACGCCAACAGCCTCGCTGAGCTCTACCTCTCGCTGGGCCTGGTGATGCCGCGCCAGCAGGCCTTCGATCCGGCGGTGGACGCGCTCTCCAAGCCCAGCCTGGCCGCCGTCGCGGGCCCGTCCCCTTCCAGCGCGACAGGAAACGGTGCGGAGCTGGTCCGGCCCTTCCGGTCCGGCTGGCCGGAGGAAGGCATCAACCCGGAACCCAATCCCGACGCCGGGCCGGGCCATCCGCTGTACGGGCAGACCGTCGTCTTTACCGGCCAGCTGTCCATCGGGCGCCCAGAGGCCAAAGTGCGGTCCGCCGGCGTGGGGGCCCGGACCGAAAGCCGCGTGACCGGACGCACCACCGTCCTGGTGGTGGGTGACGGCTTTGTGGCGTCGGACCTCCGCTCGGGCAGGCTGACCGGCAAGGCGCGCCGGGTCCTGGAGCTCCACGAACGTGGCCAGGCTATCGAAGTCCTGTCCGAGGGCGAATTCCTGCAGATGGTGGGAAGCTTCGCTGAACCGGCGACCGCATGAAGCGGCCCCTCTGAAAAGTTCACCTGGCGCAACAAACCTTCCCTGCGTGCCGGTTCCGCTTCTAGCCTTGCCCTATGTCAGTCTTTGCCTTCCCCAATCCCGTCAACGAGTATGCTGCGCGCGTGACGGCGGGCCTGGTTGTGCTGCTGGCACTCGCCACCGCCGCGACCGGCTCCGGATGGGGATTGCTGGCCATCGCGGCAGGATTCTGGCTGCGGGTGCTGTTCGGCCCGCGGGTCTCGCCTCTTGCCCTGCTGTCGGTGAAAGTCATCACGCCCCGGCTGGGCAAGGTGAAGCCCGTCCCGGGCCCGCCCAAGCGTTTTGCCCAGGGGATGGGAGCCGTCGTTTCCACCGCCGCCCTGATCCTGTTCATCGCCAGTGCCCAGCCTGCAGCGTGGGCGGTACTGGGGATCCTGATTGTCGCGGCCTCGCTGGAAGCCTTCCTGGGCCTGTGCCTGGGCTGTGTGATCTTCGGATTCCTTCAGCGCCGCGGGCTGATCCCGGCGGAAGTCTGCGAGGCCTGCAACAACATCAGCCTTCGCCGGTTGTGACCCGCACCAGGAGGTCCGCCATGCCACGGATGACCTCCGGCGCCTCGAGCGCGTCAAGCCAGTCACCGGGCAGGCAGTCCTCTCCGTAGTACGCCCCCAGGATGTTGCCGGCCACCGAGCCGGTGGAGTCGCTGTCGCCGCTGTGATTGACGGCAACGGCAATGGCCTCCCGGAAATGCCGGACCGGAGGGGTGTCCGTACCCGCGGCGGAATCAGTCGGGACGGTGGCCAGCACCGCGTAAAGGGCGACGGCGAGCGCCTCCTCAGCCACCCAGCCCTCGCCCAGTTCCTGCACCAGTTCTTCCGGCGGCACGATGCCTTTGTCCGCCAGGCGGAGTGCTGCCTCCAGGCGCTCCGGCAGTTCGGGGGCCACGTCCGTGATGTTGGCGGCATGGGCGGTTACTCCGGCGGCGGCCTCCGCCAGGCCCTCGCCCGCGGCCAGCCGGTGGATCAGGAGGCTGAAGATTCCGGCGCTCTGCCGGGCAGATGGATGGCCGTGCGTCAGGGAGGCGGCATCGGCACTCAGTTTGTACACGGCGTCGGGCGTGATGTGCGGGACCAGCCCGAAAGGTGCCGAGCGCATCACCGTGCCGCAACCCTTGGACTCCGGATTGACGGGGCGCACGGAGGTGCCCATCTCGCCCGTTGCCAGGCCGGAGATGCAGGCCTTTCCCGGATGCCGGCGCTGGTGGAGCACCGCATTCCCGTCGATCCATCGGGGCTGGGGCACGGGTGCCGAAGCGGGGGCGGTTTCGCCCTGGGTGGCGAGCCACCGGAGGTAGGCCAGCCACAGGCAGGCGTTGACGTCCGCGCCGACGCCGGAGTTTGCCCACTCCAGCGCTTCCACCAGTCCGTCGACGGTGTACAGCGTCATTTGGGTATCGTCCGAGAAATGGCTGTCGCCGGACAGGGCGGCGAAGCCGGTCAGCCCGTCCGCTCCAAAGCGGCGCCGGATCTCGTCCATCCCGTCGAACTCCACCGCGAAGCCCAGCGAATCACCCAGTGCGCCGCCCAGCAGGGAACCGTGGATACGCGACGTCAGGGTGGGCGCGGGCGCGCCGGTTTCGATGCTCATGCAATAAATTTACCGTGGCGCCGGCCCGTGTCCGGCCGGCGCCCCCACCCCGGCACCGTCCAGCTAACCTCCAGCCTGGACTGGAATAATGCTCGGGTTGCCCGGCGACAGTACCCGCATGAACACCTACCTGAAGGTTCCTCCATGAGCACCCCTGTTCCAGCCAAACCCGACGCCCCGCACAGCGGCCAGGAAACCGTCCGGCCCGGCCTGACGCCCAGGCTGGCTGCCGAGGGGTTCGGCAGCCTGTTCGTCGCCGTCGCCGGCCTGGGGGTGCCGCTCTTCAGCATCCCGCAGTCGAGCCCGCTGCCCGCCGCGCTCGCTGCCGGATTGGCGGTAACCGCCGCGATGCTCGCCGTCGGCCACGTTTCGGGCGGCCAAATCAACCCTGCGATTACCCTTGGGCACCTCCTGGCCGGACGCATCCGTGCCGGAGCTGCCGCCGCCTATGTTGCGGCCCAGCTGGCCGGAGCGGTGCTGGGTGCGCTGGCACTTTTTGCGGTCCTGCGGACGCTTCCCGGCATTGCAGACAGCCGGACGGCATTCGATACCGTCACGGCCGGCTTCGGTGAGCATTCCATCGTCCAGGCCCCACTGGCCGCGGCGCTGCTGCTGGAGGTGCTGGGTGCTGCCATCATCGTCTCCGTCTTCCTGGGTGCGGCTGCCCGGGACCGGAGCAGCGGGGCCGCTGCAGCCGTCGCCGTGGGACTGACCTTCGCTGCCCTGCTGCAGCTGGGACAGGCGGTGGGCAACCTGCCTTTCAACCCTGCACGGGCAACCGCTTCCGCAATTTTTAGCTCCGGCTGGGCGTTGGAACAGCTCTGGGTGTTCCTGGCGGCGCCGCTGGCGGGTGCCGCGGTCGCCGGACTGCTGTTCCGCAGCTTCCGGGCGGTTGCCTCTGCAGATGCTGGCACAGACGCTTCCGGGGATGCTGGCGCAGCCCGTGCACCGGGGGCGGAACCCCGGTCCGACGGGTCTGGCGGGTCCGACGGCGACGGCGACGGCGTGCCCCCGGCCGCCTTGGCCGCGGGTCCGGACAGCACACGGACGGACAGCGCCGGTGGCGCCACGGAGGCGCAGGAGTTTTTCGAGGGCAAGCGCGGCTGAATCGATCGTCAGTGA
Organism: Arthrobacter sp. K4-10C; assembly: GCF_059090085.1. Lineage (NCBI taxonomy): Bacteria > Bacillati > Actinomycetota > Actinomycetes > Micrococcales > Micrococcaceae > Arthrobacter > Arthrobacter sp. K4-10C. The sequence goes on along the minus strand of NZ_JBNHFI010000009.1, from coordinate 120,934 downwards.
GCCGACGGGGCCGGCCCGGCGTGAACGGCTACTACGGGCCGATGGTGTTCGCACCAGCCTGAATCCTGCACCCGGACTCAACGGATTGAAGTCGCGGGTGTGCCCCTGGAGCCTATGGATCAGAGCCTGGTCTGCCGGTGCGCCGCGTTCGGTGACGCAAACTGTCAGTGGCTCCCGATAGCTTAGAAGTATGCGGTTACTACACACATCGGACTGGCACCTGGGCCGCTCCTTCCACGGCGTGGGCATGCTGGAGGCCCAGCGGGGCGTTATTGACCAGCTCGTGGAGGCGGTTTCGCAGCACCATGTGGATGTCGTCCTGATTGCCGGGGACGTCTACGACCGCGCCCTGCCGGGCGTGGATGTCGTTCACCTGCTGGACGACGCACTTGTCCGGCTTACATCGGCCGGGGCCAAGGTGGTCCTGACCAGCGGCAACCATGACTCCGCCATCCGGCTGGGCTTTGCCGCCCGGCTGCTGGAGCGCGGCGGCGTGCACCTCCGCACCCGGGTGGAGAACCTGGACCAGCCGCTGCTGCTGCCGCTCGGCCACGGCCGGGCCGGGAAGGAAGCGGTGCTGGCCATCTATGGCATCCCGTGGCTTGAGCCGCGGCTTGTCGCCGGTCAACTGGGCGTGGAGACCGCGAGCCATTTCGACGTCACCCGGGCGGCCACCAGGCTGATCCGGGAGGACATCGGGCGACGTGCAACCGACTCCGTGGTCCATTCGGTGGTCCTGGCCCACACGTTCGCCAGCGGCGGCATCAGCTCGGACAGTGAACGCGACCTCAGCATCGGGGGCGTGGGCGCGGTGCCGCTGGACCTCTTCGAGGGCTTCAGCTACACGGCGCTCGGCCACCTCCACGGCCGTCAGTCATTGTCGCCCGAGGTGCGGTATTCCGGATCCCCGCTTGCCTACTCCTTCTCTGAGGCCCGGCACCGGAAAGGGGCGTGGCTGGTGGACCTTGGCGCAGACGGGGTCACCGGAGTGGAAGAGGTGCAGTTTGAAGCGCCCCGGGCCCTGGCGGTACTGCGGGGTCCGCTGCAGGACCTCCTGGAGTCGCCGGAGCACCACTGGGCGGAAACCGCCTACTGCCAAATCACGTTGACGGACGCAGAGCGGCCGGCCCGGGCCATGGACCGGCTGCGGGCAAGGTTTCCGGACACCCTGGTGCTGAACTTCGATCCCCAGGGTGGACCCGCCGCGAGGGCCGCCACCTACCGCAGCAGGCTCGCCGAGGCGCCGGACGACCTCGCCGTGTGCTGCGGGTTCCTGGAGCATGTGCGTGGCCGCGTCCCGGACGACGCCGAGAAAGCGGCGCTTGCCGCCGCCCTTGAGAACGTCCGCCTGCTGGAGGGCTCGCGATGAGAATCCATCACCTCCGCATTTCAGCATTCGGCCCCTTTGCAGGCACCGAAGACATAGACTTCGACCGGCTGAGCGGCCACGGCCTTTTCCTCCTCAATGGTCCCACGGGCGCCGGAAAGACCAGCGTCCTGGACGCCATCTGCTTCGCCTTGTACGGTTCCGTTCCCGGCGCCCGCCAGGACGGCAAACGGCTCCGCAGCGATCACGCACAACCGGGCCAGGAACCTGCCGTCACCTGTGAATTCTCTGCCCAGGGGCGGCGGTTCGAAGTGACACGGTCGCCTGCCTGGGAAAAGCCCAGCGCGCGGGGCAAAAACGGCTTCACCACCCAGCAGGCCAAAACCCTCCTGCGTGAGCACGTGGACGGCGCATGGGTGGAAAAGTCAGCCCGGAACGATGAAGCCGGAGCCGAAATAATGGCGCTGCTCGGAATGGACCGGGAACAGTTCACCCGCGTGGTGATGCTTCCGCAGGGCGACTTCGCCGCGTTCCTGCGGTCCAAGGCTGCGGACCGGCTGGAGTTGCTGCAGAAACTGTTCGGCACCCAGCGTTTTGAATCGCTGGAACAGGAACTTTCCCGGCAGGCCCAGGACGCCCGGGACAAAGTCTCCGCTTTGGCCGGCCGGCTCGATCTGCTGGCAGCGCGGGCAGAGTCTGAAACGGCTGCCCTGGAGCTGGACGCCACATGCACCCCGCCCACGGCGAACGTCGCTGGGCGGCTGGAAGGGTTGCAGGCCGCCGTCGGGGAACGCCTGCGCGAACTGACGGATTTGGCCAGGGCCGCCGAATCCGAAAGCACCGCGCAAACGCAAGCCGTGGAGGAGGAAAATGCGCGGATGGAGCGCCGCCGCAGGCTCGAGGCTGCCGCCTCCCGCCGGAAAGCCGTGCAGGAAGCTGCGCCGCTGCTCGAAAGCCTGACCCTGCGCCTGGAGCGGCACCGCCAGGCGGCGGTCCTGGACGGACACCTGAAGAACGTGGACACGGCCGAGGACAGGGTCCGGAGCGCCGCCGGCGCCGCAGAGTCTGCAGTCACGTTGCTCAGGCTGGCCGCGGACCGTGACAGTGAGCTTGCACAGCTGGATCTCGGTTTGGCTGAAGAGTTTGGACTGGACGGTGCCGGGCGGGACGGTGACGGGATGGCCGGCGCCGAAGTGGCCGCGGCTCGTGCGCCGGGGGCCGGAGCGGGCTGTTCCCGCTCTGCCGCCGGGGAGCTGGCCAGGCTCCGCTCGCTCCTGGCCGTCGTCGAGGCGAGGTTGCCCGATGAGGACAGGCTGCAGGCCCTACGGAAACGGCACAGTGCACTGGCCGTGAAGCAGCAGGATTTGGCCACGGGCATTGCCGACCTCGGCCGCCGCGTGGCATCACTCCAGGACGAACGGGACCGCCTCGCCGGGGGCCTGGAGCAGTTGGTGCAGCATGCGGGAACCGCCGCGCTTCGCAGCAAGGAAGCGATGGCTGCAACGGAGCTGCTGGACGTTGTCCGACGGCACACTGTCGCGGTTGCAGCCCGCGAAGCAGTGAAGCTTCGGTATGACGCCTCCAGGGAGAACCAGCTGGAGGCAAAACGCCGATGGCTTGACCTTCGCGAAGAGCGGCTGGCCAATGCTGCCGCGGAACTGGCCGCCCAGCTGACGCAGGGTGATCCGTGCCCCGTCTGCGGCAGCGGCGACCATCCCGCACCCGCTGCTGCCGGGTCCGGAGGTCCGGGCCTCGCCCAGGCGGAAGAAGCAGCCCACGCCGTCCATGAAGCCGCCGAAGCCGCGTTCACGCTGCTCAGTAGCGAACTTGCGGCGGCGAACCAGCAGGTGGCCGTCCTCGCGGGCCAAGGCGGGGAAACACCCGAATCCGAAGCCCTCAACGGTGCGGAAGGAGCCCGCGCCGCTGCCGCCCAGGCCGAAGCAGCTGCCAAGGAACTGGCGGCGGTCAGGTTGCGGCTGGACGTCCTGGATGCAGACCTCGCCGCAGCACTTGCGGCAAAGGCAGCGATGGAAGCAGAAATTGCCAAGGCGAATGGCTCCCTGACAGACCTGTCCGAGCAATCGGCCTCCCTGGACCAGTCACTGTCCGGGTTGCGCGGCGGGCACCGGAGCTTGCCGCGCCGGCTGCGGTCGCTGGAGGACGCGGTTGCAGTGCTGGACAAGGCCGTGGAAGCCCAGGCACAGCTGGAGCGTGCCCGGGCGCAGGCCTCCGACGCGCGGGAACAGCTGGATCTGGCACTGCCGGCGGCAGGATTCGCCACTGCCGGCGAAGCCAGACAGCAGTTGCTTCCCACCGCCCAGGCAGCCGCCCTCGAGGACGAGGTACGCGCCGCCCAGGACGAGGCAGCCCGGGTGGCCGAACTTTTTGAGTCAGAGGATATTGTGCTCGCGCTTGAGGAACAGTCCGCCGGATTCACGGCGGACGAGCACCGCTTCGCTGCCCTGCGGGAGGCCGCCGCCGCTGCCCGGCAGCAGGCGCGGGACGCCCATCTTGCCGCCGGCCTGGCGGGCCGGTGCCAGGAATCACTGGCCGCCATCAGCGCGGAGTATGAAGCCCTGTCCGCATCCGCCCGGGAACCGGCCGAGCGGGCACAGATGCTGGCAGGGCTGGCTGATGCTGCCGCAGGCCGGGGAGAGAACACCTACCGGATGAGCCTCAACAGCTACGTCCTCGCCGCGCGGCTTGAGCAGGTCGCCCTCGCTGCCTCCGAACGCCTGGTGGCAATGAGCGATGGCCGCTATCTGCTGCAGCACACCGACGCGAAGGCGGCCAGGGGCGCCAAGTCCGGACTGGGCCTGGAAGTCGTGGACCAATGGACGGGGTACCGCCGCGACACCTCCACCCTCTCCGGTGGCGAATCGTTCATGGCTTCCCTGTCTCTGGCACTCGGCCTCGCCGACGTTGTGCAGCAGGAATCGGGCGGCGTGGAGATTGAGACGCTGTTCGTGGACGAGGGGTTCGGGAGCCTGGACGAGCAATCGCTGGAACAGGTCATGGACGCTTTGGAGGGACTGCGGGACGGCGGGCGCGTGGTGGGACTCGTCAGCCACGTCGGAGAGATGAAGCAGCGGATCGGCACCCAGCTTCAGGTGCTGAAGGGGCGCACCGGGTCCACGCTGCGCATTTCCGAGGCGCTCGACGTGGTGGCCTGATTCGTCACCCGGACCGAGGCGGCGCCCTGGAGAACATCCCAATGGGCGCTATAATTTTACAGTTACCGGGTTGCGCGCATCGGGAGGAGGGACGATGCGCACGAACTGAACGAGCCCGGAATGACATCACCCTCCTCCCCTTCCACTGCCCGCGATTCCGCCGCTGGCCATGACTCCACCTGGCCTGGTCCCGCCCGGCCGGACGGCAATGTCCCGGACCCGGCAGCCGGCGTCGCCCAGACGGCCGCCGCTTCAGCCAAGGCACCGCAGGGACGGTTTGCCCGGCTCTCCCACCTGGCTGGCCGCAGCTTCATCGCCGTTGGCCTCTTTGCGCGGTTGCCGCTGGCAATGCTCACGGTCGGCACGCTCACCATGGTCACCTCCGTCAGCGGGTCCTATGCCGCGGGCGGGACCGCGGCCGGCGCGGTCGGCATCGGCTCCGCGCTTGGTGCTCCGGTGCTGGGCGCCCTGGCCGACAGGCGGGGGCAGCGGCCGGTGCTGATAGCAGCTGCGGTCATCAACACCGCAGCCGTGGTGGCGTTGATCCTCGTCGCCGCAAGCCTTGGCCGGTCCGGCGGTTTCCACGCCGCAATCCTGGCGGCCGCCTTCGCCGCCGGGGCCAGTTGCCCGCAGGTTGGCCCGCTGGCACGGGTACGCTGGATGGCCCTGACCCTGCAGGGGCCCGCGCCGGCAAACAAGCGGGACCTGGATACCGCGCTCTCCTACGAAAGCACCGCCGACGAGGTGACGTTTGTCCTGGGACCGGCGCTGGTGGGAATCCTTGCCAGCCTGCTGGCGCCGTGGCTTCCGCTCGCGCTGGCTGCGGCAATGACCATCACCCTGGTTCCGGCATTTGCCGCGCACCCCACCCACCGCTCCGTGCAGCCCAGTCCGAAGCGGGCAAAGGGACAGCCAGCCAGCAGGCGTGAGGGCAGAATCCCGGCGGCAGTGATCCTGCCCGTGTCAGCGATGGTCTGCATGGGAACGTTCTTCGGCTCAACGCAGGCCGCGCTGAGTTCCTTCTCGGCCGGCCTGGCAGGTTCTGAAATCGCCGGGCTGCTGTATGCCGTCATGGGCCTGAGCTCTGCCGCAGCGGCCCTTTCCGTCGCCTATTGGCCCCAGCGGTTCGGCCTTCCGCGGCGTTGGATCCTGTCAGCGGCGCTCATGGCAATACTGGCTGTGCTGCTGCTGGTGCCGTCCTCACTGGCAGGCATGGTGGTGGTCCTGCTCGTCCTGGGGCTTCCGGTGGGCCCGGTCATGGTCACGGTCTTCGCGGCCGGCGGCGTGTTGGCGCCGGCAGGCCGGCTGGGCACGGTCATGACTGCTTTAGCCAGTGGCATTGTGGCGGGCACAGCGCTCGGCTCCTCCATCGGCGGCCATCTTGCAGAGGCCGGCGGCCATCCCGCAGCCTTCGTTGTTCCTGTCTGTGCCGCCGCGGTGCTGGCGCTGCTCGGAGCAATTGCCGCGTGCCTCCTGCGGGACCGGACTGCAGGAAACTGAGTCCTGGCGCTAGGCGAGCTGGCGCTCGATCCGGGCGGCGCTTTCGGCGAGCGCCGCCCCCACCGTTTCCGGATCATGGGCAGAACGGATATAAACGACGGCGAGCGCGGCCGGACGTCCGCCAGGCACCCGGACGGGGGATGCCAGTGAGGACACGCCGGCGATGACTTCGTCGTGGCTGGCTGAGTATCCCTTCGTTCGGGCCTCGCCCGCCTCCGGGCGGTAGGGGACGCCCGTGTTCAGCCGGTCCCATTCCGCTTCGGTAAGCGCTGACTGGATGGCGATGCCGGGTGCTCCGGCGTTGACCGGGTGCCGGGTGCCTGGATGCTGCGCAACCGTTGCCCCTGAATGCCTTGGCTCCACCGTGACCAGGGTGATGCAGTCGTGGTGGTCCCACACGGCCACGAAGGCCGTCATGTCGAGGGTATTGGCGAGGTGGGTCAGCTCGGGCAGCGCCGCGGCCTGGAGGTTCCGCGAAACACCCCGCGCCAGGACGGCCAGTCCGGGCCCGGGCTGGACCTTGCCGGCATCATCCCGCACCAGGAGTGAATGGTCTTCGAGGGTACGCAGGATCCGGTAGGCCACCGAGCGGTGCACCCCCATGGCATCGGCCAGCTCGGCAATGGTCAGCGGTCCGGGGGCGGCCGCGAGGATTTCAAGGGCGCGGATTCCCCTGGACAGCGTCTGGGAGGGAGAAGCCTGTGCCTGCGCTGCTCCGGCTGGGGCTGCGGCGGTGGGAGTCATGGTTTCCATCCTAGGTGGCGTGCCGCCGGGTGCAGCGATCTGTGGGTTTCCCGGAGCTGACCCGGTCTGTTCCGGAATGTGAATCGCAAGTTCCAATATAGAACTGAGGTCAGGCAAGCGTCCAACGCACAAACTTCACGCCTGGCGTGTCGCCCCTCACATTTTCGTAGTACCCTCTAACTAACTGACCGTTCTGTCGGTAATACTGAAGGCGTCCAGGCGGCCCAGCTGCCACTAAACAATGGAGTTTCGATGACCACACCGTCCAAGGTGGACACCCTTGCCGGCCCCAGCACACGCCGGGAGGAACGCAAGGTCCTCGCCGGCACCCTCGTGGGAACCACCATCGAGTGGTACGACTTCTTCATCTTTGCCCAGCTGACCGCAACTCTGCTGTCACCGCTGTTCCTGGCACCGTTGAACGAATCCAACCCCGGCCTGGCCCAGATTCTCTCCTTTGCCCTGATCGGCATCAGCTTCCTGTTCCGGCCGCTCGGCGCCGTCGTGGCCGGCCACCTGGGCGACCGGCTGGGACGCAAGGCCATGCTCGTCTTCACGCTGGTCATGATGGGCGCCGCCACGGCGCTTATCGGCATGCTGCCCACGTACGCCCAGATCGGTGCGTGGGCACCGGTCCTGCTGATCCTCCTCCGGATCGCCCAGGGCTTCTCAGCCGGCGGCGAATGGGGCGGGGCCGCGCTGATGGCTGTTGAGCACGCGCCCCTGAACAAGCGCGGCCTGTTCGGTGCCTTCCCGCAGATTGGCGTTCCGGTGGGCATGATCCTGGCCACCGGCCTGCTGTTCTTACTCAACAGCAGCATGTCCAGGGAAGACTTCGCCGCCTGGGGTTGGCGGATGCCGTTCCTGCTGTCCATCGTGCTGATCGTGGTGGGCTACCTCATCCGGCGGGCCGTGGCCGAGAGCCCGGTCTTCCAGGAAATGGCCGCCCGCAAGGAGGAAAGCAAGGCGCCCCTGGGCGAACTGGTCCGCAGCCACAAACGCCCGGTGCTCTATTCCACGATGATCTTCATCGCGAACAACGCCGCTGGCTACCTGCTGATCGCGTTCTTCATCTCCTACGCCACCCGCATTCTGCAGATGCCCGCCCCGCCGGTCCTCCTTGCCACCACCCTGGCCTCCTTCGGCTGGCTGATCTTCACGATGGTGGGCGGCTGGCTGTCGGACCGGATCGGGCGCGTCAAGACCTTCCTCACGGGCTATGCCATCATCTTCGCCTGGATGATCCCCATGTTCGCACTGATCGACACGAAGGACATCCTGCTCTACGGCGTTGCACTGTTCGTCCTCACCATCGGCCTGGGCCTCTCCTACGGCCCGATGTCCGCCATGTACGCCGAGATGTTCCCCGCCAACGTGCGCTACTCGGGCATCTCCATCGGGTACGCGTTCGGTGCGATCCTGGGCGGCGCCTTCGCGGCGACCATCGCCGAGTTCCTGCTCCAGGTCACCAAATGGGCGGGCTCCATCGGCATCTACATCATGGTCCTCTGTGTCATCTCCGCCATCGGCGTGCTGCTGGCCAAGGAGACCAAGGGCCGGCCGCTGGGAGTCAGCCACCACCACTAATCCCCATCGTCCCCCTGGTCTCGCTTCGCTTCGGCCAGGGGACCGGGGCGGCGTGGCCCATTCGGCAGCAGGCCCGGACCGGTTCGGTCCGGGCCTGCTGTTTGCGCGTTCCGGTCTTTCTTGCTCCGGGCGCGCCTACGACTTCAGGAAGCGGATGGCGTCGTCGTCAGTCAGTTGTTCGAAATGCCGGTAGAAGCTGCCCACCGCACGGAACTTGCCCGGCAGATGAAGGCACAGCACGGCGTCGCAGACCCGCTCCACGGATGCTTCGGCATCGATCGAACCTACCGGGGCAGCGGCAACCACGGCGGCCGCGCCGCCCTCGCGGACTGCCTCGACGGCGGCGCGCATGGTTGCGCCGGTAGCCAGGCCGTCGTCCACCAGCACCACTGTCTTGCCTGCAACGTCATGGTCCGTGCCGGGGTACAGGTCCACGCGGCGGAGCAGTTCGGCACGCTCGCGCTGCTCCACCTCATTTAGCCACTCACGGCGGACGCCGTGCTCCAGGACGCGGTCCAGGAGAGGCTTGTTGATGAGCCGGACGGTACGGCCGCGTGCCCAGGCCAGTGCTCCGTAGGCTGTCTCCTCGTGTCCCGGGATGCCGAGTTTGCGAACCAGCACCGTTCCCAGCGGAAGGTAGAGCGCCTTGGCGGCGGCGGCAGCCACCGGGATCCCGCCGCGGGCCAGGCCCAGGACGAGGGTGTCCGGCCGTTCCCGGAATTGGGGAAGTACCGCGGCCAGGCGCTCGCCGGCCTCCGTGCGGTCTTCGAAACGCGTACCCATCTGCTCCTCCAGGCTTCCCTGCACCTGGTTTCAGCCTACCGCCAGCCCCTGCGGGAAGGTGCACGGGAGGATGGAATGGAAGACCGGACCCTACACCGACAGGAAGGCGATGGCGGCCTGCTTGAAAGCCCTGCTGGTGACAGCGTTGGTGTGGTTGCGTCCCGGCAGGACCAGCTGCTCGGCCGTTGAACCGGCACTTTCGGCCAGCTGGGCGAGCTTTGGAAGACTGGCGATCCTTTCATCCTGGTCGCCTGAGACCAGGAGCACCGGTACGTGGGGGACCGCTTCGGAGGGGTCGTAAGGCTCGGCCTTTATGGCTTCCACCAGGGAAAGCAGGGCGAAAATGTTGTTGCTGGGCAGCAACAGGGCCATCTTCAACAGCCGAGCCGTGGATTCGTCAGCAATCGGGGTGCCGTCGGCCAGGTAGTCCTGGGCCGCCACGAGGTCGAACTCGGCCAGCGGGTCGGCGGTGTTCGGTCCGCCCAGGACCAGCCGGTGGACAATCTCCGGCTGGGTGGCGCCAAACTCCCAGGCGAGCCGGGAACCCAGTGAATACCCCACGATGTCTAGTCCGCTGGAAGGGTCATCCGCCTGCAGGGGCCGCACGCCGGCGTCGAACGCTGCCTGGAGCAGGTCAGCGCGGATCCTGCTGGGGGAGTAGGAATCGCGGTCTTCGGGCGCGCCGCTGCGGCCGTGCCCTGGCAGGTCCACAGTGATCACCCGGCGTCCTGCCTGCAGCAGGGAGGACACCCATCCGGTGTCTTCCCAGTTGAGTTTGGACGAGGAGGAAAAGCCGTGCAGCAGCAGCACAGGCCGGAGCCCTGCGTCGTCCGCGGGTTCGTGCACCCCCACATACAGCTGCGGGTCGGTGCCCTCTACGGTGTGCGTTTGCTGTTGGCCGGTGTGCCTGCCGCTCATGGTCCCAGTCCTCGTCAACTCATGCGGCCGGGAGGACCCGGCGCGTCGGTGCCTGGCATCACTCTACCTGCCCGGCCGGGACGGACGTGCGGCGCGTAAACCGGGCCCCCAGCGCGCAGGCAAGGGCGATCCCGGCGATCAGCGCAAACGTGCTGAAGAGCTGCACGCGGCTGCTGTCGGCGCTGAAACCGACGGCAAAGATCAGTCCCAGCAGTACCAGGCCCAGAATGGTGAGCCCCGGGAAGCCCCTCATCCGCAGGGGAAGGTCGGTGCCGTCCCGGTCCGCCCGGCGGCGCAGCACCAGCTGGGACACCAGTGCGCTGCCCCACACCACCAGGCACGTGGACCCCACGAGCTGGAAGAGGGCCGGAAGGATCCGCTCCGGAAACAGGAGTTCCAGGACCGTGGCGATGAAGCCGAAGGCCACGGAAACTGCGACCGCCAGCATGGGCACGCTTGCACCGCCCAGCCGGGCCAGGACACGCGGTGCCTCCGCCCGCTCCGCCAGCGAGTACACCATCCGCGACGCGCCGTACAGGTTTGCGTTCAGCGCGGAGAGGAGGGCGACGACGGCCACCAGCGTAATAGCGGTTGCGGCACCCGGGATGCCGGCAACGTCGAGGACGCCGGCAAAAGGCGAGGCCAGGCCTTCCGAGCCGGCCGGAAGCACGGCGGCGATGACAAACACGGAACCGATGTAGAAAACCAGGATGCGCCACACCACGGTGCGGATGGCCCTGCCCACGCTGCGTTCGGGGTCTTCGGTTTCCGCCGCTGCTACCGAGACGATCTCCGTGCCGCCGAAGGCGAATATCACCACGAAGAGCGCTGCGGCAATGCCGCCCAGGCCCTGCGGGGCGAAATCTGTGGTGAGGTTCGACAGGCCTGGCGATGCAACGTCAGGCAGGATTCCAAGGAGGAGTGCGGTGCCCACCATCAGGAACAGGACGATCGCGGCGACCTTGAGGATGGCAAACCAGAACTCGAACTCACCGAAGTTCCGGACACCCGCCAGATTGATGCCGGTGAACACCACCATGAACACCAGTGCCAGCGCCCAGGCCGGGATGACCGGCCATACGGAAAACAGCAGCCCTGCCGCACCAAGGGCTTCGGCAGCGATGACCACCACCAGTTGCAGCCACCAGAGCCAGCCGATGGTGGCTCCCGCGGTCCTGCCCAAGGCCCTTTCGGCATAGACGGAGAAGGCCCCGCTGTTCGGGTTCGCCGCCGCCATCTCACCGAGTGCCCACATCACCAGGATGATGAGCGTCCCTGCCACCAGGTAGGAAATCAGCACGGCGGGGCCTGCGGCCTGGACGCCGGCACCGGAACCCAGGAACAGCCCGGCCCCGATGGCACTTCCCAGCCCCATCATGGTGAGCTGGCGGGGTTTCATGCTGTGGCCGAGGTGCTTTTCCGGGCGTGCCGGGGCGGACTTCGTCGTCATGAGAATGAACCTTCTTGGGGTCTGGGCGTTTGATCCTCTTGGGACCACTCGAATTTACCGCCTGGTTACCGCGCGGCTGAACTTGCGCCCTGCCCGTGCTCGCGTCGGCTCCCGCCACGCCGGCGGACTGCGCCGGGATCCCGCCGCCGGACACATTTCCTGTTTGTGCCCCGCTGGCCGTAGAATGAGTTATGGTCAAGGTGACCATAACTAGAGCCCCGGCAGGGGCCGGACCGGCACCAGGAGGTGGACGCGTGTACTACAGCTCAGCTAACGTCTCGGAGCGCCGTGCCGCGCCGCCCTTGCTTGCCATCTCCACCGTAATTTTCGCGCTCCGCCCCAGCGAAACCTCCGGGCGGCCCACCCTGTGGCTGCCGCTGGTGCGCCGCATCCGCGAACCCTTCAAGGGGCTGTGGGCACTGCCGGGCGGACCCCTCAGCCACGACGAGTCCCTGCAGGACGCTGCCTCGAGGAACCTCCGGGAGACAACCGGCCTGGCCCCCAACTACCTGGAGCAGCTGTACGCCTTCGGCGGCCTGCACCGCTCACCCAGCCAGCGCGTGGTCTCCATCGTCTACTGGGCCCTGGTCCAGCCGACGGAAGCGGCGCTGGCGGACGTTTCGGAGAATGTGCGGTGGTTTCGGGCCGACCGCCTCGGTGACCTGGCGTTCGACCATAACGCCATCGTCGACTACGCCCTCTGGCGCCTGCGGAACAAGCTGGCCTACGGCTCGGTGGCTTACCACCTCCTGGGCGAGTACTTCACCCTCGCCCAGGTGCGCGAGGTTTACGAGGCCGTGCTGGACCGCCAGCTGGACCCCGCCAACTTCCGCCGCCAGCTCAAATCCACCCCCGAAATCGAAGAAACAGACCAATTCCTCCAGGGCGGTAAACACCGCCCGCCCCGCCTCTACCGCTTTACCGGCCGGCCCGGCCTTGACCCAGACAACAGGAGCACAGCATGAGCAGCGTCAACACAGCAATCCAGCTGATCACACGTGAACAGGCCGAAAAAGGCGCAGCCGCCAAAGGCAGCACCTGCAGCCCCGCCCTCGCCAAGGGCCCCTGGGACTACGACCTGGCCGAGGCGCTCGCGGGGATCCCCGCCTACGGCCCCGGAGCCTCCAGCGCCGACGTCGCCCCGGCAGCCACTCCCCGCCAGGGACAGCTGCCCGATGAGTACAAGCTGGCCAGCGACGCCGAGCTCGCGGAACGCATCCTCGCCGCCAAGGCAGCACTGGGGGAGCGGGCCGTCATCCTGGGGCACTTCTACCAGCGGGACGAGGTGGTCCGGTTCGCGGACTTCGTGGGCGACTCCTTCCAGCTCGCCAACGCCGCCCTGACCCGGCCCGATGCGGAGGCGATCATCTTCTGCGGCGTCCACTTCATGGCCGAAACCGCCGACATCCTCTCCAAGCCCGACCAGGCCGTCATCCTGCCCAACCTCGCCGCGGGCTGCTCCATGGCGGACATGGCCGACGCCGATTCCGTCGCCGAATGCTGGGAACAGCTGGAGGAGATCTTCGGCACCGAGCCCGACGCCGACGGCCGGGTTCCGGTCATTCCCGTCACCTACATGAACTCCTCCGCAGCCCTCAAGGCTTTCTGCGGCGAGCACGGGGGCATCGTCTGCACCTCATCCAACGCCAAGACCGTCCTGGAATGGGCCTTCCAGCGGGCGCAGCGGGTCCTGTTCTTCCCCGACCAGCACCTCGGCCGCAACACCGCGAAGGCACTGGGCGTGCCGCTGGAGCAGATGCCCATGTGGAACCCCCGCAAGGACCTGGGCGGCAACGGGGAGCAGGCGCTGCTGGATTCCCGGGTGATCCTGTGGCACGGGTTCTGCTCAGTGCACAAGCGGTTCACCACCGCCCAGATCGACAAGGCACGCGCCGACTTCCCCGGCGTCCAGGTCATCGTCCACCCTGAGTGCCCCATGGAAGTGGTGGACGCCGCAGACTCAGCCGGTTCCACCGACTTCATCAAGAAGGCCATCGCGGGCGCCACTGAGCCCACCACTTTCGCAATCGGCACCGAGATCAACATGGTGAACCGCCTGGCCGCAGAGTACCCGCAGCACACCATCTTCTGCCTGGACCCCGTCATCTGCCCCTGCTCCACCATGTACCGGATCCACCCGGGCTACCTCGCCTGGGTGCTTGAGGAACTGGTTGCCGGCCGGGTGGTCAACAGGATCACCGTGGATGACGCCGTGCAGGCCAATGCCCGGACCGCGCTCGAGCGCATGCTCGCCGCCAGGCCATAGTGGAACGGCGGCGGAACGTGGCTGCCCGGGTAACGGACGTCCCCGGGTTCAGCGCAGGAAAGCCCGCACGGCGGCGGCTGATCGTCGTCGGAAGCGGCATTGCCGGCCTGTACGCCGCCCTCCTGGCGGCCGACGCCGGTGCTGACCCTGTCCTGGTGACCAAGGGCCGGCTGGACGAGAGCAATACCTGGTTCGCCCAGGGCGGGATCTCGGCCGTGCTTCCGGACCCGGCGCCAGGGGACACCGTTGCCGCCCACATCGCGGACACGCTGCAGGCCGGGGCCGGGCACTGCAATGAAGAAGCGGTCCGGCTTATGTGCACGGAAGCCCGGCTGGATATCGCAGGGCTGCGGCGTTTCGGCGTCCGCTTCGACATGGGGGACGACGACGGCCCCGCCCTCGGCCTGGAAGCGGCCCACAGCGCACCGCGCATCCTCCATGCAGGCGGTGATGCCACCGGGGCAAGGGTTGCCGAAGCGCTGATCCGTGCCGTCCTGGCAGCGCAGGCGGAAGGAAACCTCCTGGTTCTGACCGGCGCCTACGCCACAGCCTTGCTGCAGGATGGAAGCGGCAGGGTAAGCGGCCTGGAGTACCTGCAGAACGGCCGCACATCCAGCATTGAGGGAGACGCCGTCCTGCTGGCCACCGGGGGCGCCGGCCAACTGTTCGCCCAGACAACCAACCCAGGCGTGGCCACCGCCGACGGCCTGGCGCTCGCCGTGCGCGCCGGGGCTGCCACCGCCGACCTCGAGTTCTTCCAGTTCCACCCGACGTGCCTGGTCGCAACCGCCACGCACCAGCCCGCCACCCTGTCGGGGCCGCTGCTGATCTCGGAGGCAGTCCGCGGGGAAGGTGCCATCCTGGTGGACGCCAGCGGGCGCCGCTTCATGCGTGCCTACCACCCCGACGCGGAACTCGCCCCGCGCGACGTCGTCTCGCGCAGCATCGCCCTGCACCTGGCCAAGCTCGGCGACCCCAACGGCCACGTCTACCTGGACGCCCGGGTCATCGAGGAAACCCGGGGTGCGGGTTTCCTCGAGCGCCGCTTCCCCACCCTTACCCGGAAGACCCGTGACGCCGGCATCGACTGGACCCGCGAACCGGTGCCCGTGGCACCCGCGGCCCACTACTGGATGGGCGGGGTAGCCACCGATCTTTCCGCCCGCACCAGCATCCCGGGGCTCTATGCCGCCGGGGAGGTCGCCTGCACAGGGGTCCAGGGGGCTAACCGCCTGGCCAGCAACTCCCTCCTCGAAGGACTTGTCTTCGGCCGGCGCGCTGTTGAAGCCTTCCTATCTGGTGATGACGACGGTGCCTGGGTGGCGCCCGCCGGCACTCCGCCGCGTACCGTCCCGGCTGGGAGCCGGTTGTCCGGCTTCGGCGTGGGAGATGAGCCGTTCTCCCGGGATGCTCTGCGCCGGTTGATGACTTCCCATGCCGGGGTTCTCCGCAGCGGGGAGCTGTTGGCCCAGGCGGCGGCAACCCTGCAGGGGTGGGCCTGCGCCGTTTCTCCTGGAACTGTTGATGCCGGCGGGCAGCCCGACGCCGTAGCCGCGCACGAGGACCGGAACCTGCTGCTGGCTGCCCGGCTGCTGGCCGCGGCCGCGCTGGACCGCCAAGAATCCCTTGGTGCCCACTACCGCAGCGACAGCCCGCCTGATGCCGCAGACATTTCCCTAGACACTTTCTCATTCCGCCCGAAAGCGAGCCTTCTCCATGAGTGAAAACCTGGTGGCCGATCCGGCCGCCCCCGCCCGCCGGGCGTCCGGCCTGACCCTTCCCGCCGCACCCGTCCGGGAGATCCTGGAACGCGCCTTCGCCGAGGACGCACCCGCCGGCGACATCACCTCGCAGCTGCTCATTCCCGACGGTGCACGCGCCACGGCGGTATTGAACGCCCGCGTTCCCGGCGTCCTGAGCGGGGCAACGGTGTTCCGCGATGCCATGCAGCTGGTGGATCCCGGCATCGACGTTGAATTGCTGGTGGCGGACGGGGAAAGGTTCGACGCCGGCACCCACCTCGCCCGGGTCAGCGGCCCCGCCAGGTCGGTGCTGCTCGCGGAACGTGTTGCGCTCAACCTTGTCCAGCGGATGTCCGCTATCGCCACCCGGACCGCCGAGTTCGTGCAGCTCACGGAGGGCACGCGGGCACGGATCACCGACACCCGCAAAACCACTCCGGGACTGCGGATCCTCGAGCGCTTTGCCGTGCGCTGCGGCGGCGGGGCCAACCACCGCTACAGCCTTTCGGACGCCGTTCTGGCCAAGGACAACCACCTGGCCGTCATGACCGGCGGGGACCCCGGCAAGCTCACGGAACTGCTGCTCGCGGCCAAGGCCCAGCTGGGGCACACCACCCACTTCGAAGTGGAAGTGGACCGGATGGACCAGATCGAACCCGTCCTGGCGGCAGGGGTGGACACCATCATGCTGGACAACTTCACCATCGACGGATTGAAGGCCGGCGTGGCCATGGTGGCCGGACGGGCGCAGGTGGAAGCGAGCGGAAACGTCAACCTCCATACCGTCGCCGCGATCGCCGCCACGGGAGTGGACGTGATCTCCGTCGGTGCCCTGACGCACACCGTCGCCGCCCTGGACCTCGGCCTGGACGTGGAACTGACCATCGGGTGAATGCGCCATGATCTTCCTTGACGCCGCCGCAACCACCCCCGTCCGCCGGGAGGTGCTCGAGGCAATGTGGCCGTACCTGACCGGAGAGTTCGGCAACCCCTCCAGCCACCACACACTGGGGGAATCGGCCGCGCGGGCGCTCGCCGGCGCCAGGGCCTCCGTGGCCGCTGTGCTTGGCTGCCGGCCCGGGGAAGTGACGTTCACGTCCGGGGGGACCGAAGCGGACAACCTGGCTGTGAAGGGCATTGCCCTGGCCCGGCAGGCCGCAAACCCTGCCATGAACCGGGTGGTGGTCAGCGCCGTCGAACATCCCGCAGTGGAGGAATCGGCCAGGTACCTGGAACGTTTCCACGGCTTCACGGTGGATGTGGTGCCCGTTGACAGCACCGGCCAGGTCACGCCGGAGGCGCTTCAGCAAGTCCTCCGGCCTGAAACAGCGCTGGTCAGCGTGATGTATGCCAACAACGAGGTGGGCACTGTCCAGCCCATTGCGCCGCTTGCCGCATTGGCCGGGGAGCGCGGCATCCCCTTCCACACCGACGCCGTCCAAGCGGCGGGCTGGCTGCCGCTGGACACTAAGGCACTCGGCGTGGACGCCATGAGTATCTCCGGTCACAAGCTGGGTGCCCCCAAAGGGTGCGGCGTGCTGTTTGTCCGTAACCGCACCAGGGTGGAGCCGGTCATTCACGGTGGCGGGCAGGAACGGGGCCGCCGCTCCGGGACAGAGAACGTTGCCGGAGCGGTTGGCCTGGCCACAGCCCTGGCGCTGTCCCAGACCTGCCAGCAGGATCAGCAGGCGAAGGTCACGGCGTTGCGGGACATGTTCATCACAGCTGTGCTGTCCGCCGTCCCCGGGGCTGTCCTGACCGGCCATCCCACGGACCGGCTCCCGTCCGTCGCCTCCTTTTGCTTCCCGGGCACGAGCGGCGAATCTGTGCTCCTGGAACTGGAACGACGCGGCGTGGTGTGCTCAAGCGGTTCAGCGTGTGCCGCCGGTTCCGATGCACCGTCACCCGTGCTGACTGCCCTCGGCATCGCCGCGGATGTTGCCCGGACGGCTGTCCGGTTCAGCTTTGAGGCCTCCATCATGGCGGAGGACCTGGACGCCGCCGCAGCAGCGGTCGGTTCCGCCGTCACGAGGGTGAGGGCCCTGGGCGCGGGCTGACGTTCCGCGACGGGCGGCGGGGTGTCAGCAGCCGGCGGCTTTCAGTAGAGCTCGCCCACGGGGATCTCCACGGCCAGCCGGTTGGCCGGGCCCGGCAGCGGACACGCCCACGCTTCGTTGTAGGCGCACGACGGGTTGTAGGCAAAGTTGAAGTCCAGCACGAAGGCCGCATCAGGGCCACTGCCCTGGACACCGTGGAAGGCCCCCTTGATGGTGTCCAGCAGATACCTGCCGGAGCCATAGCTGCCGCCCGGCTGGCCGGCGGTCGCGTCCCGGAACGGCACGAAGATGCCGCCGCCGTACCCATGCACCTTCCACACCGCGAGCTGCCCCATCTCCGGCAGGTCGAACGTGCCCAGCCGGATGAAGTGGACCACGCCGTCAGTCCCCGTGTCCACGGTCATCTCCCGGCCGGCACCTTCCTGCGTCAGGGGAACATGGAAACGGTAGATGGGGTCGTAGTCGGCCGTTTTAAGCCCCGAGAACAGCGCTTTGCCTTCGCCGGTAAGCGCTGACGCCGGATGGGTGGCAAACATCAGGTCCCGCTGGTGCCGCCAATAGGAATGTGCCTCCGCGGGATTGTCTGCGGAGATCTTGCGGACGTTTTCGTACAGGGCAAAGGTCCGCAGCCGCCAGTCAGCGATGTCGACGGCGGAAATGTCCGCGGGGTTATCTTCGGCCGTGCCGTGCTGTTCCGCCATAGCACCCAGCCTAGTCCCCGGCGCCCCGTGCCTGTCCGAAGGCGACACGCCCTGCGGGTGCCCGCACCCGGCAGAACCCGGGCCGGCAGGAAACACCTGCGGAAAACACCCCGCCACCCACGGCCCCGGGCGGGGCAGCGCGGCTAGGCTGGCTCCATGAGAGGCAAGGCACCGATTCCAGTCCTGTCCCGGGCTTCCCTGCTGGCCGCCGTCGTCGTCCTGGCCGGATGCGCAGATCCGCAAGGGAACGGTCCTGCCTGGACGGCCCAGCCTGAAATCACGTCCGGGCCCGCCGGTGCCACCAGCGGCAACCCGTCACCGGCACCTGCCTCCGGTGACCCTTCCGCCACCGCTTCAGGGCAGACCCCGGCAGCCACGGCGTCTGCCTGGAAGACCTTCTCGGACCCGGGCAAGACCGTAAGCTTCGAGTTGCCGCAGGACTGGATTGCCCAGTCCGTGCCGCCCGGGGAAGGCACCCTGCCCGGCGCACTGAAGATAGAAGTAAAGAAGCCCGACGGCACGTTCATGGCCGCCCTGCGGACGGGACTGCCGCCGTCGTCCAGTGAATGTCCGGACGGCTCACGCCGGGCGTATACCGTGATCAGCAGCGTCCCCGTGGAGGTCTCCGCCCAGGGCGGAGAGGGAACTATCCCGCCCCGCGTGGTCTTCCGGGTGATCCAGGGCTACAAGTACTTCGGCTCCTACGGCATCACGAACGTGGTTGGCGGCGCAGGCAACCAGGCATGCGAGCTCCGGAACATCGTGCGCGGACCGGCCGGCAAGGGGGACTGGTCCTTTGGCGACCTGGTGTCGCTGAAGGCGCTCGCCCTGACGAGAAGGTGGCCCCTGCCAAGGCATTCGACACCCTCGGCCAGGCGGCGGAGTACGCGGGCGACAGCCCCGACTTCGCCAATGTCCAGCGGATGCTAATGTCTCTGGAGATCAAAAACTAGTCCCGATGCCGGGTCCTACAGGTGCCAGGCAAGACGGCGGCTTTTCCTTCCCACGCCGACACCCCCGGAGATTCATGGAACGCTCTGTTTCCGCACGCCTGGCCTTCCGCACTGTAGCCAACACCAAGGTGGCCATGGCTGTCGCAGTGGCGCGGAACAGCGGCTACTCATCCTTCGAAGAATCCCTGTCCGTCATGGCCGGCGGGGAAGAGGTCCCGCTGACCGAGATCGGCGACAACCACGGCGGCCGCTTCCACTACATGGAGTTCCGTGAGCCCTCCGAGGTAACGGTCGAGTACACGGCCACGGTGGCCGGCAGGGGGGAACCGGAGGAGCCCGGCCTGGCCGACCGCATCCGCTACGTCCGTCCCAGCAGGTACGCGGAATCGGACCGGCTGCTGCCCACCGCCTACGCCGAATTCGACAACTTCTCCGGCGCCGACCTGCTGCATGCGGTGCGCAACTGGGTCCACGGCGAACTCCGCTACCTGAGCGGCTCGTCCCGCGGCACGGACGGCGCCGTGGAGACACTCCTCAGCAGGCGCGGCGTGTGCCGGGACTTCGCGCACCTGGCCATCGCACTGCTCCGGTCGAAGGACATCCCGGCCCGGCTGGCGGCTGTGTACGCCCCCGGCCTCAGCCCCATGGACTTCCACGCCGTGGCCGAGGCGTACATCGACGGCGCCTGGCACGTCATCGACCCCACGGGGCTTGCCCCGCGCGAGTCGATGCTGCGCATCACCGCCGGCCGGGACTCCTCCGATACCGCTTTCCTCTCGACGGTGGGCGGCAGCCTGGTCCTCAACCAGCTGAAGGTCACCGCCGTCGTCAACGGCGACCTGCCGGTTGAGGACGCCAGCAGGCTGGTGCAGCTGGGCTAGCGTTTCCCCAGCGACTCCCGGAGCTTGTCCGTCAGGCGCCGAAGCTCCTTCTGTTCCGCCGGGGTCAGCGCGGGACCCACCAGCGCGGAAATGTCGCGCACATGCTCGCGGCCGATCTCCTTCTGGAGTTCCCGCCCTTCGTCCGTGAGTTTGAGTAGGATTCCCCGGCCGTCGTCCGGTGCGGGCGTACGGGCCACCAGCCCGCGTTTCTCCAGCCGCTCCACCAGCCGGCTCAGGCTGGACTGGCTCAAAAGGACGTTGTCATTGAGCTCGTTGAGCCGCAGCCAGCCGGACGGGCAGCGGGAGAGCGTGAACAGGACGTCATACTCATTCACCGCCAGCTTCCGGAAGGCCGGGCCCGACTGCAGCTTGCGCATGACAGCCACCTGGGCCCGGAACAGCGACTCCCAGGTCTCCGCCGCCAGGCGGACGGGCGATTCCGATCCTCCGCCAGCCATCACGCCTCCGCAGACGTCTTCTCGGCGTCCCCGGAAGCCAGCAGCGCGGCCGCGCGGGCTGCGTGCGTCGGCGGCTCGGGGACATGGGCGGGCTTGCGGGCAGCGTACTCCTTGCGCAGGACGGGCAGGACTTCCTCGCCGAACAGGTCCAGCTGCTCCAGCACGGTCTTGAGGGGCAGGCCAGCATGGTCAATCAGGAACAGCTGCCGCTGGTAGTCGCCGAAGTATTCGCGGAAGGTCAGGGTCTTTTCTATGACCTCCTGCGGGCTGCCGACCGTGAGGGGCGTCTGTGCGGTGAAGTCTTCCAGCGACGGTCCGTGCCCGTAGACGGGTGCGTTGTCGAAGTAGGGCCTGAACTCGCGCACTGCATCCTGCGAGTTCTTCCGCATGAAGAACTGGCCGCCCAGGCCGACGATCGCCTGGTCCGCCTTGCCGTGCCCGTAGTGCTCGTAGCGCTCGCGGTAGAGGCCGATCAGCTGCTGGTAGTGCTCCTTCGGCCAAAAGATGTTGTTGGCGAAGAAGCCGTCACCGTAGTAGGCGGCCACTTCCGCGATCTGCGGGGTGCGGATGGAACCGTGCCAGACGAAGGGGGCGACGCCGTCGAGCGGGCGGGGCGTGGAGGTGAAGTTCTGCAGCGGGGTGCGGAACTTCCCGGTCCAGTTCACGGTGTCCTCGTCCCAGAGCCGACGGAGCAGGCTGTAATTTTCGATGGCCAGCTCCACACCATCCTGGATGTTCTTCCCGAACCACGGGTACACCGGTGCTGTGTTGCCGCGGCCCAGGACCAGGTCCACCCGGCCGTCCGCGAGGTGCTGGAGCATCGCGAAGTCCTCGGCGATCTTGACGGGGTCGTTCGTGGTGATCAGCGTGGTGGCCGTCGACAGCGTGATCCGCTCGGTCTGCGCAGCGATGTAGGCGAGGGTGGTGGTGGGGGAGGACGAGAAGAAGGGCCGGTTGTGGTGCTCGCCCAGGGCGTAGACATCCATGCCGATTTCTTCGACCTTCCTGGCGATGGCAACCGAGGCCTTAATCCGCTCATTCTCGGTGGGGGTGCGGCCCGTGGTGGGGTCCGTGGTGATGTCGCTGACGCTGAAAACACCGATCTGCATGATGTGCCTTTCCGTTCCTGGACTTGCTGGCTTGGTTTGAGTGTAAACCAAATTAGATGCATTTGCATCTATCGCGGGGTACAACACAGCAATGCGAAGAATATTCCCTGTCCTGGTCGGGGCTACCCGGGGGATGCGCGGCGTCCGCTGCCCTTTGGCACCACACCGGTGGTCCAGTCGTTGAATTCATCATCCACGTGGGTTGCAACGGCGAACTCAGGGCGCTCCTGCAGCTCCCGGAGCAGTGCCTTCTTCTCGCGCCGGCCCTCCACCAGCCGGTACAGGACCGGCACCAGGACGAGCGTCAGGGCAGTGGAGGAGACCAGCCCGCCGATCACCACCACGGCCAGCGGCTGCGAGATGAAGCCGCCGCCGCCCGTGAGGCCCATTGCCATGGGGGTGAGCGCAAAGACCGTCGCCAGTGCAGTCATCAGGATGGGCCGGAGGCGCTGCCGTGCTCCGTGGGTGATGGCGTCGGCAACGCTCATCCCCGGCCTGCCGTCACGCGGCTGGCGGTACTGGTTAATGAGGTCGATCAGCACGATGGCGTTGGTGACAACAATGCCCACCAGCATGAGCATGCCGATCAGGGATGGCAGGCCAAGCGGGACGCCCGTCACCAGCAGCAACGCCACTGCTCCGGTGGCCGCAAAGGGAACGGAGACCAGCAGGATCAGCGGCTGGACCAGCGACTTGAAGGTGGCCACCATGATCACGTAGACGATGGCGATTGCCGCCAGCAGGGCCAGGCCAAGCTGCCGGAAGGATTCCGCCTGCTGCGTGGTTGCGCCGCCAATTTCGGCCGTCACCCCTGGCGGCAGCTGCACATCGGACAGCCGCTTCTGGACTTCGGCGCTGACGGCACCCAGGTTGGAGCCCGACGGCGTCACTGACACGCGTGCGGTCCGCTGGCCATTGCTGGCGGTGATGGAGACGGGAACGTCCACCTGTTCCACGGAGGCGATGCTGCCCAGCGTCAACGGGCCGCCGGCTCCGGGCAGCGGGATGTTCCGGACTGCGTCGATGCTGGTGAACCGGGTGCCTTGGCCGATCTGCACTGGGAAGTCATCGGTCTCGATCCGGACTTCGCCGGCGGGAATGGGACTGATCGTGGACGCGAGTACTCCGGCCACCTGTTCCTCGTTCAGGCCTGCCGCCACCGCCCTTGCCCTGTCCACTTTCACTTGCACGACGGGCTGGGTGGCGGCAAGGTTGGTCGCCACCTCGCTGCTGCCCGGGACACCGGCCATGGCTGAAACCATTGCGTCGCTGGCTTCCTGGAGGTCGGCGGTGCTGGCGGCCTTGAGGGTGATGTCCACCGTGGAGGACGTGCCAAACCCGCCCTGCTGGGTCCCCACGGAAACCTTGCCGGAGTCCGGCACCCTGGCCAGCACGGAACGTACGGTGTCCTGCAGCTTCACCTGGTCCGCCTTCTCGTCGGTCACCACCGTGAACGTCGAATTCGAGGATCCGGTGGAGATGAGGGCGGCGAACCCGGCCTGGGCGTTGCCGGACGTCACCTGGACGTCCCTGACGCCGTCGATACCGCGGAGCACCTCCTCAAGGCGGACGGCAGCCGCGCTGGTGTCCGCCAGGCTGGTTCCGGCCGGGAGTACCTGGCGGACCGTCAGGCTGTTCTGGCCGGAATTGCCCAGGAGGTTGGTGGCCAGCAGCGGAGCCATGGCAGCGGTTGCGCCGAGCACCAGGACCGCCGCCACCAGTGTGATGACGGGGTGTTTCTGCGTTGACGTGAGGATGGGCAGGTAGCCCCGCTGCAGCCGGCTTCGCTGCTCGGCTTCCTGTGCCTTAGCCCGCGCTTCGGCCGCAAATGCCCGCGCCGTGGGTGAATCCGCCTGTAGCCTTCCGGGCGCCGCGCCGGTATTCCGGAGGAACCAGTAGGCCAAGACGGGAACGATGGTCAGTGAGACCAGCAGCGAGGCCAGGAGCGCCATGGTGACCGTGAGGGCGAAGGGCCGGAACAACTCCCCGGCCAGCTCGCCTACGAAGGCAATGGGGAGGAACACGGCAACAGTGGTCAGGGTGGATGCGGTGATGGCACCGGCTACCTCCCTGATGGCGGTGAGGATGGCCGTGACCTTCTCCTCCCCGTACGTGAGGTGGCGCTTGATGTTCTCGATGACAACAATCGAATCGTCCACCACCCGGCCGATGGCGATGGTGAGCGCACCGAGCGTCAGGATGTTCAGCGAGTAGTTGGTGGCGGACAGCCCGATGAACGTGATCAGCAGGGACAGCGGAATGGAAACCGCGGTCACCAGGGTGGAGCGGGTGGACATCAGGAACACGAGGATGATGGCCACTGCGAAGCCCAGTCCCAGCAGGCCTTCTACGGTCAGGTCCTTGATGGATTTTTCGATGAACGGTGCCTGGTCGAAGACCGGGGTGAACTTGGCGTTGGCGCCCAGTTCGGCCTCCAGGTCGTCCAGCACATCCCGCACAGCGTGCGAGATGGCCACCGTGTCACCCTCGGGTTTCTTGGTGACCGAGACCGCAAGGGTTTCAGCGCCGTTGGTACGGGTGATAGACGTCCGCTCGTCGTCCTGCAGCGACACATCCGCAACGGAGCCAATCGTGGCCGCACCCTTTACTCCCGACAGCGGAAGCGCCTTGATGGCATCGAGTGAATCCACCGGGCTGCCGATCTGCAGGGAGAGCGTCCTGCCCTGGTCCTCCAGCGTTCCGGCCGGCACCAGTGCACCGTTGTTCCCGAGGGCATCCCGGATGGAGGTGATGCTGGCGCCTGCGGCAGCCATAGCGTCAGGGCGGGGAAGTATCTCGATGTGCTGGCTGGCCCCGCCGGTGACGTCGGCGCCCCGGACACCGTCGATCTTCTGCAGCCGTGGCACACTCAGCCGCTGCAGGTCGGCATTGAGCTCGCTGAGCGGTTTATCCGAGGACACAGCCAGGAAAACGATGGGGAAATCGCTGATGCTGCCGGCAATGGCCTGCGGCTGGACGTCCTCCGGCAGGGACCTTTTGGCGTTGGAGATGGCGCGGTCGATCTGGGCGCGCGCCCGGTCCAGGTTCGAACCGTAGGTGAACACCATGGTTATCTGCGAGACGCCGTTGCGCGACGTGGAGGAGGTGGACTCCAGCCCCTCCACGCCGTTCAGCGCAGTCTCCAGCGGCCCGCCCACCTGCTTGTCCACCACCTCCGGGGAAGCTCCAGGCATGGCAGTCAGCACGGTGATCTGCGGGAACTCAATCGAAGGAATAAGCTCCTGCTTCAGCGACGACATGGTGATCACGCCAAAGACGGACGCAAAGACAGTGATCAGTGCGATCAGCGCCCGGTTCGCCAGGGAAAGGTGGGCCAGCCGGAACATCGCATGAACTCCTGGAGGATTGAGGAACTGGTGCGGTGCCGCTGGTGCCGGCCGGCGGTCCTGGCGGGATCAGCGGCCGGCGGAAACGCTCTCCAGCTGGAGGGACTTGGCGGTTGCCTGCTCCAGCGCGATGGCGAGGTCCGGATTCTCATCCAGCTTCACCCCGTAGCCGGGCATCATGTCCTTGAGCTTGGACTGCCAGCCCTTGAAGTTCTTCGGGAACGTCTTCTGCAGCAGTTCGATCATGATGGGAACAGCGGTCGATGCTCCAGGGGACGCACCAAGGAGCGCACCGATGGAGCCGTCACGTCCGGCGATCACTTCAGTACCGAATTGCAGGACACCGCCCTTGTTCGGGTCTTTCTTGATGATCTGTACACGCTGGCCGGCGGTGATCAGTTCCCAGTCGCCGTCCTTGGCTTCAGGGTAGTACTCGCGAAGTGCCTCCACCTTTTCCCCGTGGCGCTTGGCCACTTCCTTGATCAGGTAGGCGGTGAGGTCCATGTTGTCCTTGGCAACGGCGAGCATGGGGATGATGTTGCTTGGACGGATGGACAGTGGAAGGTCCAGGTAGGAGCCGTTTTTGAGGAAGTTGGTGGAGAACCCGGCGTAGGGGCCGAACAGCAGGGAGCGCTTGCCGTCGACGTAGCGGGTGTCAAGGTGCGGGACGGACATCGGCGGAGCGCCCACGGACGCCTGGCCGTACACCTTGGCGCTGTGCTGCGCCGCAATGGTTTCGTCGGTGCAGCGGAAGAACTGGCCGGACACGGGAAAGCCGCCGTAGCCCTTGCTTTCCGGGATTCCGGAGGCCTGGAGCAGGTGGAGGGCGCCGCCGCCGGCACCGACGAAGACGAACTTGGCGTGGATCTTGCCGTGTTCGCCGGACTTCGGATACTTCAGCGACAGGTTCCAGCCGCCGTCGGAAGCGCGCGAAATTCCCGTGACGTCATGGCCGTAGTTGATTTCGACGCCGTTGTTCCCCAGGTAGGTGGTCAACTCGCGGGTCAGTGCCCCGAAGTCGACGTCGGTACCTTCGGCGGCACGCGTGGCGGCAACGCGCTGCTTCGGGTCGCGTCCCTTGACGATCAGGGGTGCCCACTTGGCAATCTGGGCGTGGTCCTCGGAGTACTCCATGCTCCTGAACAGGGTGTGGGGCTTCAGCGCCTCATACCGGGTCTTGAGGAAGCGGGCGTGGTCCTCGCCGATCACGAAGCTCATGTGCGGCACAGTGTTTATGAAGCCCTTGGGTGAACCGATCAGGTTCTGGTCCACCAGGTGCGACCAGAACTGCCGGGAGAGCTGGAACTGTTCGTTGATGAGCAGCGCCTTGGCCGGGTTCACTGAGCCGTCTTTGGCTGCAGGGGAGTAGTTGAGTTCGCAGAGGGCGGCGTGGCCCGTTCCGGCGTTGTTCCACGGGCCCGAGCTTTCCAGGCCGGGCTGGTCCAGCCGCTCGAACAGGGAGATGGTCCAGTTCGGCTCCAGCTGCTTGAGAAATGCCCCCAGGGTGGCGCTCATAATGCCGCCGCCGATCAGGACGACGTCGGCATGTGGGGTCTTGGAAATGAAGGTCACGATCAGTCTCCGATTGCAGCGGCTCTGGCTGTCACAGAATATCCCCGGGCAGCCGACATACTGAAATTGGAACGGCCCGTCAAGGCTTTAGTTGCACCTTCGTGAAAACTTCATTTAAGACCGGTGACGCCGGGTAGCTCAGCACCCGGTCTGACAGGGCCAGCGCGGAGATGGGGAAGGCGATGGGGACAGCCGGAACGGTGGCCGCGATCTGGGCATTAATGGTGTGATATTGCTCATCCCGCTCCTGGCCCTCCGGCATGCTCCGGGCACGGTTGATCTTCGAAAACACCTGCGGATCCTGGTAGCCGAACTCGCCGTTCTTTTCGCCGAACAGGGGGCCCACGAAGTTGTCGGCATCGGAGTACGAGCCGTTCCAGCCGAGGAGGTGGAGGGCATGGTCACCGGGTGACTGGACCTTCTGGAGGTAACCTTCGGACCATTCCACCGGAACCGGCCGGATGTTGAGTCCCGCCGCGGTCAGCTGCCGGCTGAGCTCGGCATAAACCTTCTCGGGCGTTGGCAGGTATGGCCGTGTCACGTTCAGCGGGTAGTAGAACTTGAGTTCCTCGCCGGCGTAGCCGCCCTCTTTAAGGTATTCCTTGGCTTTGGCGGGATCGTGGCCCAGTTCCGGGGCGTCGTTGTTGAAGCCGCTGATCTTCGGCGGGACAAACTGCGTTGCCTTGGCAGTGTTGTCGATGAAGAACTTGCGGATCAGCGTTTCCTTGTCGATCGCCATTTCGATGGCCTGCCGGACCTTCTGGTTCTGCAGCACCGGAACGTCCTGGTTGATGCCCACGTACATGACCGAGAACGGATCGCGCTGGACGATCTGCTTTCCGCGCTTGACCAGTTGGTCAAAATTGCCCACGGTCACGGCGTCGTAACCGTCGATTTTGCCGTCGAGCAGGGCCTGGAGCCGGGTCTGCGGATGGTTGTAGGCCAGGAAGTTGATGGTGGCAATCTGGCCCCTGTCTCCCCAGTAGGCTTTGTTGCTCACCAGAGTGACGCTCTCTGCGTCCCAGGAGCCCAGGCTGAACGGCCCGGTGCCCACCGGGTTCGTGCCGAAGACGGACAGCGGGGGACCGCCGCGGTTCTGGTTGAGGATGTCCGCGGTGCCGGAAGCCAGGGCGGCCGGCGATGCCATGGCGAACGCGGGCAGGGTGAGGGCCTGGAGGAATGCCGTGAACCGCTGGGTGAGATCGATCCGTACCGTGTCCTCGGAGAGGGCGGTGCAGCTCTTGAAGATGGACAGGTCGGGCTCATCCGAGTGGGCTTTGAAGACTCCCTTGAACGAGCTGCCCGGGGCCTGCCGGCGCAGATCCGCGGGGAAGGCGAACCACCGGTTAAAGTTGAAGCAGACGGCGTCGGCGTTGAACGGGGTGCCGTCGTGAAAAGTGACGCCGGCGCGAAGCGTGAAGGTATAGGACCGGCCTTCGTTGGACTCGCTCCACTCCGTGGCCAGAAGGGGTGTTGGCTTGCCCGTGGTCTGGTCAACACCTACCAGTCCTTCGAGGATCTGCCGGGTGATGCGCTGTGACTCCACGTCACTGGAAAGGGCGGGATCGAGTCCCAGGGGCTGTGCGGCCGTGCCGAAATTGAAGGTGGCCGTGGGCTCCGGAGGAGTGGTGGCGCTGGGCGATCCCGACGACGGCGAGGGGGAGGGTGCGGCCGTGCACGAGGCGGCGCCCAGTGCCAGGAGGGCGGCGCCGGCCGTTAGGACCGTCCGCCGCGATGGACTGCTGGGCACTCGTGGATCACCTCTGGATATCGCCGGCTCCGCCGCTTGCGGGCCGGAAAGCCCAGTCTAATTGACAGGCCGGCGGGACCCGGAAAGGCTGCTGCCCCTTGGACGCACAGGCGCCGGGCACCGCGTGTCGCGGTGCCCGGCGTCCCGGATCGTACTGGCTGTGCTGGTATCCGCTGCCTACTTGGGCATCAGTACCGAGTCGATCAGGTACACGGTGGCGTTCTTGGTCTGGACGCCGCCGCAAATCACGTTGGCCCCGTCAACCTTGAGCGCGTCACCGCTGCCGCTGACGGTGACCGTGCCGCCCTGCACTGTTGCATGGGTGCCTGCGATCTTGTCGGGGGCGATCTGGCCGGGGACGACGTGGTAGGTGAGGATCTTGCTCAGGAGCGCGTCGTCGGTCTTCAGTGTCTCAATCGTGGCGGCATCGATCTTGGCGAAGGCCTCATCCACCGGGGCGAATACGGTGAACTCGCCGCCGTTGAGCGTATCCACCAAGTCAACCTTGGGGTTCAGTTGCCCGGAGACAGCCGAGGTGAGGGTTGTCAGGATCGGGTTGTTTGAGGCGGCAACAGCCACCGGATCCAGGGCCATCCCCTCAACCGAGCCGGCGCCGGTAGGAACCTGCTCCGCGTAGGCCGCGCAACCTGGTCCCACCAGGTTGCCTGCAGGGTCCATGGCCGCGGCGGACGGACTTGCCGACGGGGAGGCCGCCATGCTGGAGGCGGCCGCGGACGGGACTTCAGCCGGAGCGGAGGATCCCGTGGTGGTGCCGGACCCGCCACAGGCGGTCAGGCCCAGCAAAGCTGCAGCGGCAACGCCTGCGACGCTGAAGGTTGTGCGCGTGATTGTCTGCATTTCAGTTCTCCTTGGATCTTGGCTTCTGCGTGCCGCGTACGGATGTCCACGGCGTCGGCCTTGTCTGGCTTGCAAGCACCTGCCCCAGGCTGGTGTCTCACTGGCTATTCGGTTGGTGCGCAGAACCGGATGGGTGAATCCAGGAAGTTTTTCGGTGGCGGACGACAATCCTGTCGCTGTGGAAGTACAGGCGCAGGGGTCAGGACACCGGATAAATACAGAAGATCCCCCGGTGCCGGACCGGGGGACCTTCTGTATGTGATGTGCGCAAGGGGGGACTTGAACCCCCACGCCCGAAGGCACAGGAACCTAAATCCTGCGTGTCTGCCAATTTCACCACTCGCGCATGGCCGCCCTGCCGGAGGACGCAATCCCAGTATCTACAAAGAATTCCTAATAGCAGTACCGGAAATACGTACGACGGCGGATGGCAGTTTTCATTGTAGCGTTGCCGGCGGCTTGGCCGGGCCAGGCGGTAAAAGGCTCAGGCGTCAAGCTTCAGGTCACGGCGCAGCTTTGCAACGTGGCCGGTAGCGCGGACGTTGTACTGGGCCAGCGAAACCTTGCCGTCAGGGTCCACCACGATGGTTGACCGGATCAGGCCCTGGTAGGTCTTGCCATAGTTCTTCTTTTCGCCCCAGGCGCCATACGCCTCCGCCACCGCGTGGTCCTCGTCCGCCAGCAGTGGGAAGGTGAGTTCCTCCTTGGCCGCGAATTTGGCCAGCTTTTCCACCGGGTCAGGCGAGATTCCCAGGACGTCGTACCCCGCGGACTGCAGCGAGGCAAGGCTGTCACGGAAGTCGCACGCTTCTTTGGTGCATCCGGGCGTGGAGGCTGCCGGGTAGAAGTAGACGATAGTGTGGCGGCCGTTGCCGGGGGACAGGCTGACGTCCTTGCCGGTGGAATCTTTCAATGTGAAGGCAGGCGCTGTAACGCCGGTAACGAGTCTGTCGGCCATTGTTTTTCTCCTAGTTGCAGGCGGGACACAACAGCCTAGTAAGGGCGAGGGGCCGGTGCTAATCCGCACTTGGCTATACTTGCTGCTATGCCTGATATGGAGCACTGGCCCACGGGACGCCTCTTGTCCACTGCTGCGCGCCTCGTAGAACACTCATGGAACGAAAAACTTGGTGCCATCGGTCTCACGCATGCAGGCGTCATAGCCATTGAGGTTTTGGCCGCCCAGGGACCCATGACCCAGGCACAGCTTGCCCAGTTCGTACGCGTCCAGGCGCAGACCATGGGCAAGACCCTTAGCCGGCTCGAATCCCACGGTCACATCGTGCGCGTCCGCAGCACTTCCGACCGCAGGAGCCACGTAGTGTCCCTCACCGAACGGGGCAAGGAAGCGGCTGCTGCCGCCGTCGAGATGGAGCGCTCTGTCCTCGCCTCTGCGTCCATTGACCCTGAAGTCCTTCGCCAGGAACTCAAGGCCGTGGTCCGGGAACTCGCAAGCCAGTTCGGCACCGTGCCCAGCAACGCGTCGGCCATCATGGAGAATTCACCCTAGGTACGTTTGGCCGTCGGCCGGCCTGGAGAGATTGGCGTGAAGGCAGTTGACTAAACTGCCTTCACGCCTTTTTTAGGCGCTGCCCGCAGCGTGGAGGGCAAAACAAAACAACCCCCGGCTTGCGCTTCCGCAAGCCGGGGGTTGTTTTCCCAATGGTGCACCCCCCGGGACTTGAACCCGGAACCCATTGATTAAGAGTCAATTGCTCTGCCAATTGAGCTAGAGGTGCATCTTTTTGTTTCGATCAGGCGGGCTTTTTCTTTCCCGTTGATCTCCGCAACGACATGAAACTCTACACGAACTTTTGGTGCATGTGAAATCGGGCCTTGCGGTGGAAGGTGGCTCATGCCGGCGGCGGCAAAAGCGGCGGGAAATCAAGGGTTTTCCCCGATTATCAGGCCCGGGCACCTGTCCCAAGGCGTGTCGGATGCTGCCCGCACCAGCCCGCGCCTTCGTGTGAATTGGACCACAGGCCAACCCTGCTGCCGGTGGACCCATAGCTGCCGGTCAGGGACAGTTGCTACAGGCGCTTCCGCCGGGGCGCCCGGAAACCTGCCGCCTCCGCGTGGGCTGCAGACTCAAACCAGACGTCGGCCCTGATTTCCCCGTAGTCGGGGTGCCCTTCCTCGTAGAAGACCATTGCCCCGGCATCGCCCTTAACGCCGTACCCAGCCGGACCGCTGCCGTCGGCGCCCGCTGCGGCCGAGCCCGCTCCATAGGGTTCCGCGGCGGCGAGATGGCCGGCAGCATCCGGTTGGGCACCCGGGCCGGCTCCTGCCTCCCGGCGGTGTTCCGGCATGTCGTGGCCAGTCCCGGTCTCAACAAGGGCCGAGGAATGTGTCCGGTCAAGCGTTTCGGCTTCGGCCGCGGTCTCCGGGATGACGGCGCCGGCAGTGCCTGCAGCTTCGGCCCTCTCGCCGGCGGCGCCGTGCCGGGCTGGAGAATCAACCCCGGTGGCACGTGCCGGTGCCGGGGCGCCGCCGTCGTCACCTTCTTCCACAGCGGCGGTTTCAGCCCCCGGAAGGGTGGGGGCATGCGGTTGTGTGTACTCGGGATGGTGGACGGGGTGTGTGGCCTCCCCGGCAGGATTTTCAGTTTGCCCTTCAGGCTCTGCCGGGATTGCTGCATCCGGTCGGGCGTGTGATGCCGCGGCCGCGCTTGGGCGGGCGGGGGAGGAGCCGCCCGCTTCTGACCACTGGGTTTCCCATTCGGCCTGGTCCTGCTGCCGGCGGTCGTCATGCGGTGCCGCACTGGCGGCTTCCTGGATTACAGCTGCCTGGCTGTCAGGCGCTTCAGCGCTCGAGCCCTCCCTTGTCCGCTCCTGCCGGGGCGCTTCACGAGGGGCCGGTTTCCCTGCCGGTTCATCGTGGACAGTGACTGGTGCCGCAGGCTCAGCGGGACGGCCGAAACCAGCGGCAGGCGCGATGCCCGTTGTGCCTTCGGCCTCGGCGGACGCGGCGGCGCTGCCTGAGGACAATGCCCCGTCAGCCCGCGGAGCCTCGGTGGCTGCCGATCCCTGGGGTGGCTTTTGCGAGTTGCTGCGGTTCAGCAGCCACCACACGATGCCCACGACCACAACAATCAGAATGACCCAGAAAACTGTATCCATGGCTAACCCTTCATTCCGGATGGCAAGGTGTCCTGCCCCCGACGCTACGTGGGGTCCCCAATGCTGTCCAGATTTTCAGTTGTCTGAAAGCTGCAGCGGTAAAGGCCGGGAAAGTGGTAGACGGCAATGCGGCCGGGCATCGCACAGAACACGTGGTCTCGGCATATGGGCCGACAGTCCACTATCTGGAGGAAATATTCCCTATTTTGGGCCCATAGGGGTCCCTACGGTCCTTCCGACCCCGATCAGAGCCATAGACTTTCACCTATGAGTGACACCACCCAGATCGCAACCGAGAATAAGCCTGATATCAAACCCCGGAGCCGGGTCGTAACCGACGGAATCCACGCTGCACCGGCACGTGGCATGTTCCGGGCGGTCGGCATGGGGGACGACGACTTCGCGAAGCCCCAGGTTGGTGTCGCGAGCTCATGGAATGAAATCACTCCCTGCAACCTCTCCCTGAACCGGCTGGCGCAGGGCGCCAAGGAAGGCGTCCATGCCGGCGGTGGATTCCCCATGCAGTTCGGGACCATCTCGGTCTCCGACGGCATTTCCATGGGTCACGAAGGCATGCACTTCTCCCTGGTTTCCCGGGAAGTCATCGCCGACTCCGTTGAGACAGTCATGCAGGCTGAACGCATCGACGGTTCCGTGCTGCTGGCCGGCTGTGACAAGTCCCTTCCCGGCATGCTGATGGCTGCCGCCCGCCTGAACCTCTCCAGCGTCTTTCTCTACGCAGGCTCCATCATGCCCGGCTGGGTCAAGCTGGAGGACGGCTCCGAGAAGGAAGTCACCCTCATCGACGCCTTCGAGGCGGTGGGCGCCTGCGCCGCCGGCAAGATGAGCATGGAAGACCTGACCCGCATCGAAAAGGCCATCTGCCCGGGTGAAGGCGCCTGCGGCGGCATGTACACAGCCAACACCATGGCCTGCATCGGCGAGGCCCTCGGCATGTCCCTGCCCGGATCGGCCGCACCTCCCTCGGCAGACCGGCGTCGTGACGAATTCGCGCGCAAGTCCGGCGAAGCGGTGGTCAACCTGCTGCGCCAGGGCATCACTGCCCGCGACATCATGACCAAGAAGGCCTTCGAAAACGCCATCGCCGTCACCATGGCCTTCGGCGGATCCACCAACGCCGTCCTGCACCTGCTGGCCATCGCCCGCGAGGCGGAGGTGGAACTGACACTGGACGACTTCAACCGCATCGGCGACAAGATCCCGCACCTCGGTGACCTGAAGCCGTTCGGCCGCTACGTGATGACCGACGTCGACAAGATCGGCGGCGTCCCCGTGATCATGAAGGCACTGCTCGACGCCGGCCTGCTGCACGGCGACTGCCTCACCGTGACGGGCAAGACGGTGGCCGAGAACCTCGATGCCATCAACCCGCCGGACGTGGACGGCAAGATCCTGCGCGCACTGGACAACCCGATCCACAAGACGGGCGGGATCACCATCCTGCACGGCTCACTGGCTCCGGAAGGGGCCGTCGTTAAGAGCGCCGGCTTCGACGCCGACGTCTTCGAAGGCACTGCCCGCGTGTTCGAACGCGAACAGGGTGCCCTGGATGCGCTGGACAACGGCCAGATCCAGAAGGGCGACGTGGTGGTCATCCGTTACGAAGGGCCCAAGGGCGGCCCCGGCATGCGCGAAATGCTCGCCATCACCGGCGCCATCAAGGGCGCCGGACTGGGCAAGGACGTCCTGCTCCTTACCGACGGCCGGTTCTCCGGCGGCACCACGGGCCTGTGCATCGGGCACGTAGCGCCGGAAGCAGTCGACGGCGGCCCCATCGCCTTCGTCAAGGACGGCGACCGGATCCGGGTGGATATCGCTGCCCGCAGCTTCGACCTGCTGGTTGACGAAGCCGAGCTCGAAGCCCGCAAGGCGGGCTGGGAGCCGCTGCCGGCGAGGTACACCAAGGGTGTCCTGGCCAAGTACGCCAAGCTGGTGCACAGCGCCAGCACAGGCGCATACTGCGGATAATACCCAAGTACCTCAAGCCTCCGGCGGTGGACGCGACCGCCGGAGGCGACAGGGCTTAATAAGGGCTGATCCCGGGGCCCGGGGCGGACGGCGCTCGCCCGGAGGTTCGGGGTAGGATCAGCACGTGGACAATGACGTCCACATGGTGAGATCGGGTAGTGGCGCGTTGACACCCATCCCACCAGAGGGAAAACTGAACGCATGACTTTCGTTACCAGCTGCGCCGCTGCAGATGCAGTCGTCGTCCTTACCAAGCGCGTGGCACTATAGCCTCGTCTGGTAACGAACCGTCACGCGCAAACCCCTCGAAGAGCCGCCAGGCTGAGGGGTTTTTTTATTTCCCGCAGTTTCCATGAACCACAGATGATCCCCAAGGAAGAGTCCGATGAGCAAAGGATCGCCGATCAGCCCCTCGCTGTTGGCTACCAAGTCCACTGGAGCCACCAAGGCTCCGGAACGCGCCGACCGGACGGCTGACCATGCCGCCGCCGTCGCCGACCTTGCTGCCGCCTCTCCTGTCATTGGGCCGAACAACGTTGTACCCCCAACGGTCATGACCGGCTCGCAAGCTATTGTCCGCTCGCTCGAAGAACTCGGCGTCGACGATATTTTCGGTTTGCCTGGTGGAGCGATCCTGCCCACCTACGACCCCTTGATGGCCTCCACCATGAATCACGTGCTGGTCCGTCACGAACAGGGAGCCGGCCACGCCGCGCAAGGCTACGCCATGGTCACCGGACGGGTTGGCGTCTGCATCGCCACCTCGGGTCCGGGTGCCACCAACCTCGTTACCGCGATCATGGACGCCCATATGGACTCCGTGCCGCTGGTGGCCATCACCGGCCAGGTGTCCAGCGGCGTGATTGGCACCGACGCTTTCCAGGAAGCCGACATCGTGGGCATCACCATGCCCATCACCAAGCACTCCTTCCTGGTTACCGACCCCAACGACATCCCGCACGTCATGGCCGAGGCATTCCACCTCGCATCCACCGGCCGTCCCGGCCCGGTGCTGGTGGACGTTGCCAAGGACGCGCAGGTGGGCCAGATGACCTTCTCCTGGCCGCCCAAGGTTGACCTGCCCGGCTACCGCCCTGTTACCCGGGGCCACAACAAGCAGGTGCGCGAGGCCGCAAAGCTCATCGCCGCTTCCACAAAACCCGTCCTGTACGTGGGCGGCGGCGTGGTCAAGGCGCACGCCAGCGCCGAACTGCTGGCCCTCGCAGAGGCCACCGGTGCACCCGTGGTGACCACGCTGATGGCCAAGGGTGTCTTCCCCGACTCTCACCCCCAGCACGTGGGCATGCCAGGCATGCACGGCAGTGTTTCCGCCGTCACCGCCCTGCAGCAGGCCGACCTCCTGATCACCCTGGGGGCAAGGTTCGACGACCGCGTCACCGGAGTGCTCAAGACGTTCGCGCCGATGGCCAAGGTCATCCACGCCGACATCGACCCCGCGGAAATTTCCAAGAACCGTACAGCCGATGTCCCCATCGTGGGATCGGTCAAGGAAATCATTCCGGAGCTGACGGACGCGGTGCGGGGGCAGTTCGACGCGACCGGCGCGCCGGACCTGACCACCTGGTGGGCATTCCTGAACAACCTCAAGGAAACCTATCCGCTTGGCTGGACCGAACCCGAAGACGGCCTGACCGCTCCCCAAAAGGTCATCGAGCGCATTGGCGCCCTCACCGGCCCCGAAGGCGTATACGTGGCCGGCGTGGGCCAGCACCAAATGTGGGCTGCGCAGTTCATTAAGTACGAGCGTCCGCACGCCTGGCTTAATTCGGGCGGTGCCGGAACCATGGGCTATGCCGTTCCGGCGGCCATGGGCGCCAAGGTGGGGGAGCCGGACCGGGTGGTCTGGGCCATCGACGGCGACGGCTGCTTCCAGATGACCAACCAGGAACTGGCCACCTGCGCCATCAATAACATCCCCATCAAGGTTGCCGTCATCAACAACTCCTCGCTGGGGATGGTGCGCCAGTGGCAGACCCTCTTCTACGAAGGCCGCTATTCCAACACCGACCTCAACACCGGACATGACACCGTCCGCATCCCCGACTTCGTCAAGCTGGGCGAGGCCTACGGCTGCGCCTCTTTCCGCTGCGAACGCGACGAGGACATCGACGCCACCATCCAGAAGGCCCTGGAGATCAACGACCGCCCCGTGGTCATCGATTTCGTGGTCAGCCCCAACTCAATGGTGTGGCCGATGGTGCCCGCCGGCGTGAGCAATGACCAGATCCAGGTTGCCCGCAACATGACCCCCGAATGGGAAGAAGAGGACTGACCATGAGCCGCCACACCCTGTCCGTCCTTGTCGAAGACAAGCCCGGCGTCCTGACCCGCGTCGCGAGCCTCTTTGCCCGCCGTGCCTTCAACATCAATTCCCTGGCCGTCGGCCCCACCGAAGTGCCGGGCATCTCCCGCATGACGGTGGTCGTCGACGCCGACGGCGACCTGATCGAACAGGTCACCAAGCAGCTCAACAAGCTGATCAACGTCATCAAGATCGTTGAGCTGACCTCCGAATCTTCCGTACAGCGCGACCACATCCTGGTTAAAGTACGTGCGGATGCCGCAACACGTCTGC
This sequence comes from Arthrobacter sp. K4-10C, assembly GCF_059090085.1. NCBI lineage: Bacteria > Bacillati > Actinomycetota > Actinomycetes > Micrococcales > Micrococcaceae > Arthrobacter > Arthrobacter sp. K4-10C. The sequence continues at coordinate 84,054 of NZ_JBNHFI010000009.1, read as the reverse complement.
AAGTGACCCAGGCCGCAGACCTGTTCCGCGCCTCAGTGGTGGACGTGTCCACCGACTCCGTCGTCATTGAGGCGACCGGCCACCCCGAAAAGCTCACGGCACTGCTTTCCGTGCTGGAGCCCTTCGGTATCCGCGAAATCGTGCAGTCCGGCACCCTGGCCGTTGGACGGGGATCCCGCTCCATGAGTGACCGGGCGCTGCGTTCCGCCTAGGCACCTGCCCAGGCATGCGCTCCGCCCGGAACCGCAAGCACCACACCACCTATCTACCAAAAACACTCAAGAGGAGTTACGCAAGTGACTGAAATGTTCTACGACGACGACGCCGACCTGTCGATCATCCAGGGCCGCAAGGTAGCCATCGTTGGCTACGGCTCGCAGGGCCACGCCCACGCCCTCAACCTGCGCGATTCCGGCGTCGAGGTTGTCATCGCCCTGCAGGAGGGTTCCAAGTCCAGGGCCAAGGCCGAGGACGCAGGCTTCACCGTGAAGAATGTCGCCGACGCCGCCGAGTGGGCCGACGTCATCATGATCCTGGCGCCGGACCAGCACCAGCGCTCGATCTACAACGAGTCCATCAAGGACAAGCTGGCCCCGGGCAAGGCCCTGGCTTTCGCCCACGGGTTCAACATCCGCTTCGGTTACATCCAGGCACCGGAGGGCGTTGACGTCATCCTGGTTGCCCCGAAGGCGCCCGGCCACACCGTGCGCCGCGAATTCGAAGCCGGCCGTGGCATCCCGGACATCATCGCCGTCGAGCAGGACGCCTCCGGTTCCGCCTGGGAGCTGGCCAAATCCTACGCCAAGGCCATCGGCGGCACCCGCGCCGGCGTTATCAAGACCACCTTCACCGAGGAGACCGAAACGGACCTCTTCGGCGAGCAGTCCGTCCTGTGCGGCGGCGTGTCCCAGCTGATCCAGTACGGCTTCGAAACCCTGACCGAAGCCGGCTACCAGCCGCAGATTGCCTACTTCGAGGTGCTCCACGAGCTCAAGCTCATCGTTGACCTCATGTGGGAAGGCGGCATCGCCAAGCAGCGCTGGAGCGTCTCCGATACCGCAGAGTACGGCGACTACGTCTCCGGCCCGCGCGTCATCACCCCGGAGGTGAAGGAAAACATGAAGGCCGTCCTGGCCGACATCCAGTCCGGCGCCTTCGCCAAGCGTTTCATCGAGGACCAGGACAACGGCGGCATCGAGTTCAAGGAGCTGCGCGCCAAGGCCGAGCAGCACCCCATCGAGGCTGTTGGCCGCGAACTGCGCTCCCTGTTCTCCTGGCAGCAGCAGGACGTGGACTACGTGGAAGGCTCCGCAGCCCGCTAAGGCTGCCGGTGACTTAACCCTTATCAAGGGCTACGTTGAGGCCGGGTTCACACTTAACAATGTGAGCCCGGCCTTTCCGTCGGCCTAGACTTGTTCCATCCCCAGGACTGCAACGCAGAGGATCAGCCGTGTCAAAACCCGTAGTACTGCTCGCCGAAGAACTTTCCCCCGCCACCGTCGAGGCCCTTGGCCCGGACTTCGAAATCCGCCAGACCGACGGCGCCGACCGTTCCCAGCTGCTCTCGGCGATCAGTGACGTTGACGCCATCCTGGTCCGCTCCGCGACCCAGGTCGACGCTGAGGCCATTGCCGCTGCAAAGAACCTGAAGGTCATCGCCCGGGCCGGCGTGGGGCTGGACAACGTTGACATCAAGGCCGCCACCCAGGCCGGCGTCATGGTGGTCAATGCCCCTACCTCCAACATCGTGTCCGCTGCTGAACTCACCGTAGGCCACATCCTGAGCCTGGCCCGCCACATTCCGCAGGCCAGCGCCGCCCTCAAGGACGGCGAATGGAAGCGCTCCAAGTACACGGGCATCGAACTGTTCGAAAAGAAGATCGGCATCATCGGCCTCGGCCGGATCGGTGCCCTGGTTGCCGCCCGCCTCAAGGGTTTCGACACCAAGATCCTCGCGTACGACCCCTACATCACCTCTGCCCGCGCCGCGCAGCTCGGCGTCCAGCTGGTCACCCTGGATGAGCTCCTGGCCCAGTCCGACTTCATCACCATCCACATGCCCAAGACCCCGGAGACGGTGGGCATGCTCGGCGCGGATGCCTTCAAGAAGATGAAGAACACCGCCTACGTGGTCAACGTGGCACGCGGCGGCCTGGTGGACGAGGAAGCACTCTTCACTGCCTTGCAGGACGGCGAAATCGCCGGCGCCGGCGTTGACGTGTTCGCCAAGGAGCCGAGCACCGACCTTCCGTTCTTCAAGCTGGACAACGTTGTGGTCACCCCGCACCTGGGTGCCTCCACCGACGAAGCCCAGGAAAAGGCGGGCGTCTCCGTAGCAAAGTCAGTGCGCCTGGCCCTGGCCGGGGAACTGGTTCCGGACGCCGTGAACGTGGCTGGCGGCGTCATCGCCCCCGATGTGCGCCCGGGCATCCCGCTGATCGAGAAGCTGGGCCGTATCTTCACCGCCCTGACCCACGATTCCCTGACCCAGTTCGACGTGGAGGTTGCGGGCGAGATCTCATCGCTCGACGTCAAGGTCCTGGAGTTGGCAGCCCTAAAGGGCATCTTCGCCGACGTCGTGACCGAGCAGGTGTCCTACGTCAACGCCCCGGTCATCGCCGAGCAGCGCGGCATCAACGTCCGCCTGATCACCACTCCGGAAACCGAGTCCTACCGCAACGTCCTGACACTGCGCGGCGCCCTCAGCGACGGCAGCCAGATTTCCGTGGCCGGCACCCTGACCGGGCCCAAGCAAATCCAAAAGCTCGTGGGCATCAACGGCTTCGAGGTTGAAATCCCCATCAGCGAGCACGTCGTGGTGGTGGGCTACACCGACCGGCCCGGCGTCATCGGGACCATTGGCCACATCCTGGGCATGAACAACATCAACATCGCCGGCATGCAGGTTGCCCGCCACGACCAGGGCGGCCAGGTCCTTGCGCTGCTCACCGTTGACAGCTCAGTGCCGCAGCAGGTCCTTGACGCCATCAAGGCCGGCATCGGCGCCGAGATGGTCCGGGAAGTGGACCTGGAGGACTAGCGAACCCCAAAGACTGGGAAACGCCGTACCGACGGCCGCCGCCCGGCGTGTCCTGGCGGGGCCACATAAGATTGGCCGGTCTGCTTACAATGGCTTGGTCCTGGTTCAGGACCGGGCCGGCAGGCCGGCCAATATCTTTTGCACATCCGTCCGTAGTCGTCCATGTCCGCCGCGGGCGGGCACGAATGTGCGCACGCAATCCAGGTTTCAGGGAGTTCCATGAACGCCGTCCAGAGGTTCATCAGAAGCAGGGTGCTGCTGTTGACCGCTGCCATTCTGATCGCAGCTATGTGCTTGTCGGTCCTCGTCCAAAGCCAGTCGCAGGCTGCACTCAACCGGACCGTGGATGAAAATTCACGGGGCCTCTACGACGTCCTGGTCCAGGCCAAGGCGCCCGCGGGAGCGCTGCTGCAGCCCGAAATCGCCAACGGTACCGGTGGCATCAGCTTCGAGCAGTTGGAGTCGATCAAGAAGCTGTCCGGCACCTCTGTGGCCGCACCCATCAGCCTGGTCTCCCGCGTGACGCAGAACCTGGAAGCCCCGCGCCTGGACGCCATGGATTACCTCGGCTACAACGCCGGGCTCGCCGGCACCGCCACCGCAGACCAGGCGGCGGGTGCCACGGCCCCGGACAAGTGGCCCGCCGCCGAATCGGTGCTCAGCGACGGAACCAGGAAGTACCGCCTCACGGCCAGCGCGGTTAGCTCCGACGGCGTCTCCGAACAGACATTGTTCAAGTCCACAGCCGAGGGAACGCTGGGCAAGGCGAAACTTGTGGAAGAACTGGCCGCCGGCGGCAGCAGCATCCGGATCGCAGCACCCGAAGGCGAAACAGGCATCAAGTTCCCCGCCCCTGCCGGCGGGTCCGAGCACAACCTGTTCAACCTGTCCGTGTCCCTGCCCCTCGCCCCCGAGGTCACGGAATCAGTGGTGGCCGTGGATCCGGCGGCGGAACGTGCGCTGCTGGGTTCCGCCGGCGACTTCCTGGCCCCGCTCGAAAAGGCGCCGCCCGCCGACGCCCGTAACGCCGGAGCCATCGGCCGCTACTTCGAAGGCCTGTTCACCAACGGTATCGGCCTTGACCAGCTGGAAGAAGGACCGGACTTCCTGGGCGTCAAGCTCAAGTACTGGGCCCCCCTGATGACGCAGTACCAGCAGGCAAAGCGCAACGGCCAGCTCACCGCTGACTCCCAGGCGATCCCGCTGATCGTGCGCTCGGGCACCTCGCTGGACCTGAAGTACAACGTGAAGATCGAAGAGATTGACGACGCCGGCAAAGTGGTCAAGGACGTCGGCACCGTCTCCCGGTCGCTGGACAAGGATTACCTGCCGTTCGTTTCCAAGGATCCGTTCGTGCTGTCATGGCCCGGTTCCACCGACCATTCATCCCTCCTTGGCGCCACCGGCAACTTCAACCAGGGCCTTTACACCCCTGCCACCTGGAGCACGGACTTTGCCGCGGCCCCGAAGTACAGCGACGGCGAGGCTGCGGCCAACGGCGCTGTGGAGAAGTCGGCCGTTCCCGGGGAGTGGGTCACCGTTAATCGCCTGCCGGAGAAGAGCGCCAACGGCACGCCGGTGGACCAGACCCAGCGCGAACCCGTGGACGAGCGCTCCTACCGCGAGAACCTGGCCACGGGGGAGCAAAAGGCAGCAGCCCCGCTGGCCATGGTCTACGGAACCTTCGATCCCGCCGCCGTGGCCGAGGCCGCTGGCGACGTCAACAAGCTGCCCCTTGGCGGTTACGACCCCACTCCGTTCACCCTGGTCAAGGACGCCGAAGGCAAGGATGTGCCGGCCACGCAGCTTGAGCCGTCCCTGAGTGCGACCGGCCTCGCCAGCCAGTCCGCAGGTGCCATTACCGACTACTACGGGCTCGCCGCTGCCCGCGGCTACACCGACAACGCAGCCGTCATCGACGCCGTCCGCGTCCGCGCCAAGGCGCCGGGAAGCTGGAAGGAAGCCCAGCCGGAGGTTGAGAAGCTCGCCGGCGAAATCCGGGCCATGGGCCTGGAAGCCACCGTCGTCGCCGGCTCCGCGCGTGAGGACGCCAGCATCTTCGTCCCCGGCTATTCCAAGGACGACGCCGGCAAGGAGTCCGCGCTGGGCACGGTCCAGCAGTCCTGGGTGCGGCAGAACGCAGCCGAAGCCGTGACGGGCTCGCTGTCCGGAACCAACGTCACCCTGCTCTTCCTGACCCTGTGCGGTGCTGCGCTGCTGACGGGGGCATCAACCGTGAGCTACATCCGCAAGCGGCGCAGCGAGGCCGGCACCCTCCGGGCCATGGGATGGACGCAGCGGCGGATCCGGAGCTGGGTGCTGGAGGAATTCGGCGTCGGCGCGGTGCTGCTGGCTGTTGCCGGCCTCGTCCTGAGCCTGGTCAGCTGGAGCCTGGCCACTGCCCTGGTATGCGCTGCCGTCCTGGTGCTGTACGTCGGCGCCGCGTTGTTCGCCGCGCAGCAGCTCCGCCACCGCGACGTGATCGACCAGGAGCCGCAGCACGACGAGCGGCTCATTCCGGTGGACTCGCCTTTGACGTTCGCCAACCGCCAGCTGGGCACCAACAAGTTCAACACCCTGGCCCTGGCTGTGGCCGTGGGCGTCTTCGGCGCCGCGGTAGGCGGGTTGATCGCGTTGCTGATCGACATCCCGCGGGCGGCCGGAGCGAGCGCCCTGAGCGGGCTTGCCGCTGCCAGCGTGGCCCTGCCGAGCATCCTCCTGGCGCTGGCTGGCGTGCTGGTTGGCCTGGTGCTGACCCTCGTGACGGGCAGGTTCGAGCTGAACGCCAAGCGGCAGTACCTCAGCATCCTTGAGGCAATGGGGTGGAACCCGGATATGCTCCGCCAGGTACGCCTGTTCGAAAACGCGCTCGTGGGAACCGTGGCCCTGCCGCTGGGCGTGCTGGGCGCCCTGGGCATCGGCCTCCTGCTGGCTCCTTATGCCGCATTGTGGGCGGGCGTCGCCGGCCTTGTGGCTGTACTTTGCTGGATACCGATTGCAACGAAAGTGGTCCAATGACAAACCCGACCAATGTCCAGCGGAGCCGCAGGAGCGGCTCCGGCGAGGTTCCCCTGCAGACCCGCGCCAATACCATCGTCAAGGCGGCTGACCACGCCACCCCGCTGGAACTGAGCGACATCACCATCCGCTACGGCGGCGGCAAGGGCGGTGCTGAGCCGGTCAGCGTGGTGGAGGGCTTCGACCTGACGCTGCACGCGGGCGAGATGCACTGCGTCGCCGGCCGAAGCGGCTCCGGCAAGACAAGCATCCTCACCGTGGGCGCGGGACTTACGCTGCCGACGTCGGGCCGCGTCTTCTGGGAAGGCGATTCCCTTGAGAGCATGGGAGACGACGAAATTGCCGACCGCCGTCGTGCCCTCATCGGCTACGTCGACCAGGGTGGCGCCCTGATCGACGGCATGAGCGCCCTTGAGAATGTCCTCCTGCCCGCAGTTCCCGACGGCGAAGTTGACCAGCGCCGGGACATGGCCAAGGACCTCCTGGACCTGGTTGGCCTTGGCCGCCGCATGCGGCACCGTCCGGCGCAGCTGTCCGGCGGTGAGCGCCAGCGGGTGGCCATTGCCCGCGCGCTGATCCTGGGCACCAGGGTCCTGGTCGTGGATGAGCCCACAGCCAGCCTGGACCGCGCGTCCGCCAACCGCATTATCAGCATCCTGAAAGACACCACGTCCGATGGCATTGCCGTGCTGGTTGCCTCACACGACCACGAACTGGTCCGGCTCAGCGATACCCTGACTGAACTGATCTAGCCCGTCCCTCCGCACCGAAGGTAACTGTCCGCACGTGACTGCTTCAGAGAAAACGCCGTTCTACATCACCACGGCCATCACCTACCCCAACGGGGTGCCGCACATCGGCCACGCCTACGAGTACATTGCCACGGACGCCATGGCGCGCTTCAAGCGGTTGGACGGCTATGACGTGATGTTCCTGACCGGCACTGACGAGCACGGAATGAAGATCGCCCAGACGGCCGAGAAGGAAGGCATCACGCCCAAGGAGCTGGTGGACCGGAATGCAGAGGTCTACAAGGCGGCACACGCCGCCCTGGGCATCACGTACGACCGCTTCATCCGCACTACGGACGCCGACCACTATGCGGCATCGCAGGCGATTTGGAAAAAGATGGAAGCCAATGGCGACATCTACCTGTCCAAGTACGAGGGCTGGTATTCCGTCCGTGACGAGGCGTTCTACGGCGAAGACGAAACCGTGGTCAAGGACGACGGCGTGCGCTACTCGAAGGAAACGGACACCGAGGTGACGTGGACGGCTGAGGAGAGCTACTTCTTCAGGCTGTCCGCCTACCAGGACAAGCTGCTGGCGCTCTATGAGGCGCAGCCGGAGTTCGGGGCCCCGCAGTCGCGGTTCAACGAGGTCATCAGTTTTGTCCGCCGCGGGCTGGAGGACCTGTCCATCAGCCGCACCACGTTCGACTGGGGCGTGCCGGTCCCGGGCAACGACAAGCACGTCATGTACGTCTGGGTGGACGCCCTGACCAACTACCTCACCGGCGTGGGCTACCCCGACGTTGATTCCGAAAGGTTCCGGAAGTACTGGCCTGCCGATGTCCACATCATCGGCAAGGACATTTCCCGGTTCCACGCCATCTACTGGCCCGCGTTCCTGATGAGTGCCGGGCTGGAGCTGCCCAAACGGGTGATGATCCACGGATTCCTGCACAACAACGGCGTCAAGATGTCCAAATCGCTGGGCAACGTGGTGGCTCCGTCGGACTTCGTGGCGCAGTACGGCCTGGACCAGGTGCGGTTCTTCTTCCTCCGCGAGGTCCCCTTCGGCGCCGACGGAAGCTACAACCATGAAGCCATCGTGGGCAGGATGAATTCGGACCTCGCCAACAACTTCGGAAACCTGGCCCAGCGGTCCCTGTCCATGGTTGCCAAGAACTGCGGCGGCGCCGTTCCCCGGCCGGGGGAGTTCACTGCCACCGATACGGCCCTCCTCGAGCAGGCCGGGGGACTCCTGGAAGCTGCCCGTGCCGCGTTCGGGAAGCAGGAATTCAGCCGTGCCCTCGAAGCCATCTGGGCCGTGCTGGGTGACACCAACGCCTACTTCGCCGACCAGGCACCGTGGGTCCTGCGGAAGACCGACGTCGAACGCATGAACACCGTGTTGTACGTGACGCTTGAGGTGCTGCGGATCGTGGCCATCCTGGCCCAGCCGGTGATGCCCGCCGCCACGGGGAAGCTGCTGGAGAGCCTGGGCCAGCCCGACGGCGAAGCACGGCAGTTCTCCGCCATCGCCACTCCCATTGCCGCCGGCACCGCCCTTCCGGCACCCGCTCCAGTCTTTCCGAAGTACGAGGAGCCGGCGGAGGCATAAAGTGCTGGCCCGGGCCCTGCCTGCCCGGGCCAGGCGCGCCAAAAGCACGTAGTGTGCCGCTTCCCAATATGAGTACTGGCTACTGGAGATTCACCGGGGTACTCAACATAGCCTGTTGCTGTTAGCAAACTGATGATTCGCATCTGGGAGAACCGTCGCCCCGATGCCGTCTGTTTGCCTTTTTAATGTCGTCACCCGGGGCGCCGTTTTCCTGGACGTTTTTCGTCAGTTTGAAGCAGACGAAGGACGGAGACGGAAAAATGAAACGGATCCTTGCCGCACTTGGGGTTACAAGCCTCGCGCTCCTGGGTGCTTCGGGCCCCGCATTCGCTACGGATGACCCGCCCGGTGGAGGTGAAAAGATCACCATCTGCCACGCCACGGGATCGGCGACCAACCCGTACGTGCCGGTGACCATCAACCTCAACGGGCTTAACGGCCACGTTGGGCACCAGCACGAAGAGGACATCATTCCCGCCAACAACGGGAAGGTCCTTCCCGGTGGCCAAAACCTGGACAAGGTGGACTGGTGGAACGCAGGCTGTGCCAAGCCGGGCGGAAATCCGCACCATCCACCGCAGGACAAAGACAAGGACAAGGACAAGGACAAGGACAAGGACAACGACAAGAAGATCACCATCTGCCATGCCACTGGTTCGGACAGCAACCCCTACGTGGTCATCACCATTGCACTGCAGGGACTTAGCGGACATGCAGGGGCCCACCACCAGCACAGCGAAGACATCATTCCGCCGAACAGCGGGAAGGTGATTCCTGCCGGCCAGAACTGGACAGCTGAAGGCCAGGCGACCTACAACAACGGCTGCGTTCCGGTGAAGACGCCGCCGGTAGTCCCGCCGGTTCAGCCTCCGGCGGTCGTGCCTCCGGCGGTCGTTCCTCCGGCACCGCCCGCGGGCGCCGTGGTGCCCGGCCCCAAGCCTGCCGGTGCTGTTCCCGGCGGCGCCGGCGCAGTTGCGGCGAACAACCAGGGCTTCAACGTGCAGACGGCCGTGGCTGACAACCAGGACCCGGGACTTGCTCCCTGGCTCGGCGGTGTTGCAGCTGTGCTGCTCGCCGGCGCTGCCATCGCAGCCCGGCAGTCGTCAGGCGGTGCAGCCCTGGGCAAGCACCTCAAGTAGGGCACCGGCTGCCGTTCCCGCGGCAGCCGGCCTAGGAACGGGCGAGGCGCCGTGCGGGACATTGGCACGGCGCCCTGCTCCCGAGAGGTATCCAGATGAACGGACTTTCCTCAAGAGAACCTGACGAGGACACCTCCGCCCGGCCAAGCGGTCTGGCGGACCACCTGTCACGCGTGCGGCTCCTCACCGCCGCCGGCCTGCTGGCTGGCCTGGCATGCATCATGGTGCTATTGCTGCCGTCCCTGGCAGGACCGGGCGGACGTGCCCCCCATCCAGGCGGCAGCCCGCCGTCGGCTTCCGCCACCCCGTCGCCGCCGGCATGGTCAGGCACGAATGCCGCCGAACCCTCCGCCGTGCCGCCGTCGCACATCCAAACCCCCGCCGGACCGCCGGCAGCGCCGCCGCAGCACCTCGTGTATCCCGCGGCCGGCATCGATGTGGTGGTCCATCCCCTGGACCCCACTGCGGAGGACCGGGAACGCCAGACCATCGTTCCGCCGGCGACGATGGACGGGTACTGGCTCACACCCTATGGCGTACCTGGAGCCGGTTCCACCAACACCACGTACATCGTGGGCCACAGCTGGCAGGACCAGGAGGCACCGTTCAACCGCCTCAGCACCAACGCCGCTGCCGGTGACCTGCTGACAGTGGAAACCTCAGCTGGTGAACTGACATACCGGGTGGAGTCCGTCACCACCTACGTGAAATCCGGCCTGAAGGACAGCCCCATCTGGGCGGTGGCGCCGAACAGGCTGGTGCTGGTTTCCTGCTACACGGATGATCTCTGGGGAACCAATGTGGTCGTCGTCGCCTCGCCCGCATAGTGAGACGGCTTGACCAGCATATGGATGACTTGGCTACCCTGAAACTATGAGCGCATCCTCCATCGATCTGGCAGTTATACCCGGTGACGGCATTGGCCCCGAGGTCATCGCCGAGGCAGTCAAAGTCCTGGAAAAGGCTGTCGCGGCGGAGGGTGTGGAGCTCAACCAGACCCACTACAAGCTCGGCGCGGAGCACTGGCTGGCCACGGGGGAGACCCTGCCGGACGAGGTCCTCGCCGACCTGCGGACCAGGGATGCCATCCTCTTTGGTGCGGTGGGTGCCGCACCCGGCGATACCCGCATCCCCTCAGGCATTATCGAGCGCGAGATGCTCCTGAAGCTCCGCTTCAGCCTGGACCACTTCGTCAACCTGCGGCCGTCGCGGCTGTACGGAACTGTGGGCAGCCCGCTGGCCAACCCGGGAACCATCGACTTCATCGTGGTCCGCGAAGGAACCGAAGGCCCGTACGTGGGAAACGGCGGCAGCCTGCGCGCCGGCACCCCCCACGAGGTGGCCACCGAGGTATCCCTGAACACCGCGCACGGCGTGGAGCGAGTGGTCAGGGACGCCTTCCGCCGCGCCAGCGCCCGGGAACGCAAGCACGTCACCCTGGTCCACAAGCACAACGTCCTGGTCTACGCCGGGCATCTGTGGAAGCGCACGGTCGAGGCGGTGGCCAAGGAATTCCCGGAGGTCACCCACGACTACCTGCACGTGGACGCCGCAACCATCTTCATGGTCACGAATCCGTCCCGCTTCGACGTAATCGTCACCGACAACCTTTTCGGTGACATCCTCACCGACCTGGCCGCCGCCGTCACCGGAGGCATCGGCCTGGCCGCATCCGGCAACATCAACATGGACCGCACCGCGCCGTCCATGTTTGAACCGGTCCACGGCTCAGCCCCGGACATCGCCGGGCAGGGCAAAGCAGATCCGACGGCCGCCATCCTCTCCGCCGCGCTCCTGCTTGACCACCTCGGCTACACCGCCGCGGCCCGCAGGATCGAGGCAGCGGTGGTAGCCGACGTCGAGAAGCGGGACGGCGGCGTCCGCAGCACCAGCGCGATCGGCGACGCGATCGCCGCCGGGCTCTAACCCCCGCGCCGAGGCTTCCTGCATCGGGCGTAAGCTTGTCTCGAATCACCAAATGCCGCCCTGCCGTTCAGTGCTGAACCCGGGGCGGCCGATCGTGGAGGAACCATGACCCAGACTGCCCACGGCGTCGAATTCAGCCAGCAGCCCTCGGCCAACCCGAAGTCTGCTGAAGAGCGTGCAGCCATCCTGGCGAACCCGGGATTCGGCAACTACTTCACCGACCACACCGCCATCGTCGACTACAGCGTCGACGAGAACGGCAACGGCGGCTGGCACAACCCCCGGGTGGAAGCCTACGGACCCATTTCCCTGGACCCGTCGGCTGCCGTGCTGCACTACGGGCAGGAAATCTTTGAGGGGCTCAAGGCTTACCGCCACGCGGACGGCTCGGTATGGACGTTCCGTGCAGAAGCCAACGCCGCCCGCCTGAACAAGTCCGCGCGCAGGCTCGCCCTTCCCGAGCTTCCGGCCGAGTACTTCCTCGGCGCCATCCGCGAGCTTGTGGCTGCCGACAAGGAATGGGTCCCGGACGGTGACGGCGAGTCCCTGTACCTGCGCCCGTTCATGATTGCCACCGAAGCATTCCTGGGCGTGCGTGCCGCGCGTGAGGTTTCCTTCCGGGTGATCGCCTCGCCGGCAGGCAACTACTTCGGCGGGGAGCTCAAGCCCGTGTCCATCTGGATTTCCCGGGAGTACGCCCGTGCAGGCCGGGGCGGCACCGGTGCAGCCAAGTGCGGCGGAAACTACGCCGCCTCGCTCATCGCGCAGCAGGAAGCCGAAGCCAACGGCTGCAAGCAGGTGCTGTTCCTGGACCAGCTCAACGACAACGCCGTCGAAGAACTGGGAGGCATGAACGTGTTCTTCGTCATGAAGGACGGCTCGCTCGCCACCCCTGCGCTCACCGGAACCATCCTTGAAGGCGTCACCCGGATGTCCGTCATCCAGGTGGCCAAGGACATGGGCCGCGAGGTCGCCGAACGCAAGATCACCCTGGACGAGTGGCGCGACGGCGTCGCGTCCGGCGACATTGCCGAAGTCTTTGCCTGCGGCACCGCGGCCGTGATCACCCCGATCGGTGTGCTGAAGGACGCAACGGAGTTCATCGGCTCCGAAGACGCGAAGGCGGGGGAGACCACCATGGCCATCCGGGAGAGGCTGCTTGGCATCCAGACCGGCACATCCCCGGACACCCACGGCTGGCTGACCCGCCTGGCCTGAGTCAGGATGAATCTCCGAGAGTGACGACGGCGCCTGCCGGGCTTCTGCCCGGCAGGCGCCGTTTGGTTTGCAGGGGCAGGGCGCCGCGGATCCTAAGCCTGTTGGCACAACAGGGCCTTGGAGCCCAGGTCTTGCGGGCAAGCCAAGGAAAGACCCGGCGACGGCGCTTCAGCGTTGGCGAGGAGTTCTGCAAGGGTTGTTGCGCTGCTCATTTTCGGTTCCGGCTTCCTGGTCAAGTGGCGTGACTGTCCCCGGTCGTCAACCCTGGCCGTCAGCCCTTCTATTCCGGCGGGAGTCTATGGGCCCGGGCTGCGGACATTCGGCCGTCGATGCAAGGATGGGGCAGTGACTTCAGATTCCGGCCCCAAACTGCAGCGCAGTTCAGCACTCACACAGTTCATTCTTGCCCCCAATCCCGGTCCCATGAGCCTGGACGGGACAAACTCGTACGTCCTCCGGGCAGCCGGCCATCCGTCAGCTGTCATCGTTGATCCCGGCCCTTCCAACGAAACACACCTGCTAGCCTTGGCGCAGGCCGGAGACGTGGAACTGATCCTCGTCACGCACCGGCACGCGGACCACACCGCGGGCTCGGCCCGGCTGCAGGAACTGACGGGCGCCCCGGTCCGTGCCGCGGACCCTGCCCACTGCCACGGCGCCGGAGAACCCCTCCGGGACGGTGAACTGATCCACGCGGCAGGCCTGGACATGACGGTCCTTGCCACCCCCGGCCACACGTCGGATTCCCTCTGCTTCCACTTGGCTGGCGACGGCGCCCACGGCTCGGTGCTGACCGGCGATACGATCCTGGGCAGGGGCACCACCATGCTTGATTTCCCGGACGGCACACTGGGCGACTACCTCGCCACGCTGGACAGGCTTGAGGCACTCGGACCCGCCACCGTCCTGCCGGCTCACGGCCCGTTGCTTCCCTCGCTGGAGGCCGTTGCGCGTGAGTACCGCCTCCACCGGCAGGAGCGGCTCGGCCAGATCCGTGAGGCGCTCCGCCTTCTGGGCCGGGACGCAACCGTCGGTGAGGTGGCCGACGCCGTCTATGCCGACGTCGGACCTTCCGTCCGCCGCGCCGCTGAAATGTCCGTTGCTGCCCAGTTGCACTACCTGCGCGAAGAGGCCGGGCGGCAATAGGCCGCACGCCGGCACCGGCCGGGCGCTGGCCAGCCGGAGCGGAACGGTAGGGTAGGGACCATGCGTATTGCCAGGTTTGTTGTCGATTCTGATCCCCTCTACGGAGTTGTTGAAGGTGCTGCGGGCAGTGAGGAAATCACGGTCATCCACGGAGACCCCTTCTTCAACGGTGTTGAGCGCACGTCCGTCCGCCACAAGCTGGAGGACGTCCGGCTGCTGGCGCCCATCATTCCGCGCAGCAAAGTCATTGGCGTGGGGCGGAACTTCGTGGAGCACGCACATGAGCTTGGCAACGAGGTGCCCGTACAGCCGCTCCTGTTCCTGAAGCCCAACACCGCCGTCGTGGGCCCCAACGATCCTGTGGTGCTGCCGGAATTTTCCGAGGAAGTCTCGTTCGAGGCGGAACTGTGCGTGGTCATCGGCCGGATCTGCAAAGACGTTCCAGAAGACCGCGTGGACGACGTCATCTTCGGCTACACCTGCGGCAACGACCTCACGGCCCGCGACGTCCAGAAGACCGACCTGCAGTGGACGCGGGCCAAGGGCTTCGACACCTCAGCCCCGCTGGGACCGTGGATCGAGACCGACCTGGATACCGAGGACCTCCAGATCCAGGGGCGGCTGAATGGCGAAGTGCGCCAGGACGGCAGCACCAGCCAGATGATCCGCGGGGTCCGCGAACTGGTGTCCGTGGTCTCGCAGGCCTTCACCCTACTGCCCGGCGACGTCATCATGACGGGCACCCCGGCGGGGGTGGGCCTGGTTAACGCGGGGGACCGCTTCGAGGTGGAGATCGAAGGAATCGGGCGGCTCTCCAACCCGATCGTCCGCCGCTGACTCCAGGCGGCGGGCGAAAGACCGGGGGCGGCCAGGCGGTAAAGTTGAAGCCACTATGACTACAGCTTCTGCACCGCCTGCTGCCTCCATCCCGCCCGTCACCGCCGAGACACCCGTCCGGGTCCGCTTCTGCCCGTCGCCAACGGGAACCCCGCACGTCGGCCTGATCCGGACGGCCCTGTTCAACTGGGCCTACGCCCGGCACACCAAGGGCACCATGGTGTTCCGGATTGAGGACACCGACTCGGCGCGGGACAGTGAGGAGAGCTACCACCAGCTGCTGGACGCGCTGAAGTGGCTTGGCATCGACTGGGACGAGGGTGTGGAAGTCGGCGGACCGCACGAGCCGTACCGGCAGTCCCAGCGCAGCGACATCTACCAGGACGTCATCAAGCGGCTCCGCGACGGCGGACACATCTACGAGTCCTTCTCCACTCCGGAGGAGATTGAGGCCCGCCACCGTGCAGCAGGACGCGACCCGAAGCTGGGCTATGACGGCTTCGACCGGCATCTGACCGAGGAGCAGCTCGCCCAGTACAAGGCTGAGGGCCGCGAGGCTGTGCTTCGTCTTCGGATGCCCGACGAGGACATCACCTTCAACGACCTGGTCCGCGG
Organism: Arthrobacter sp. K4-10C; assembly: GCF_059090085.1. Taxonomy (NCBI): domain Bacteria; kingdom Bacillati; phylum Actinomycetota; class Actinomycetes; order Micrococcales; family Micrococcaceae; genus Arthrobacter; species Arthrobacter sp. K4-10C. Next base: position 68,769 of record NZ_JBNHFI010000009.1, on the reverse strand, counting down.
CGAAATCACCTTCCGCGCCGGGTCCGTGCCGGACTTCGCCGTAGTGCGCGCCAACGGTGCCCCCCTCTACACCCTGGTCAACCCGGTGGACGATGCTTTGATGGGCATTACCCATGTGCTGCGCGGCGAGGACCTGCTCAGCTCCACGCCACGGCAGATCGCGCTGTACCGCGCCCTGCATGCGGTGGGCGTTGCCAAGTACATGCCGGAGTTCGGCCACCTGCCCTACGTCATGGGCCAGGGCAACAAGAAGCTTTCCAAGCGCGACCCCGAGTCCAGCCTCTTCCTGCACCGTGAACGCGGCTTCATTCCGGAGGGTCTGCTCAACTATCTCTCGCTGCTGGGCTGGTCGCTCAGCGCCGATGAGGACATCTTCACCGTGGACCAGCTCGTGGAGCATTTCGATATCCACGACGTCCTGGGCAACCCGGCCCGTTTCGACCTCAAGAAGGCCGAGGCCATCAACGGAACGCACGTGCGGATGCTTCCTCCCGAGGTGTTCAGGGAGCGCCTTGCGCCTTACCTCCGTGCCGCTGACCTGGTGGGGGAAATCCTGACCGACCGCGAGGAGGAAATCCTCACCGAGGCGGCGCCGCTGATCCAGGAGCGCATCACCCTGCTGGGCGAGGCCCCGGAAATGCTTGCCTTCCTTTTCAAGCCGGACGATGCCATCGACATTGCCGACGACGCCCGCAAGGGCCTGCCCCAAAACCTGGAAGAAGTCCTGGATGCGGCCATCACCGCGCTTGAACCCGTGGATGACTGGACCCCGGATAACATCCAGACGGCACTCAAGCAGGCGCTCGTGGAGGACCTGGGCATCAAACCGCGCCTCGCATTCGGTCCGGTCCGTACTGCCGTGTCCGGCCGGCGGATCTCGCCGCCGCTGTTTGAGTCCATGGTGATTCTGGGCAAGGAATCGTCCCTGCGCCGGCTCCGGGCCTTCCGCGGCTGATGACTGTTCCCGGCAAGGCGCGCGGCGTCCTGGAAACACCCTTCGGGACTGTGCGGGGCGTGCTCTTCGACATTGACGACACCCTGGTTGACCTCGAATATTCGATGACCACTGCCTTGCGGGAGGTCAGCGAACACCTCCTGCCCGGCCTGGACCAGGCCGGGTGGGAGCGGTTCGGCCGCATTTTCACCCACGAGACCACGCACTACTACGACCAGTACCTTGCCGGTGAGCTGACGTTCAACGAGCAACGCCTGCTCCGTGGCCGTGCGGCACTGGGCCACTTCGGCGTGGAACTGGCCGACGGTGAGGAATCGCACCAGTGGCTCAGCGACTACATGGAGCGGCAGCCTGCGTACGTCAAGCCTTTCCCCGACGTGCTGCCGCTGCTCGACATTCTGGACAGCGCGGGCGTCCCCTACGGGGCGGTCAGCAACAATGTGCACGACTATCAGCGCGCCAAGCTGGACAGCGCCGGCCTGGAGCGCGTCGCGCGGCTGGTGGGAACGGACACTCTCGGTGTGGCAAAACCCAATCCCGCGATCTACCTTGAGGGCGTCCGGCTCCTGGGGACGGCTGCCGCCGAAACGCTTTACGTGGGGGACAACCGGCTGCTGGACGCGGAGGGTTCGACGGCGGCCGGCCTGCTGGGCGTTTGGCTCAACCGGACCGGGGAACGGGTCGAGGGTTTCGCCGGCGGCATGGTCGCCTCCCTGGATCAGCTGGTCAGCCAAGTCACACCCAACGGATTTGTGCGAGCCGAAAGTCTCGGGTAAAGTAATTTCTCGTGCTGAGGCGCACGGAGCAGGGTGAATGCCCTGAAAACCGGCCCGAAAGTGACATTGGGATATGGTGTAATTGGCAACACTACGGTTTCTGGTACCGTCATTCTAGGTTCGAGTCCTGGTATCCCAGCTCTGGTCTGAGCATCGGTTTTCCGGTCCCGGAACGGAAGGTTTCAAACGGTCTGCCGATTTGAAACCAAAGCGAAGTGTGTGAAACAATCACTGAGCTTGACCAGCGGAAACGCTGGCAGGAAGTACACGGCCCCATCGTATAGCGGCCTAGTACGCCGCCCTCTCACGGCGGTAACGCGGGTTCGAATCCCGCTGGGGTCACCAACGAATGGTCCCGGGCACAAGCCCGGGACCATTTCTGTTTCCTCCTCAACTCCGAATTCGGCGGCTCACGCGGGTCCTCCCCGCAGAACGGACTATTCCCCCTTTCCTTTCACGGGGAGTTGACCATTAGTAGGGGAACCAGCCTGCCCCGCATGCCTGGGACCCGTGAGCTGGCATGATGTTGGTGTGACCTCCCGGAACGAGCACGACGACCTCAACCAGCCGGAGCGGACCGCGGAAGCGGTGGCGTTGCTGGAAAGTGTGCGGAGCGCTCTTGCGGACGTCACTTTGCCCCTGGCCCTGCCCGGTGCCGGCCACGCCCGGCTTGACGCGGCCAACGCACTAAGCCAGCTGGATGACTACATTCTTCCGCGTTACCGCAGCCTGGACGCCCCGCTGCTCGCGGTCGTCGGAGGTTCCACCGGTGCCGGGAAGTCAACCCTTGTAAATGCGCTCGCAGGCCATCCGGTAACCCGGGCAGGGGCAATCCGGCCCACCACCCGCCAGCCCATCCTGCTGCACAATCCGTCGGAGGCAGCCTGGTTCGAGGGACAGCGTGTTCTTCCCGGCCTTAGCAGGATCCGCGGGACCCTGGCAGGGGCCCAGGGTCCCGCCGCCCAGTCAGGGCCAACTCCTGACGCCGCACCGTCGTCGTCCCTTGTCCTGCTGGCAGATCCGGCCGTTCCCGCCGGGATCGCCCTGCTGGACGCGCCGGACGTGGACTCCATCTCGGACGAAAACAGGAAGCTCGCGGGGCAGCTGCTGGCGGCAGCCGACCTCTGGGTCTTTGTCACCACGGCCAACCGGTATGCCGATGCCGTTCCCTGGAAACTGCTGCTGGACGCGGCCGGACGGGACATCATGGTGGCGGTGGTGCTGGACCGGGTGCCGCCGGGTGCGGAGGCTGAAGTCAGCGAGGACCTGCGGTCGCTACTGGACAGCGAAGGCCTGGGAGCTGCGCAGCTGTTTATCATCCCCGAGACCGCGCTGGATTCGCTGGGCATGCTGCCGGGTGGAACGGTCAGTCCGCTGGCCGCATGGCTGGAGAACCTCGCCGCCGATACTGCTGCCCGTTCCGCTGTTGCCCGGCGGACCCTGAACGGTGCAATCAGGACACTGGCCGCCCGGGTTGCCGCCATAGCCCTGGCCTCAGCCGAGCAGCAGCGCGCAGCCGCCAGCCTTGAATCCGCCGCCGTGTCCGCGTACAGGGACGCGGGAAAACGCATCATGGACGCCACCAGGGACGGCGCGCTCCTCCGCGGCGAAGTCCTCGCGCGTTGGCAGGACTTCGTGGGCACCGGCGAGTTCTTCCGGGCGCTGGAACAGAACGTGGGCCGCTTCCGGGACCGGCTTGGCGCCTTCTTCCGCGGCGAACCCCCTCCCGCCGTGCAGGTGGAGGCTGCCATCGAGACAGGCCTGCAGGCCGTGATCCTGGACGAGGCAGCCAACGCTGCGGAGGAGACCGACCAGCGCTGGCGGTCCGATCCGGCAGGCCGGCAGTTGCTGGGCGGCGACGACCTCTCCGGCACGGACGCGGGTTTTGCCGAGCGTGCTGCCGCGGAAATCCGCGCCTGGCAGGAGGCACTGATGGAGCTCATCCGAACCGAGGGCCAGGGCAAAAGGACGCAGGCGCGGTGGCTGTCCTTCGGCATCAACGGCCTCGGCGCTGCACTGATGATCGTGGTGTTTTCGATGACGGCGGGATTGACCGGCCTGGAGATTGGTGTTGCCGGCGGAACCGCCGTGATTGGCCAGCGGCTGTTGGAAGCCGTGTTCGGCGAGGACGCCGTCCGCCGGATGGCCGACAAGGCGCGCGAGGACCTCGCTGCCCGCTGCGAGCATCTGCTGCAGGAAGAGCAGCAGAAGTTCCTGCGCCGGCTGCCGGAAACCGGTGACGCCGCGGACCGCTTCCTCACCGCGCAGTCCGATGCCCTGGTCCGGCTGGCAGGCAGCGCGTGAGCCGGCACACCGGTGCCCGGGAGTCCTCCCGGCTGGACGGCCGGCTCCAGGCGCTCAACGATGCCCGGGAACTCGGCGAGGGCGTCCTTCCCGATGAGTCCCTGCAGAACGTGCTGGCTGTCCTGGACAGGGCAACTTCCCGCCGGTCACTGTCCGCGGACCACACCGTGGTGGGCTTCTTCGGTGCCACCGGCAGCGGCAAATCCTCCCTGTTCAATGCGGTCAGCGGCAAGGAAATCGCGACGGCGGCCGCCCGCCGCCCCACAACATCGGAACCTCTGGCCGGTGTCTGGGGAGCAGACGGCAGCGAGCCGCTCCTTGACTGGCTGGAGGTCCGCAGCCGCCATCACGCAGCGGCGGTGGATGGCTTCGCCGACGACGGGACAGGCCTGATCCTGCTGGATTTGCCCGACTTTGACTCGACCCGGGAGGCCAACCGCCAGGTGGTGCAGCGGATGGTGGGACTGGTGGACGTCCTGGTGTGGGTCCTGGATCCGCAAAAGTATGCAGACGCGGCAGTGCACAACGGCTTCCTCGCGCCGCTGGCATCCCATGGTGCCGTCACGCTCGTGGTCCTGAACCAGGTTGACCGGTTGCCTGCACCGGACGTGGAGCCGGTGCTCGAATCCCTCCGGGGCATCCTGGCCCGTGACGGCCTCGGCCAGGTGAAGGTGCTCGCAACTTCCGCTGTGACAGGTGCCGGTGTGGACATGCTGCGGGCCGCCATCCGCGCCGTTGCCGTACAGCGCAAAGCCCAGTCGCAGAGGCTGGCGGCCGACATCACCAAGGCAAGCCAGGACCTGCGGGCAGCCTCGGGGGAGGGGGAGGCCGCCGGGGCGGGGACCGCGGCGAAGTCCAGGCTGGCAGATGAACTGGCAGCGGCCGCAAACGTGCCGGTTGTAGTCGGTGCCGTTGCCCGTTCCTACCGCCTGGAATCCGTGCGCCGGACCGGTTGGCCCGTGACACGTTGGCTCGCCAGGTTCCGCCCGGACCCCCTCCGCCGGCTCAATTTGCGCAGCAACACCCCGGCGGAGCTGAACCGGACGTCACTGCCGCCTGCCGGTGCACCGGAGCGTGCCCGGACGGACGCCGCCGTGCGCACTTTCGCGGACGCCGCCAGCGCGGGCGCGCCCGGGCCGTGGCGTGCTGCCATCAGGGGCGCCGCCCGGGAAGGCCGTGACCGGCTGCCGGACGCACTGGACCAGGCCATCGCCGGAACGGACATCGGCGCCAACCGCAAGTCGTGGTGGTGGGGCATCTTCAACGTGGCGCAATGGCTGGCATTGCTAACGGTGCTGGGCGGGCTCGGCTGGCTCGGCGTGCTGGCCGGCCTGGGCTACTTCCAGATGCCAGTGCCCGAGGTGCCGCGCGTGGAGGGCTGGCCAGTGCCTACCTTGATGATCGCCCTGGGAGTGGTGCTGGGGATCTTCCTGGCCATCACCGGCCGCTTCATCGCGGCCGCCGCTGCCAATGCCAGGGCGGCGAGGGCGCGAAAGCGGCTAAAGAGTGCCGTAGCCCTCGTGGCAGAGGATTTGGTCGTGGAACCGGTGGAGACGGTGGTCAGCCGGCTGGCCGCCTTCAATGCAGCCCTGCGAAGCGCGGGGAAAAGCTAAGGAAACGGCTGGCACCCCGCCTGGTCCGCCCAGTCCTACCCGTCCGCTGGCTCAAGCGCGGCGGCAGCGTCACGTACCTTGATGAGCGTCCGAAGGTTGCGCGTGGTGGTTGCCGACTTGAACTTTGCTTTTGCCGTGATCTTGCTGAAAGGGCTGTCCAGAGTTCCGCCGGCAGGCGCCAGCCAGGCCAGGGCTTCCGGACCGAGCCGTAGTTGCTGGGCGCCCTCAAGTGCCGCGCCCGCCGCGTCCAGGTCATCAAGCACCGCGACGTCCGAGGACAGGGTCACGTAGGTATGGGTGCTCTTGTCATCCTCGGGATAGGGACAGGCGGCCACCAGTTCGGCCAACCGGGCTGAATCCAGGACAACGACCCAGGCCTCATAGCCGAAAACCGCGCGAAGGCACTGTTCACATTCCTTCTTGACGGCGCCGGCATCGAGGGTACTGGTGAGCACCACGTTTCCGCTGGCCAGAAGTGTCCTGGCGTCGGGAAAGCCGCAGGTCTTCAGGGCATCCCTGAGGTCCGACATCCTGATGTTGATCCCGCCCACATTGATGCCGCGGAGAAACACTGCATAGCTGCCCATGGCCACAGCCTAGCGTCCGGACCGGCGCCGGACCGGACACGTCAGTCGTTGTTTTTCCGGAGCGCCTCGGTGAGGATCCGGGCGGCGTTGCACACCACTTCCGCATGGAGCCGGCCGGGCTGGCGGGTGAGCCGCTCGATGGGACCGGAAATCGACACTGCAGCAATCACGCGGCCGGAAGGTCCCCTTACGGGTGCCGAGACTGAGGCAACCCCAGGCTCACGTTCGCCCAGGCTCTGGCCCCAGCCCCGCCGTCGTACGCCCGCCAATACCGTTGGCGTGAAGCGTGCCGACTGCAGGCCCTCCAGCAGCCGGTCGTGGTCCTCCCAGGCGAGCAGGACCTGCGCCGCCGATCCTGCCTTCATGGACAGCTGCGTGCCGACGGGAATGGTGTCGCGAAGGCCGATGGGGCGCTCGGCGGAGGCCACGCACACGCGCCAGTCACCCTGGCGGCGGAAGATCTGGGCACTTTCGCCGGTGGCGTCGCGCAACTGCATGAGCACGGGTCCCGCGGACGCGATCAGGCGGTCCTCGCCTGCGGCCGATGCCAGCTCGACGAGCCTGCTGCCCAGGACGAAGCGGCCCTGGATATCCCGGCTGACCAACCGGTGGTGGACAAGGGCCAGGGCAAGGCGATGGACCGTGGGCCGGGCCAGGCCCGTGGCTGCCACCAGCTGCGCCAGCGTGGTGGGGCCGGCCTCCAGTGCATCAAGCACCTGGGCCGCTTTATCAATGACACCGACTCCACTAGAATTGTCCATGTAATGATATTGCCGTCTCAATATCTGAGATGCAAATCTTTCGGCTGGCGCAGTATGAAGCCGTCCTGATTCAGTTAAACCAATCAGCCAAACAGCAGTGAAGGGAGATGGCCATGGCAAAGACATTGGCCGAGAAAGTCTGGGACGCACACGTGGTGCGCAAAGGCGACGGCGACGGAGCCAACGCCCAGCCCGACCTTCTCTTCATCGACCTCCACCTGGTCCATGAGGTCACGTCCCCGCAGGCGTTTGAGGGCCTGCGGCTCGCCGGACGCAAGCTCCGCCGTCCGGACCTGACCATCGCCACGGAGGACCACAACACTCCGACGCTGGACATCGACAAGCCTATCGCCGACCTGACCAGCCGCACGCAGATCCAGACCCTGCGCAACAACTGCGCCGAGTTCGGTGTCCGGCTGCACAGCCTGGGCGACGCCGAACAGGGCATCGTCCACGTCGTGGGTCCGCAGTTGGGCCTCACCCAGCCTGGGATGACGGTGGTATGCGGCGACTCCCACACCTCCACGCACGGTGCTTTCGGTGCCCTGGCCATGGGTATCGGAACCTCCGAGGTGGAGCACGTCATGGCCACCCAAACGCTCTCCCTGAAGCCGTTCAAGACCATGGCGATCAATGTCGAGGGAACACTGCGTCCGGGCGTCACCGCAAAAGACATCATCCTGGCGGTCATAGCCAAGATCGGCACCGGCGGAGGCCAGGGGTACGTCCTTGAGTACCGCGGCTCGGCGATCCGCGCGCTGTCCATGGAAGCGCGGATGACCATCTGCAACATGTCGATCGAAGCCGGTGCCCGTGCCGGCATGGTGGCTCCGGACGAAACCACCTACGCCTACATGAAAGGCCGCCCGCATGCGCCCGAGGGCGCGGACTGGGATGCCGCCGTCGAGTACTGGAACACCTTGAGGACCGACGACGACGCCACCTTCGACGCCCAGGTGGACCTGGACGCCGACACGCTGGAGCCCTTCGTCACCTGGGGCACCAACCCCGGCCAGGGCGTCTCGCTGTCCGAAGCGGTGCCCTCGCCGGAGGACTTCGGCGACGAGAACGCCAAAGCCGCCGCCGAGCGCGCCCTGCAGTACATGGGGCTGGAGGCGGGCACGCCGATGAAGGACATCCGCGTGGACACCGTCTTCCTTGGTTCCTGCACCAACTCCCGGATCGAGGACCTCCGCGCAGCGGCGGACATCATCCGCGGCCGGGAAAAGGACCCGAAGGTCCGCATGCTAGTGGTGCCCGGCTCCGCGCGGGTCCGCCTGGAGGCCGAGGCTGAGGGCCTGGACCGCGTGTTCAAGGACTTTGGTGCCGAGTGGCGGTTCGCCGGCTGCTCCATGTGCCTGGGCATGAACCCGGACCAGCTGGAACCGGGGGAGCGCTGCGCCTCCACCTCCAACCGCAACTTCGAAGGACGCCAGGGCAAAGGCGGCCGCACCCACCTGGTTTCGCCTGTGGTGGCAGCCGCCACGGCCGTCCGGGGCACGCTCAGCTCGCCGTCCGACCTTGAACCGGCGCCCGAACCCGCAGCCATCCGCACCGACGCAGCCTAGGACACACCATGGAAAAGTTCACCAAGCACACCGGCATCGGCGTCCCGCTGCGCCAGAGCAACGTTGACACGGACCAGATCATCCCCGCGGTCTACCTCAAGCGGATCACCCGCACCGGCTTCGAGGACGCGCTCTTCTCGGCCTGGCGCAAGGACCCTTCCTTCATCCTGAACCAGGAGCCGTTCAGCGCCGGATCGGTGCTGGTGGCCGGACCGGATTTCGGCACCGGGTCATCGCGGGAACACGCGGTGTGGGCGCTCAAGGACTACGGCTTCAAGGCGGTCCTCTCTTCCCGGTTCGCCGACATATTCCGCGGCAACTCCGGCAAGCAGGGACTCCTGGCAGCGCAGGTGGCGCAGGACGACATCGAACTGATCTGGAAAGAGCTGGAGAACGCTCCCGGCACTGAGGTCACGGTGGACCTGGAGTCCAAGACGGTGGTCTGCGGCAACATCGTCGCACCGTTTGATATTGATGATTACACCCGCTGGCGCCTGCTCGAGGGCCTTGACGACATTGGCCTTACCCTGCAGCACGAGGCGGACATCACGGCGTACGAAGCGACCCGGCCCGCTTTCAAGCCGAAAACCCTGCCGGCCCGGCTTTCCTAGCCCTGCCCATAGCCGCCATCCGCAGTGCCCGGGCCCCGCGACACCCCGTCCGCGGGGCCCGCGTATTTCGGTTCGGTAACACGACCTCCTATGCTTGGGTGGAGCCTTTGCAAGGACTTGGGGCGAGTAATCGTGAGGAAACCGGTATATGAGTAGTGTTCTGACAATCCGCGGGGGAGTACCGCTTACAGGCCGCGTCAGCGTCCGGGGGGCAAAGAATCTGGTTCCCAAGGCGATGGTGGCGGCGTTGCTGGGCAACGAACCGTCGGTGTTGCGGAACGTTCCGGAAATCAAGGATGTGGAGGTGGTCACATCCCTCCTGCAGTTGCACGGCGTCACCGTCGTCAAGGACCCGGTAAACGGCGACCTTACCCTTGATCCCAAGGATGCGAAGACTGCGCCGAGCACGGCGATTGACGCCCACGCAGGCGATTCCCGGATTCCCATCCTCCTCTGCGGGCCCCTGATCCACGCGATCGGCGAGGCTTTCATTCCTGACCTGGGCGGCTGCAAGATCGGCGACCGTCCCATCGATTACCACCTGGACGTCCTGCGCCAGTTCGGTGCCGTGGTGGAAAAGCGCCCGGGCGGGATCCACATTTCAGCACCCAAGGGACTCCACGGCGCCAAGATCTCACTGCCGTACCCGTCCGTGGGGGCCACCGAGCAGGTGCTGCTCAGTGCTACCCGCGCTGAAGGCATTACCGAACTCTCCGGCGCCGCCACTGAACCTGAGATCATCGACCTCATTGCCGTGCTGCAGAAGATGGGCGCCATCATCAGCGTCCAGACCGACCGCACCATCCGCATCGAGGGCGTCCGTGACCTTGGCGGTTACAACCACCGCGCCCTCTCCGACCGCAACGAGTCCGCCTCATGGGCCTCCGCAGCCCTGGTCACGCGCGGCGACATCTTTGTTGAAGGGGCTTCCCAGCGGGACATGATGACCTTCCTGAACACCTACCGCAAGGTGGGCGGCGGGATGGACATCGGCGAGGACGGGATCCGCTTTTACCACCCGGGCGGGAAGCTTAATCCGCTGGTCCTGGAAACGGACGTCCACCCCGGCTTCATGACCGACTGGCAGCAGCCGCTGGTCGTGGCGCTCACGCAGGCGGAGGGCGTGTCCATCGTCCATGAAACGGTCTACGAGAACCGCTTCGGCTTCACCGACGCCCTGATCAGGATGGGTGCCAGCATCCAGGTGCACAGGGAATGCCTGGGCAGCGTCCCCTGCAGGTTCGGGCAGCGGAACTTCCTGCACTCGGCAGTGATTTCCGGGCCCACCCAGCTGAAGGGAACCGATATCGACGTACCGGACCTCCGCGGCGGCTTCAGCCACCTGATCGCGGCGCTGGCAGCGACCGGCACCTCCCGGGTGACGGGCATCGACATCATCAACCGCGGGTACGAGCGTTTCACCGAGAAGCTCGCCGGACTGGGCGCGGATTTCGACATCACCATCACGAAGTAACGGGACGGACCGTGAAGGAATCGGCCAAAAGCAGGGCCACATTCGTGTTCATCGCCACCGTTGCCCGGCCGCTGTTGAACCTCATGATGGACAAGAAATGGGAAGGAACCGAGAAACTTCCCTCCGGCGGGTTCATCGCTGCTCCCAACCACTGCACCGAGATTGACCCATTGGTGGTGGGGCACATGCTGTACAACCAGAAGAGGGCGCCGCACTTCCTGGCAAAGGCCGGGCTCTTCAACGTTCCCGGCCTTGGCTGGCTGCTGCGGGCCACCAAGCAGATCCCGGTGGAGCGTTCGACGGCGGGAGCGAACCGCTCGCTGCAGGTCGCCCAGGAGGTTGTCGCTGAGGGCGGGGCGATCATCATCTACCCCGAAGGCACCCTGACACGTGATCCGGACCTTTGGCCAATGAAAGGCCACACCGGTGCGGCCAGGCTTGCCCTGGAAGGCGGAATTCCGGTGGTTCCCATTGCGCACTGGGGTGCGCACGAGGTCTTTCCGCGCTACGGCAAGCGGTTCCACCTGTTTCCGCGGAAGAAGTCGCGCGTGGTGGTAGGGGACCCGGTTGACCTCAGCGCGTTCTCCGGCCGGCCGCTGGACAAAGCCACCCTGGGTGCAGCCACTGAGGCCATCATGGACGCAATCACCGGCCTCCTGGCGGACCTCCGGGGTGAGGAACCGCCCGCCGAACGCTGGGATCCCGCACGGCAGCAGCAGGCCAAGCACGGGCGTTTCGTTGAGCGCCGGCAGCAAAACCAGCATCCCGGCAACGGGACGGATGCCCCGTGACCTTGAACGGGAACATGACGGGTTCGGCCCGTTCCGTGGCCGTGCTCGGCGCCGGATCGTGGGGAACCACCTTCGCGAAGATCCTGGCCGACGCTGCCATTGCCGCGGGGTCCCCGCGCGCCATCAGGGTGTGGGGCCGGCGGGCTGAAGTAGTTGACCAGATCAACGGCATCCACCGCAATGAGCAGTACTTGAAGGACATTGAGCTTCCCCCAGCCATCACGGCGTCCACGGACGTCCGCGACGTGCTCAAGGACGCTGACCTGGTGGTCCTGGCGGTGCCGGCCCAGTCCTTGCGGCCGCAACTGCGCGAGTGGAGGGACATGATCGCGCCAGGGGCCGTCGTCGTGTCCCTCATGAAGGGACTCGAGCTCGGCACCGACGCCCGGATGAGCCAAGTCATCCAGGAGGAGCTGAACCTGCCCGACGGACGCATCGCCGTCGTCTCCGGTCCCAACCTTGCGATGGAGATCGCCCGTGAGGAGCCCACCGCTTCGGTGGTGGCCTGCGCGGAAGCGGACGTTGCCGGTTGGCTGGCAAGGAGTTGCACTGCGCCGTACTTCCGGCCGTACACCACCTCTGACGTGGTCGGCGTTGAAATTGGCGGCATCGTCAAGAACGTTATTGCATTGGCGGTGGGCATCTGCGAAGGCAAGCAGATGGGGGACAACACCAAGGCGTCGGTCATCACCCGCGGACTCGCGGAAACCTCCCGCCTTGCCCTCGCGCTGGGCGGTGACGCGAAGACCATGGCCGGTCTCGCCGGCCTGGGTGACCTCGTGGCCACGTGCTCGTCACCGCTGTCCCGGAACCATACTGCTGGCCGGCTCCTGGGCCAGGGCCTCACGCTTGAGGAAGTGGGCCAGAAGATGACCCAAACAGCCGAAGGCATCAAGTCAGGCCAGGCCGTGCATGAACTGGCCGGCAAACTGGGCGTCGACATGCCCATCACGGCCGCCGTTGTGGCCGTACTGGCCGGCAAGTTGTCCGTTGACCAACTCGGGCCTGTCCTGCTGTCCCGGGAACTGAAACCTGAAGGCGATTACTGACCATGTCCCATGACGACCTGACCGCAGGGAAGCGCGCCAAGCCCCGGGTTGCGGTACTTTTCGGCGGCCGCTCCAGCGAACATGCCGTGAGCTGCGTGACCGCGGCCGGTGTCCTCGGCGCCATCAATAAGGACAAGTACGAGGTGATTCCCATCGGAATTGCCAAGTCGGGCCAGTGGGTGCTGGCCCCGGCTGATACCGGCCAGTGGTCGCTTGCCGCGTCGTCGCTGCCTGAAGTGGCGCCGTCAGCGGAAACCGTTACCCTCGCCCAGATCGGCGGAGAGCACCAGCTGATCCTGGCAGCACCCAACGAAGTGCCGCGGGAACTGGGAACCGTTGACGTGGTCTTTCCGTTGCTGCACGGACCGTTCGGTGAGGACGGCACCATCCAGGGACTCCTGGAACTTTCGGACACACGCTACGTGGGCGCCGGGGTCCTGGCCTCCGCGGTAGGCATGGACAAACACTTCATGAAAGTGGTCTTCGAGGCTGCCGGCCTGCAGGTTGGCCCGTACATCGCGGTCACCGACCGGCAGTGGCGCAAGGACGCTGAAGCCGTCCGGAAACAAGTGGACATGCTGGGGTTCCCCGTTTTCGTCAAACCCGCACGTGCCGGTTCGTCCATGGGGATATCCAAGGTGGACTCCCTCGAACAACTGGACGCCGCCATCGAGGCGGCGCGCCGGCACGACCTCAAGCTGGTCATCGAAGCGGGCATCGCCGGCCGCGAGATCGAGTGCGCGGTGCTGGAGGGGAGGGGCACCGACGCTCCCCGGACGTCAATGCCGGGGGAGATCTCCGTGGCCGGCGGCGGCCATGAGTTCTACGACTTCGAGGCAAAGTACGTCGAGGACGGTGCCGCAGCCCTGAGCTGCCCCGCCGACATCCCCGAGGAAGCCATCGCCCGGGTCCGTGAGCTGGCCGCGGTGGCGTTTGACGCTGTGGGCGCCGAGGGCCTGAGCCGGGTTGACTTCTTCTACACTTCCGAAGGCGAAGTGATCATCAACGAAATCAATACCATGCCGGGTTTCACACCCAAGAGCATGTACCCGCAAATGTGGGCCGCTTCGGGGCTGAGCTATCCGGACCTGATCGATGAGCTCATTTACCTTGCGCTTAACCGGAAGACTGGCCTGCGCTGACAGCCTCGCAGGAGGCCCTGCAGGGAGCTTGCCGCATGGTCTCCTATTGGCTTTGTGGAAGGTTCTGCAGCTCTTCCTGGCCCACGCAATTCCGGCTGGCCGGCACCTTGCCGGCCGAGGCGGCAAGATCAGCCAGCACCGTAGCGGAGCTGATCTTGTCGGGGTCCATCAGGATCTCGGTGGCCGGTTCACGGCCGTAGGTGGTCAGCGTCCACACAGGGTCGCCTTCCTTGATGACCCAGTCGATGCCGTTCACGGTCACGCAGCGGTCGGTCGTCGGCCCGGGCACGTTGACGCCGCAGCGAAGAATAACCAGGGAGGGGTCGCCCCAAGCCGCGGTTGCCTGGCTGTTTGTCTTCCGCAACCGTGCTTCTCCGATCACGTCCGGCAATGACACCATCATGGGTGCGCAGGCAGGATTGGCAGCATCTTTGGCGGCGGCGACGTCCACGGCGGGAGAACACCCTGCCAGGGAGAAGACAGCAAGGCCTCCGATTAGTGCCATCCTGGCGGTGCGGGCAGGCAGGGGAAGCTGGGGACGGTGCATCTGTCCAGCCTAACGCTGCAGTCGAAGCCCGGATGCCGTTAGCCCAATCTCCCGCCGGGACGGCGGAAGGCATGGCTGGTTCAGCGAATGCGGGCCGCCCTTATAAGCTGTTTCCATCATGAGAAAAATTTCGGACGTCGTGCTGCCCCCGGTGACGCACCAAGGGAAGCGATCATCTGGCCCCTTGCGGTCAGGAATCATTAGGTCCGCTGTCTATGTGGTGGCCCTTATCACTATCAGTTTCATCGCGTGGTTCCGGCTTCCCGAAATTTCGCGAGGTACTTTATGGGCCGAGGATGCCGCAGTATTCTTGCAGGAGACGATAACTATCGGTCCATGGGCGAGCATCGGCGAACCCTACGCGGGGTATTTGCATACAATTCCTCGGATCGTTTCCGCAATTGCCTACTCCCTGGCTCCCATCGAGTCTTATGCATGGCTGATGTCTTTTCTCAGTTGCGTAGTGGTGGCATCTATATCAGTGGCGTGTTACGTCCTGTCAGGAAAGATGTTCCACCAGCGGAGTTATCGATTGATGATCGCGCTGGTTCCCGTGCTTGTTCCCATCGGGCCCCTTGAAGTACTCGGGAACGCGGCGAACCTCCACTGGTATCTACTATGGTTTTGCCCTTGGTTGCTGATATTCGAGCCGCGGGGCTGGGTTGGCCGCTCGGCGCTGTTCCTGGCGGCACTGCTTGCCGCAACTACAGAAATTATCGCCGGAATCTTCCTGCCGCTGGCAATCTGGGCAATTGTCAGGCGCAAGGATTTCTGGGCTCCGGCCGGTTTGATAGTAGGGCTTGGGCTTCAGTTTCTGGCCACTGTGCTTAATCCGCGCTACGCGGAAGCGCCCCGGCTCGATGCGGTGGAGCCCTTGTCGGTGTTTTACGGCTTCCTGCTGCAGGCTCTCGGTTCACTGTGGGAAACCGATTCCGCTGCCATGGGAAAGAACGTGGCCAGCTATGGGGCCTTGGCCGTCGCAATCCCTGCAGTCATTGTCTTTGGGCTTCTCGCATACGTGCTGGTCTTTGGGGACAACCGGTGGCGGGCAATTGCACTGTATTCCTTTGGGGCTGCGGTGGCCTGCTGGACTGCAGCCGTATTACTGAATCCCACACCGGAGTCCGACTTTGCCAACTTCACTAAGGAAGACTGGCTCTCACAATTCACGTTTTTCCGTTACGCCGCTGCGCCCTCCATGTTTCTGCTTGCCCTTGTACCGGTGGCATGCGCTGTGGCTGAGGCCAGAGGGCTCATCGCTGCGAACAGGACAAGATACTGGGCGCCCATAGTGTTGGCAGTTTTCATTTCGACCAGTTACCTCCAGGCTTCCTCGGTCCGACAATCAGGTCCGGAATGGGCACCAAAGGTAGGAACCGCAAAGGAACAGTGTGCAGGAAACCCCTCTTTGCCTGCGGCGGTTATTCCCGTGGCTCCGGGACCTTGGCAGGTCACCGTCCCGTGCACAGTGCTGATGAGCAGGTAAATGATGACCGCGCAAACGGGAATGTCAGGGCCGCGCTGTAGCGTGCTGGCATGTCCGCAATACCCCTAATGCATCCAGATATCGGCCGCCCCGGTGGCGCGCTGCCCGAACAGTCACCGGCCGTAGCAGGGCTCTCAGAGACAGAGTTGCTGGCCAGGATCTTCCCCCGGCTTTCAATGGGCACCACCCACACTGCAGCCACGCTCCTCGGCCCGGGAGACGACGCTGCCGTGGTTGCCGCACCTGATGGAAGAACTGTCGTCAGCATCGATACCCAGGTGGAGGACCAGGACTTCCGCCTTGTCTGGGCCAACGGCTACCGCACCACGGGCTATGACGTGGGCTGGAAGGCAGCAGCCCAAAACCTCAGCGACATCAATGCCATGGGAGCAAGCGCAACATCCATGGTTGTGAGCCTCACGCTCCCGCCGGACACCCCGGTCACCTGGGTTGAGGGCCTGGCGGACGGGCTGACCGCCGGCATCAGGGAACTCGGGGCGGACCGCTGCTCGGTGGCAGGAGGCGACTTGGGGCGGGGGCGCGAAATATCCGTTACGGTGGCAGTCCTGGGCACGCTCGACGGCGGCACGGCAGTTCTCCGCTCCGGTGCGCTGCCGGGGGACGTGCTGGCGCTGGCGGGAACCGCGGGCCATGCCGCCGCGGGCCTGGCACTTCTTGAGTCGGACGTGGCTGTGGATCTTCTCAGCCCGGAAGAGCGCCGGTTCCTGGACCTGCAGTGCAGGCCACGCCCGCCATTGTCCGCAGGTCCCGCTGCCAGGGCGACCGGCGCCACCGCCATGCTGGACGTCTCCGATGGCCTGGTGCGGGATGGCCGGCGGCTGGCGGTTGCCAGCAACGTGGCTGTCGACCTCGATCCGGAACAGCTGGCGCGGCTGGCGGCGGTCCTGCAGCCGGCCGCTGATCTGCTCGGAGGGGACGCAAGGGCATGGGTCCTGGACGGCGGAGAGGACCACGGGCTGCTCGCCACATTCCCTGCCGGGATTCAGCTGCCTCCCGGATTCACTGCGATAGGCTCGGTACAAGCACCGGGAATCAGTGAAGTCCCGGGCGTCAGGATTGCGGGCCGGTCCGCGGACACCGGGGGATGGGATCACTTTGCACACTAAGGTTGCCGCCAACGCGCAAGCGATGAAGAGGTGGTTGGGCAAGGCTGAAACTGCCCTGGGCAACCACAGCGACCGACTGAACGCCATCAATATCTTCCCGGTGGCCGACGGTGACACCGGAACAAACCTCTACCTGACTGTGCGGGCCGCGGCGCGCTCCCTGACGGCCGGCGGGGACCAGCCCGCGCAGATGGACGTTGGCGCAGTCCTGGCCACCGCCGGCCAGGCAGCATTGGAAGAGGCGAGGGGAAATTCCGGGACGCTGTTCTCCGTGTTCCTCTGTGCCGCCGCGGAGCCCCTCGCAGGTCACACCCGGCTGACCTCCACATTGCTGGCAGCAGCTCTCAACCGGGCACAGATCCGTGCCTGGTCCGCCCTGAGCGATCCCGTGCCGGGCACCATGCTCTCAGTGATGGAAGCCGCAGCGCGCGCGGCGGCTGCGGTGGACGCCGGGCAGAACGGAGACGACAGCAACCACGCCCTGGGCCTTGCCCTGGACGCTGCCGTTGAGGCGGCGCTCGCCGCCGTCATCCAAACCGAGAACCAGCTGGATGCCCTGACTACGGCGCATGTGGTGGACGCGGGAGGCGTTGGGATGCTCCTGGTCCTGGATTGCCTCCGCTCAGCAGTCATGGGCCAGGAGCTCCAGAGCGAACTTCTCGACGGCCTGCACGGCTACGACGTCGCCGACCCGCACATCCACACCAGCATGCCGGACGACGACGGCGTGGAGGTCATGTGCACCATCAACCTTTCACCGCTGAACGCCGCAACGCTGAGGCAACGGCTGGACGAAATCGGCGAGTCGGTCATCATGAGCCAGGTGGGCAGCGGCTCAGACGCCGACGGGAACTACCGGTGGCGGGTACACGTCCATGTTCCCGATCCTGATCCTGCCGTCAACATCATCCGCTCGCTCGGCGAACCGTCGCACATCAGCATCAGCGAACTCGCGGTGCCGCGGGACCCTGGCACCGACGCAGTAAATACCGCAGGGCATGAACGCTGAGCTGGACCTGGCCCTGGAACGCCGGATCGGTAAACGTTCCGCCGCCGTCATCGAAAAGCACCTGGGCATCACCACGGTGGCGGAACTGCTGAACTACTTTCCCCGCAGGTACATGACGCGCGGGGAGCTGACACCCATCAGCGAGATCCCGCGCGATGAGGAGGTCACACTGATCGCCAGGGTGCTGTCCAGCAGCACCCGGACCATGCGCGCACGGAAAGGCACCATCACCGACGTCGTGATCTCAGACGATGATGGGCAAGCCGGGCTGCGGATCGTGGGCGGCACCGACTACCGGGGTAAAGTCCCCGGCACGCTCAAGATCAGCTTCTTCAACGGGTACCGGGCAAAGACCGAACTGCTGCCCGGCAGGCGGGCTCTCTTCTCGGGAAAGGTCACCAGCTTCAAAGGCTCCCTGGGCCTGACCAACCCCGACTACCATGTTTTGGACGAGGACCCTTTCTCCACCGTTGGGCAGGACGCAGGCAAGCTGGCGGCCATGCCCATCCCCGTCTATCCGGCTACTGCAAAGCTTCCCAGCTGGAAGATCCAGCAGGTCGTCACCGCGTTGCTCGAGACTGCGGACCTCGCGTCGCTGCCGGACCCTGTCCCGGCAGCTGTCGCGGGGAGGGAGGGCTTCCTGCCTCTCGACCAGGCGTACCGGCTGATCCATGCGCCCGAGTCGGCGGAGGACTGGAAACAGGCCAGGGAGAGGCTCCGGTATCAGGAGGCGCTGGTGCTGCAGTCAGCACTGGCGCGGCGCAGGGCCCAGCTTGCGTCCGAGGAGGCCACCGCGCGGCGGCCCGTTCCTGACGGTATACAGGCTGCTTTCGACCGCAGCTTGCCCTTCACCCTGACCGATGGCCAGGCCACTGTCGGAAAAACGCTCGCAGCGGAGCTGGCGCGGGACACTCCAATGAACCGGCTGCTGCAGGGCGAAGTGGGCTCCGGCAAAACCGTGGTGGCCCTGCGGGCGATGCTGCAAGTTGTTGACGCGGGGGGACAAGCGGCACTTCTGGCTCCCACGGAGGTCCTTGCAGCGCAGCATTATGAATCCATCCGCCGCACGCTCGGTCCGCTCTCCCGCGAAGGACTGCTGGGCGGGTTGGGAGGACCGGACGGACCATCCGTCCAGGTCACCCTGCTGACCGGATCCATGCCCACGGCGGCGCGCAGGCAGGCGATGCTTGATGCAGCGTCCGGAACAGCCGGAATTGTCATCGGTACCCATGCCCTGCTCAGTGACAACGTGTCCTTCTATGATCTCGGCCTGATCGTTGTGGATGAGCAGCACCGCTTCGGCGTGGAGCAGCGCGATGCACTCCGTGCCAAGGCCCGGAAGCCCCCGCACCTGCTGGTCATGACCGCTACCCCCATTCCGCGTACCGTGGCCATGACTGTCTTCGGTGACCTTGAAACGTCCATCCTCGACGAACTGCCCAAGGGCCGGGCACCTATCACGACGCATCTGGTGGGACTCGCGGAGAACCCTGCCTGGGCTGGGCGGATCTGGGCACGGGCGCGGGAAGAAGTCGACGCCGGCCACCAGGTGTACGTCGTCTGCCCCAAGATCGGTACCGACGACGACGGCGACTTCAGCCCCGGGGAAGCGGAACCGCCGGGGCTTGAATCGGACGATGACGCACGGGAACTCGCCTCGGTGACAGCCGTCGTCGAGCACCTGCTGTCGGAACCGTCCCTGTCTGGGGTCCCGCTGGCTCCGCTCCATGGCCGCCAGGAGCCCGAGGTGAAGTCAGCCACGATGGCGGGCTTCGTGGACAACAGCGTCAAACTGCTGGTCTCCACCACCGTCATCGAGGTGGGTGTGGACGTGCACAACGCTACGCTGATGGTCATCCTGGACGCGGACCGGTTCGGCATCTCCCAGCTGCACCAGCTCCGCGGGCGGGTGGGCCGGGGCGGCCTGCCCGGAACCTGCCTGCTGGTCACCGCCCTCGAACCAGGGCATCCCAGCCGCCGAAGGCTGGAAGCGGTGGCCGCGACCACCGACGGCTTCGTTCTGTCGCAGGAGGACCTGAAGCTGCGCCGGGAGGGTGACATCCTTGGCGCCTCCCAATCGGGGGGGCGTTCCACGCTGAAACTGTTGCGCGTGCTGGAGCACGAGGACGTCATAGCGCGTGCCCGGGAGGATGCGCAGGACATCGTGGCGGGGGATCCCTTCCTGTCCCGCCATCCGGAGCTGGCGGACGCGATTGACAAGTACCTCAACCCGGAGAAGGAGGCGTTCCTTGAGCGCGGATAGCAGGGAGGCCGTAATGACCGTCAGCGGATCCAGGAGGAGCGAATGAGCAGGATCATCGCCGGTGCCGCCGGCGGCACACCTTTGTCGGCGGTTCCGGGCTCCTTGACCAGGCCCACCACGGACCGCGTCAAAGAAGCGCTGTTTTCACGCCTCGATGCTTTCGATGTCATTGCCGGCGCCCGGGTGCTGGATCTTTACGCCGGATCCGGTTCGCTGGGGGTGGAAAGTGGCAGCCGGGGAGCCCAAACGGTGGAACTGGTGGAATCGGATGCCAAGGCAAGCGCTGTCTGCCAGCGGAACGCCGACCTCCTCAACGGCGTCCTGGGCCGCAAGGCAGTTACCGTGCACAGGTCCAAAGTTGAGCCGTTCCTGGACCGCGCCGCGCCCGACGCCGCCTGGGACCTGATTTTCCTGGACCCGCCGTACCCCCTTGAGGAGGTGGCGTTGTCGGCCGTGCTGCAGAAACTCGCTCCGCACCTCGCGCCGGCTGCGGTTGTGGTGGTGGAGCGGTCGTCCCGCTCCCCGGAGCCGGACTGGCCCGGCAGCCTGGCCCGGTTTGCCGAGAAGAAATACGGCGAGACCAAGCTGTGGTTTGCTGAGCCGTACGTACCGGACGCGATTGCCGGCGAGGACATTCCAGTGGTGGCGGAACCGGAAGGATCGGGGACGTAGCCTTCACCTGGCAGTGCGACCGCCGGCGTCGGGTCCGCGGTCATCCCGCCAGGGGGTCCAGATCCACTCCGGTCAGCACCTTGGCGGGGTGCGGGCCGCGGGCGGCGAGTTCCACGGACCACTCCTTCGGCCATGGAACCTGGGTGCCGGCCAGGATGATATTCCCCGGGTACCGGCCCTGGAACATACCCGCTTCGGCGAAGGCCGCCACATCAGCCATGGCTTGCCGCATCGCCGTCACCTGGCTGCGGACCAGCGCCAGGCCTGGCTCGTCGCCCACGTTGACAATCAGCACGCCCCCGGGGCTTAGCCTTTCCCGCGCCTCCCGGTAGAACCCGGTGGTGGCGATATGGGCGGGGGCTTCGGGCCCCGAAAAGATGTCCAGGATAACGACGTCGAACGTGGGTTCCGTCCCAAGCCCGCCGAGTGCGTCCCGGGCGTCTCCCGTGATGGTATGCAGGTCCGTTCCTTCGGGCAGTGGCAGCTGCCGCAGGACAAAGTCGAGCAGCTCGCGCTCCAATTCCACGGCATACTGCACCGATCCGGGCCGCGTTGCCTGGATGTAGCGGGCCAGCGTCAACGCACCTGCACCCAAATGCAGCGCCCGTATCGGTGCTCCAGGAGGCGCCGAAAGGTCCACCAGGTGCCCGATCCTGCGAAGGTACTCGTAGAAGATCTCTTCCGGGTGGGCAAGGTTGACGTGCGACTGCTCCGAACCGCCGATGCTCAGCACGTAGCTGCCCTCAATGAAACTGTCAGGCTCAATGGAGGCGTGCTGACCTGTGCTCCGCAAGAATCTGGTGGTATGGCCTGTACTGCGGGCGGACATCAGAGCCTTTCACTCAGCATTGCCAGCCTTCCGGCCGCTTCTTCGAGGACGTTGGTCTTCTTGCAGAAGGCGAAACGAAGCAGGCTGCGTGTGCGCTCCGCTCCTGCGGGATGGCAAAATACGGGGACCGGTATGGCAGCCACACCGACCAGAGCGGGGAGCCGCCTGGCCAGGTCCACCGAGTCGCTGATGCCCAAGGGAGCCGTATCCACAATGATGAAGTAGGTGCCCTGTGGGGAAAAGACATCAAACCCGGCGGCCTGCAGGCCGGCGCTGAGGATGTCGCGCTTGTGCTCCAGGTCTGCTGCGATGCCGTTGTAAAAGGCATCCGGCAGGGCCAACCCGGCGGCAATGGCTGACTGGAAAGGCGTCCCGGAGCTGTACGTGAGGAACTGCTTCACCGTCCGTGCTGCCGCGACAAGTTCTTCCGGACCGGACAGCCAGCCGACTTTCCAGCCAGTGAGCGAGAACGTCTTACCGGCGGACGATATAGTGACGGTCCGCTCTGCGGCGCCGGGCAGGCTCGCTACCGGTATGTGCCGGACGCCGAACGTCAGGTGCTCATAGACCTCGTCCGTGACGATGATGCTGTCGTACTTCTGAGCGAGCTCCACAATCCGCTGCAGCACGTTCCGAGGGAAAACAGCCCCGGTGGGATTGTGGGGATTGTTGAGTAGCACCACCCGGGTCCGCCCGCTGAAGGCGGATTCCAGGACGGCCAAGTCAGGAAGGAAGTCCGGGGCCAGCAGCGGTGCCGTCACATGCCTGGCACCGCTGAGGCCAATCACAGCACCGTAGGAATCGTAAAAGGGTTCGAAAGTCAACACTTCATCGCCGGGGCCGGCGAAGGCAAGGACGGAAGCCGCGATCGCTTCCGTCGCGCCGGTGGTGACGATCACCTCTGTGTCAGGGTCGGGCGTCAGCCCGTAGAAGCGCTCCTGGTGGGCTGCCACGGCGTTGCGCAGTTGCGCGATGCCCTTGCCCGGGGCGTACTGGTTTGCCCCCGCTGCGATCGCGGCCCGGGCGGCCTCGCGGATCTCCAGCGGACCATCCTCGTCCGGAAAGCCCTGGCCCAGGTTGATGGCGCCGGTCTGTACGGCCAAACCGGTCATTTCCTCGAAGATGGTTACGCCCAGGCCGCCGTCGGGCGCCAGCAGGTTGGCGCCGAGCGCTGTGCGCTGCCAAGGGGCAGGCGCGGTGGAAAGTTCCTGTCGGGGATGCATCCAGTCATGGTATCCCGGGCTTTTCATGGGGTAGGTTCGGAGCATGAGACGAGCTGTCTGCCCAGGATCCTTCGACCCCATCCACAACGGCCATCTTGAGGTTATTGCACGGGCTGCCGGGCTCTTTGATGAAGTCATCGTGGCCATCTCCACCAATTACGCCAAGAAGTATCGGTTCAGCCTGGATGAGCGGCTGGAGATGGCGAGGGAAACCCTTGCCTCGCTCAAAGGGATTGTGGTTGAGCCCATAGGGGAGGGCCTGCTGGCGGAGTATTGCCGCCAGCGGGGAGTCTCGGCAATTGTGAAGGGGCTCCGGTCGTCCTCGGATTTCGACTACGAGCTGCCCATGGCCACCATGAACCGCCAGTTGAGCGGCGTGGAGACGGTGTTCCTGCCGGCCGAGGCGCACTACGTCCACCTGTCCTCGACCCTGATAAAGGAAGTGGCCGGACTGGGTGGCAGCGTGGCCGAGTACGTGCCCAGGTCTGTCCAGCGCCGGATGCTCCCGGGCGAGCCTGCACAGGATCAGCAGCCGAAGCGGTAGGCTTGTCCGGTACTTCCGCGCCTCCGGCACGCCGGTTTGAGTCCCTGTGGCTCTTCAGGCTAAAATGGTACGTCGGTCATATGTTCAACAGGAGTTCTCATTAAACGAGATGCTGGTTCGCCCTTGGTGTTCGATGTCAAGGATCTCGGGCGCAGCCCGGGTAGCATGCGGACGCTGAAGGAACATGTACCCGCACCAAGTGATCTTGGTGTGCCGCTCATTGGTGTTCAGGAAGGCTCGGATGTCGAGCTGGATCTGAGACTTGAGGCCGTACACGAAGGAATTCTGGTATCAGGAACTGCGCTCACGGAAGTAACCGGTGAGTGCGGCCGATGCCTGGATCCCCTTGCGTATGACCTTGAGGTCAATGTGCAAGAACTTTTCTTCTACGAAGGTGCTGTGCTTTCGGACGAAGAAGATGATGAAGAGCAACGTCGAGTCGAGCACGATCTAATCGATCTTGAACCGGTGTTGCGGGACGCGGTTATCACCATGCTGCCGTTCCAGCCGGTGTGCCGGGAAGACTGCCAGGGCCTTTGCTCCGAATGCGGAGTTCGCCTGGAAGACGAGCCGGGGCACCACCACGAGGTCCTGGATCCTCGCTGGGCTGCCCTAGCTGATATGGCTAAGCCTGACCGGCAAAATTGATTTGTACGTGTTTGTCTAGAGAGAAATGAGTTAGCCGTGGCTGTTCCCAAGCGGAAAATGTCTCGCTCGAATACCCGCGCCCGCCGCTCGCAGTGGAAGGCGACCGCCCCCCACCTGGTGAAGACCGTTGAGAACGGCCAGGTTACTTACAGCCTGCCGCACCAGGCGAAGGTCGTTACCGACTCTGCTGGCACTGCGCTGTTCCTTGAGTACAAGGGCCGCAAGGTCGCTGACGTCTAATCGGCCATTCAGGCTGACCAGATGTCTTCAACTGAAGAGCTTCTGAAGCGTCTCGGTGTCTCTATTGACGCCGGGACGCTTCGTCTTGCGCTGACACACCGTTCCTATGCCTATGAGAACGGCGGCATCCCCACCAACGAGCGGCTTGAATTCCTGGGCGACTCCATCCTGGGCTTTTCCGTAACCGATGCCCTCTACCGCGACAACCCGGACCTTCCTGAGGGGGATCTGGCAAAGCGGCGCTCAGCTGTGGTTAGCACCCGCGCGTTGGCGAACATTGGGCGCAGCCTCGGCATTGGCGACTACATCTACCTTGGGCAGGGCGAAAAGCTCACCGAAGGCAAGAACAAGGCCTCCATCCTTGCTGACACCATGGAAGCGCTGATCGGCGCCACCTATGTGTCGAACGACATCGAGACTGCGCGCCAGCTGGTCATGCGCCTGATCGGACCGTTGCTCAAGGACGCGGCTGTGCTGGGCGCCGGTACCGACTGGAAAACCAGCATTCAGGAGCTTGCCGCCAGCCGGCAGCTGGGCACCATCCACTACGCGGTGGACGGTGCGGGTCCGGACCATGCGCGGACCTTCACGGCAGTCCTGAACATTGGCGGGACAGCTTACGGAAAGGGCTCCGGCCATTCCAAGAAGGAAGCGGAACAGGAAGCGGCCGCCGACGCCTGGCGTGTCCTTTCCGGCGCGGGTCCCACTAACGTGGCCGGCAAATCAGCTGGTTCCGTCGCCGCGAAGTAGCCATGCCCGAACTCCCCGAGGTGGAAGTGGTGCGCCGCGGCCTGGTGAGCTGGGTCCGTGGCCGGACCATCGAGTCCGTTGACGTCCTGGACGCCCGGTCCATCCGCAGGCACGCCCTGGGATCCGAGGATTTCATCGGAAACCTTGAAGGCGCAGTGGTGGCGGACGTCGTGCGCCGGGGCAAATTCCTGTGGATGCCGCTGCTGGACAAGGCCGGTAGCCAAAACCCGGAGCTGCCGGGAACCTCCAGTAGCCCTGCGGTGGCCCTCATGGCGCACTTGGGGATGAGCGGGCAGCTGCTGATGCAGGACCGGGGGGTGCCCGATGAAAAGCACCTCAAGGTCCGCTTTCGGCTCAGCCACAGGAACGGCATGCCGGAACAACTGCGGTTTGTGGACCAGCGGATCTTCGGTGGATTGTTCGTCACGGCGATGATCCCCACTGACGACGGCGGCCCGGGCGGCCTCGCGGAGTCGCCCCTCCCGCTGATCGCCGAAGAGGCCTCGCACATAGCCCGGGATCCGCTGGACCCGGCATTCTCCTTCGACCTTTTCTACCGCCGGCTCCGCAAGCGCAAGACCGGTCTCAAGCGTGCTCTGCTTGACCAGGGTCTGGTCTCCGGCATCGGCAACATCTACGCTGACGAAGCCTTGTGGGCTGCCCGGCTGCACTACGCCCGGCCCACCGACACGCTGCGAAGAGGCGAAGCCGAAAGAGTCCTCGAAAGCGCACGCAAGGTCATGCTCGACGCCCTTGCTGCAGGCGGAACCAGCTTCGACTCCCTGTACGTCAACGTCAACGGTGCCTCCGGCTACTTCGACAGGTCCCTCAACGCCTATGGGCGCGAAGGTGAGCCGTGCAAGCGGTGTGCCGCAGCGGGAATACACGCCACGATCCGCAGGGAACAGTTCATGAACCGCTCGTCCCACACCTGCCCGGTCTGCCAGCCCCGCCCGCGCAACGGGCGCTGGTAACTTGCATGTAGTCAGGTGCGTGCGGGTTGTTCGCCCGAAAAGGCGGGAAAGATGTGGGTATCCACGTATTGCTCACATATGTCTGGTGACAGACTGTGGCGATGGAGGCGCCAGGAACAGAAACCACCGAAACCGTTAGCGGGCACACACATGCTGGGCACCCGGCATGATGGTGAAGCGCATCGTCGTCGCTGCTGCAGTAGCCGCCGCCATTCTTGCCGGCTCAGCGGTAGTCCTCGACAATATGGCGACTGAGCGGCCCGACCCTGCCGCCAGGGACCACTCCACTCTTCCCCCTGGCCCTCACGGCGTCCCCGGCCCATCGGCCACGGACGGACCGGTTCCGGCTTCCGGTTCGGCCGGCCCCGGGACCGGAACACCTGCGCCCTCCGCGGCCGAGACCCAGGCACCCCAGACTGGACGCAGTGAAAACCGTCCGCTTGAAGTCCTGCCTCCGATAACCTCCACGCCCGCCGGATTGCCCATGCCCGCGCCTCTGGCGTCTTTAGTGACAGCCCCGCTTCCGGCTCCCGCTTCAGCAACCGGTGAGATTGTTACAGGCTTTCCTTCGCAAGTGCTTTCCTTTCCTGACGGAACGGTACTGGCTTTCACAGGTGTGAGCTCCAGCGGTGACGTTTTGCAAGCCACGGCTGAAGGGATAGTGGAAGTAAGCACTGACAAGGTGGCCGGACACTTTCAGCAATCCTTACTGACCTTCGGATTTCGGTCAGATGAGGCTTCGGCACCAGAAGGACAACGGGCGCTTCGGCTGACCCGCGGCAAGGACTCTGTGACCCTTACCCTGTACACCACGGTGACGGGCAGCACGCGCTTTTCGTTGCTGGGTAACTTTCATGCGGGAGCGGTTTCGTAGCCATGTACATGTCACTATCCGATCGCCAAGGCGGAAAGAAGGACAGTCCGGAGCCTACAGCAGCCAGTGCCTCGGACCGTGACGCGCGCTTTAAGCTGTCACCGGTCATCCTCTGGCTTGGCGCAGTGAGCATGGCCACCGATATCTCGTCAGAATCCGTCGCTGCCGTGCTTCCCCTGTACATCACTGGCTTCCTCGGACTTTCCGTCGTTGCCTTCGGCATCATCGATGGCATCAACCAGGGCGCGAGTGCCTTGGTCCGCATCGCGGCGGGGTGGGCTTCGGACCGGGCGGGACGTCCCAAACTGGTAGCCCTTGCCGGTTACGGGCTGTCCATGCTGGCACGGGTGGGCTTCATTTTCGCAGGGGGTTTTTGGTCTCTTGCCGCCGTCGTAACTGGTGACCGAATCGGCAAGGGTGTGAGGACCGCCCCGCGGGACGCGCTGATTACGACGGCGGCCCAGCCACAGTACCTGGCGCGGCACTTCGGTGTTCACCGGATGATGGACAATATTGGCGCCGCGGCCGGCCCGCTGATTGCCTTTCTTATCCTCATGTTCATTCCAAGTGGTTACAGTACGGTGTTCGTTGTATCGCTGGCGTTTGCCGCCATCGGGGTGGCCGCATTGGGTTTGGTGGTCCCGGACCTCCGGACCCGCACGTCGGGTGCCGGGGGGAAACCGTTGGAAAAGCGCGCCGTCCCCGCCAAGCGCTGGCGCCGCAGGTTTCCGGCGGTGCGGTGGTCGTGGTTCCGTGAGCCTGGATTGGGACGGCTGCTCATCGTGTCCGCCATGCTTGGGGTCCTCACAGTGGGTGATGGCTTTATCTACCTCGTATTGCAGGACAGGGATGCCTTTGCAGTCCAATGGTTTCCCCTTTTATACGTGGGAACGAACGTTGCCTTCCTTGCTTTGGCTGTTCCCATGGGCCGCCTGGCTGACAGGTACGGGAAAGGAAAGGTTTTCCTGGTTGGCCACATTGCACTGCTGGCTTGCTATCTTTCTGCAGCGGCACCGATGACAGGGCTCGGTGCCACCTTGCTTTGCCTGGCACTGTTGGGGGTCTTTTACGCGGCTACTGATGGTGTCCTGGCAGCGTTCGCCGCCCAACTCGCTCCGCCTGACAAGCTGGCCACCGGCATCGGAGCAGCACAGACAGTAGTGGCCCTGAGCCGAGTGGCTGCGTCAATGGCCTTCGGGGTGCTGTGGTTTGCCGTGGGCGCGTCAAATGCGATGGTCATCGTCGGTGTCCTGCTTGCCCTGGCGATCCCCGCATCCTATCTCCTCCTTCATTCCGCCCAGCGGCGGGCGGTGCTTCTATGACGGAAGGGGCAGGCGACGCCGGGGGGCGTCTGAGGTGGGTCGTTCTTGCCCTGGTGGCAGGCCTCTTTCTGTCCGGCGCAGGCTTT
Source organism: Arthrobacter sp. K4-10C (assembly GCF_059090085.1). NCBI lineage: Bacteria > Bacillati > Actinomycetota > Actinomycetes > Micrococcales > Micrococcaceae > Arthrobacter > Arthrobacter sp. K4-10C. The sequence goes on along the minus strand of NZ_JBNHFI010000009.1, from coordinate 40,544 downwards.
TATGCCTTCAGTGCTTTTCAGCGGTTCCAAGACCGCAACACTGGCAAGCCCGGCGTTGAAGTGACCAGCAACAACGGGCCCCTTCCTGGCGGCCCCTTTGTCCTTTTCCGCAATACAGCCCCCGGGCAGGGATACGGGATGACTGCGACAGTTCCGACTGCAGCACCAGGCAGCCCGAGGAGCTTGAGCGGGACACCCTGCGACAGAGTCTACGGATCGGCTGGGAACGTTGTATGCCTGCAGGTAAAACGTGGGCTCGTGACCAGCTTTGAAGCGTCCCTTTATGGGCAGGACTGGCAGCAACTCCACACCTGGAGCCTGCCGGGCGTGCCCAGCCGTACAAGGCTGAGTGCAGACGGGACGCTGGTTGCAACCACAGTCTTCGTCACCGGACACTCCTATGCCGGTTCAGGGTTTTCTACCGAGACCGTAATCACGCGTGTGGACAGCGTTGCGGAACGGCATAACCTGGAGGACTTCGCACTGTCCGTGAACGGGGAACCGGTTACGGCGTTAGACAGGAACTACTGGGGCGTCACCTTTGTTCCAGGCGAGCCCGATGCCTTCTATGCCACAGCTGCCTCATCCGGGCGCAACTGGCTTGTACGGGGCAGCATTTCCAAGCGGACATTGACGGCAGTCCATGACGGCGTCGAATGCCCGTCAATATCACCTGATGGCACACGCATCGCGTTCAAGAAGGTCACCGGCGGAGGCATTAGTCCGCGTTGGAACATTGCCGTACTTGAGCTGTCCAGCGGACAGGTGGCGGTCCTTGGGGAGAACCGGAGCGTTGATGACCAGGTTGAGTGGCTCGACGACGAAAACCTGTTGTACGGACTGGCGCGGGACGGCGAGCCCGGTAACAGCGATATCTGGCGGATCCGGGCTGACGGAACCGGAAGCCCCGAGGTGTATCTCGAACACGCGTGGTCACCGGCGGTTATTCGCTGACCTGCTGCCTGCCTCGCGCCACTTGGTTTGCCATAGCGGGAGCGGCTACCCCTTTCGCGGTGGGTGTGCCGGAATCGAAGCCGGAGGCCTGTTGGATGACGGTTATCCGCGGAGACGGTAAGGCCCGTCACGGACAGTGCCGGATGCAACCAGGCGGGACCTGACAGGGTCGGCTACAGTACCGGAGAAAACACCACGTCGACGAAGTAGTTGGTGGAATTATCTGTGCGGTTGGGGACTGCGGATCCGGATCCGTAACGGAACAAACCATTCCTTTTGCCGGGAGCAGTCAGGTAGCCGGTGGTGTGGTCCTTGGTGAAGAAGGCCGGAGTGTAGGAATAGCGGCCCACCGGCGCATTATACGAAACGACGTACTCGGTGTCAGGAGTGAGGCGGACAGGGGAGGTCAGCACGGCCGTCTGCCAGCCGGCCGCCGTTTCATTGCTGAAAGCGACGCGCGCAAGGCGAACGCCTGATGAGTCCCACAAAGAGCCGAAGTGGGATCCTGAGTTGGTGAGTGCCCCCTTGTAAAAGCGTATGGCGGTGACCTGGCCCGCCCTCGAGGTCCTGAAGGCTGCACCAAGTTCGATGGCCCTGGTCTCAGTGGACGTGGCCACAGCGGGCGTGAGCGCTGCGAAAAGGGACTGCCCGGCAGGATTTGCGGTGGTGAACTGCCAGCTGGTCGGCGGCAACACCGCCCCCTCTGTAGAGGTGACGTTTACTGCGCGCACCAAGATTTGTGCGTTGGGGGGCAACATATCCGCCGGTGTAAGAGTGATTGTCCGACTGTCAGCGGATAGGGCGGAAACTCCAGCCACCACTGCCCCGGAAATGAGTATTTCAAGGGCCGATTCATTCCTTGCAGCCGTAGACAGGGTCATGGACGGTTTCGCGTCCCGGGCAACATTGACGGCACCCGGTGCGGGGGACTGTGCCGTAACGATGAGGGGCGCCGCGGGAGCTGTTGCAGTTCCGGCAAAAACAACGTCGACGAGGTAGCTGGTGTTGGATCCGTTGGAAGGGAAAGCAGCGCCGCCGGTGAAGGCGCCGGAGCCTTCGGTGGTGCGCAGTGGTCCGCTGGTGAAGCCGGTGTTGAAGCCGCCTGGGGTTGCGGAGTAGGTGCCGGTGGGTGTGGTGTAGGCGGCGACGTATTCGGTGTTGGCTGTGATGGGGACGGGTTGGCTGAAGGTGCCCGTTTGCCATCCCGCGGTGGTTTCGTTGGTGAAATTGATGGTTGCGAGTTGTTGGCCCGCGGCGGTGAAGAGTGTGCCGGTGTGGGTTCCGGTGTTGCCGGCGGCTTTGTAGAAGCGGATGCCGGTGATGTTGCCGTCGGCGGAGCTGGCGAAGCGGACACCGAGGGTGAGTGGTACGCCGTCTTTGACTTCCATGATGGTGGGGGTGACGGTGTCCTGGTAGAGGGTGCAGGGGCAGGTGCCTTCGGTGCGTGGTTCAGGCACGGTGGTGAAGGTCCAGGTGTTGCCGGCGCTGAGTTGTTGTTCCGTGGTGGAGGTTGCTGTCAGCGTCGCGGTGTACGTGGTGGAGGTGGCCAGGGCGGCCGTTGGCGTGAAGGTGACCTTGCCGGTGGCGGCGTCGTAGGTGGAGGTGCCTGTCACCGGGTTGGTGCCCGGGCCGGTGAGTGTGAGTTTTACTGTTGATGCGGTGGCAGGCTTGGACAGGACCACGGAGACCGGGCTGTCCAATGCCACGCTGGACGAGCCTGCCAGCGGGGAGTGGCTCACACCGACGAACGGCGGGTCAGCCTGCTGGAAGACGACGTCGACGAGGTAGCTTGCGTTCGACCCGTTACCAGGGAAGGTGCCGGAGTAGGTGAAGGCGCCGGAGCCTTCGGTGGTGCGCAGTGGTCCGCTGGTGAAGCCGGTGTTGAAGCCGCCTGGGGTTGCGGAGTAGGTGCCGGTGGGTGTGGTGTAGGCGGCGACGTATTCGGTGTTGGCTGTGATGGGGACGGGTTGGCTGAAGGTGCCCGTTTGCCATCCCGCGGTGGTTTCGTTGGTGAAATTGATGGTTGCGAGTTGTTGGCCCGCGGCGGTGAAGAGTGTGCCGGTGTGGGTTCCGGTGTTGCCGGCGGCTTTGTAGAAGCGGATGCCGGTGATGTTGCCGTCGGCGGAGCTGGCGAAGCGGACACCGAGGGTGAGTGGTACGCCGTCTTTGACTTCCATGATGGTGGGGGTGACGGTGTCCTGGTAGAGGGTGCAGGGGCAGGTGCCTTCGGTGCGTGGTTCAGGCACGGTGGTGAAGGTCCAGGTGTTGCCGGCGCTGAGTTGTTGTTCCGTGGTGGAGGTTGCTGTCAGCGTCGCGGTGTACGTGGTGGAGGTGGCCAGGGCGGCCGTTGGCGTGAAGGTGACCTTGCCGGTGGCGGCGTCGTAGGTGGAGGTGCCTGTCACCGGGTTGGTGCCCGGGCCGGTGAGTGTGAGTTTTACTGTTGATGCGGTGGCAGGCTTGGACAGGACCACGGAGACCGGGCTGTCCAATGCCACGCTGGACGAGCCTGCCAGCGGGGAGTGGCTCACACCGACGAACGGCGGGTCAGGGTACTGCACCAGCACGTCCACCAGGTAACTGGTCGACGAACGCGAACCTGGGAAGTCAGTGGAGTAGGAGTAGGCGCCGGCATCCGGGGATGCCCGCAGGTTGCCCGCGCTGAGCCCTGGGCCAAATCCGTTCACAGTCGCCGAATAGGAACCGGTTGTGGACTTGTAGGCCACAACGTATTCAGTATTGGCGTCCATCGCTACCGGCTGGTTGAAATAGGCAGTCTGCCAGCCCGATGTGCTCTCATTCGCGAAGGTCACGGAGGCCAACTGCTGGCCGCCGGCGGTAAAGAGGAACCCGGTGTGTGTGCCGGTGTTGCCGGCGGACTTGTAAAACCTGACTCCCGTGACGGTGCCGCTGGCTGTGCTGGAGAACCGTAGGCCAAGGGTGAGTGGCACGCCGTCACGGATTTCCTGGATACCTGGGGCCACTGAGTCGTCGTAGAAGCTGCACGGGCACGTTCCGGGCGCCGGAGGCGACACGACCGTGGTAAAGGACCAAGTACCCCCGGATGTCAGTGATCCCCCGCTTGATGCCGTGGCGGTCAGCGTTGCCGTGTACTTTGTTGCCAGCGAAAGCGCGGAACCGGGAGTGAATGTTACCTTGCGGGACAGTGGATCATAGGCCGTTGTGCCGGCCACGGAGGTCCCGTCGGCGGCGTGGAGCGACAAGCTGACGGTCGCAGCAGCCACGGGCTTGGAGAATACGGCCCCCACGGTGGTGGCTTGGGGGACGCTTGAAGAGCCGTCAAGTGGCCACTGGCCGCCGGCCGTCAGGGGAGTGTTGTCGGTGGTGTCAAAGACAGCGTCCACGAAGTAGTTGCCGTTGCCGAAACTGTTGGTGGGAAACGTGTCCGGTCCGCCGTACACGCCTGCCGGTTCACTCCCGAAGCCGCCGGCAACCGTCAAGGGCGGTTCGGTGAAACCGAAACTCGCCCATTGGTAGTCCTTAATCGCATAGCCGCCGTTGGGTGCCTTGTAGGAAACCGTGTACTTGGTGCCGGCAGATACGGCGACGGGCTGCGGAAACAACACCTTTTGCCAGCCGGACGCCGTCTCGGAAGTGAAGGTCGCTGTAGCCAGCCGCTGGCCTGCCGCATCCCACAGTGAACCCGTGTGCGTTCCAGTGTTGGCGGTGCTCTTGTAAAACCTGACCCCCGTGATGAAGCCGTCCACTGTCGGGGTGATCTTCATGCCCAGCTCATACGCACCGCGGTCCTGGGAATCAGGTACTGCCGGCACCTGCTGGCCAAAGACTGTATAAGGCCCGGGCACCTGGACGTTGCGGGTGGTGGTTGCTCCAATGTTGGCGCTGTCATCGATGGCACGGGCCCGGAATGTGGACGTTGTCAGGCCTGTCTGGACGTAAGTGTAGGTCCAGTTCTGCTTGCCTTGCGCCGGATGCCAGGACTTGCCGCCGTCTGTGGAAACTTCGACGCCGGCCACTACTCCGCCGGAGTCCGCCGCCGTTCCTGTGGCGGTAACGCTGGTGCCGTGCGGGATACTTGCACCCTCGGCGGGTGAGCTTATGGAAACTGACGGTCCGGTGGCGTCAGTACTGGGCGTTGCCGCTGCCAGGGCCGGGTCCCGCGTTCCCGGCTGTGCGCCCATGTCGGCAAGCAGATTGATTTGGGCCTGTTGAATGCGTGGGTCCGCCGCCGCGCCGTCGCCGTCGTGGACCTGGTCCAACCCCCAGGTCCATTGGACGGTTCCGGCGCCAAAAACGAGCGCTCCACTCGCTGCCCGGTAGAGCGTCAGATTGTGGGTAGTCGTTCCGGGCCGGACTGTGTTGCCGAAGTCTTGAAGGTATTGGGTCGTCGGACCGGTGGTCGTGGACAGGCGTATCAGCCCGGCTGGCCGGAATCCGTTGTCCAGGTCCTCATCAGATTCGTAGCCGACGGTGTGTGGTGCCAGCGCCGCCGATGTACCTGCTGCCAGGGAAGCCAGGGAGGTATTCCTCCACAGCCGGGTTTTGCCTTCGGCAGCATTAACGGTAATTGGCAGGTCTGTGTAATTCGACATGTAGATTGTCCCCGTCAGTGCGTTTTCAGGCAGCCCCCCTCCGTTGGCCGGCGCAGAATACCGCGGATCCCGCCAGGTACCGGTCCATTCCGTGCTGGGGTCGATCTTCCCGTTGGACCAGGTCTCCTTATAGGAGGTGATAGTCCTGTGCGCGGCACCGTCCACGGGTGAGGGCTCGTAGCGGGTCCGCCAGTACATCTCATTACCCGACAGGAACTGCAGGTTCACGCCGGCGTCCCGGGCCGCCTCAACATTGCTTCGTTGTGTCCCGGACCAGTACTCGTCGTGGCCCACGGACAAGAAGACCTTGTGGTTGCGCAGGAGGGCTCCGCTGCGGTCCGTGTCGAGACCGCTGATGTAGCTGACGTCGTAGCCGTTCTTTTCCAGGAACCTGACGAGTGGATATTCATTGCTGAAGTAGAAGTCCCTTCCCTCGGAATCACCGCGGGTGGCAAAGGGCCGGTTGTAGCTGATCTTGTAGGCACGGCCGTTGTAGGCTCCCTGGTAGAAGTCTGCGCCGCCGTAAGTGTTGTACGCCTGCCACGTCGTATCTGCAGTCTGGAAGACGATGTCGGAACGGCTGCTGTCATTGCGGACGATAAAGGTGATGTGGCTCTGGCCTCCGGTGTCTGACCGTGTCAGCAAGGCAATGTACACCCCCGAAACAGCAGCGGACGGAACCTGCCATGTGGCTGATACTGCCCAGGTCCCGCAGTCATAGAGTTCAGTGGTGTTGTCCGAAAGGCATTGGGGCTGCTGCTGGCGCAGTACGGACGGGGTGACGTCTGCGATCCTCCGCGCACCCAGGCCCTGGTACCAGCCCGTCCGGTAAATCCTGATCGAGTAATTGGTGGCACTTGTGTCGATCTTGAATTTGACGGCTTGCCCGGCATTGGTGCTCATCTCAGTGGCGAACCCCTGGATGGAGTGGTCTCCGGCACCGTCAATGTCCCATTCCGACGGCGGGCTGCCCGGTTTTGAGTTTTCGCATGCGATCGGGTTGATCAGTGGAGCACATGGGTCGGCAGCTGCGGCGTGGTTAAGGAATGCTGCCGGCAATCCGACTGGAAGCAGCGCAGTTACCAGCGCGATGGCGAGCGGGATAACGAGCCGGCGAAGGGCTGTCAGTGGTCGCTGAGCGGGGGAAGCGGGCATGTGAACTCCTGATTTGGGTGCCGCGACAATCGCGAAATTGGCGCGGGATTCTGTCTCCCCGAGCCCTTGCCGCTCCCCCCGAAGCGGCCAAACCAAGATATTCAGTTGTCCTGCGGCCGATCGTGGAAACCGCCCATCCGCGCTGACTGCACCAACAGCGGATCCGGCTATGGATGGAACCGGTCCGAAAACCCGTCTGAGACCACCAAGCCAAGCGGTATCTAGCAACCTGTACCTGCGAGCTTAGGCGGCCCCAAAACAGCCCACAAGGAAGACGTGGACGTTGGTGGAAAAACCCGCAGAAGTGTGTGGAAGTCCGCAAATCCAACCGGCGCCTGTAATACCCAGTAAATTTGGGAGTGCCAAGCAGCAGCTGCAGCCACTCAGGAGATCCGAAAAGCCTTGCACCTCAAAAGCCTCACCGTCCGGGGGTTCAAGTCCTTTGCGTCCGCCACCACCTTCGACTTCGAGCCGGGGGTTACTGCGGTAGTCGGCCCCAACGGTTCCGGCAAATCCAACGTGGTGGACGCCCTGGCGTGGGTCATGGGCGAGCAGGGCGCCAAGACCCTCCGCGGCGGCAAGATGGAAGACGTCATTTTCGCCGGCACATCCGGCCGCCCGCCCCTGGGCCGCGCTCATGTGTCCCTCACCATCGACAACACCGACGGCGCCCTGCCCATCGAATACAGCGAAGTCACCATTTCCCGGACCCTGTTCCGCACCGGCGGATCTGAATACGCCATCAATGGCGCGTCCTGCCGCCTTCTGGATATCCAGGAGCTGCTCTCCGACTCGGGGCTTGGCCGGGAAATGCACGTGATCGTGGGGCAGGGCCAGCTGGACCGCGTCCTTCACGCCACGCCGGAAGACCGGCGCGGATTCATCGAGGAGGCTGCCGGCATCCTCAAGCACCGGCGGCGGAAGGAACGGACCGTCCGCAAGCTTGAGGCGATGCAGGCAAACCTGCAGCGACTCACCGACCTTACTGCGGAAATCCGGCGTCAGCTCACACCGCTTGGTAAGCAGGCCGAAGTGGCCCGGCGAGCGCAGCGGGTCCAGTTCGATGTCCGCGACGCACGCGCCCGGCTGCTGGCTGACGACCTGGTCCAGCTGCAGCTTGCCCTTGAGCAGGACGTGGCGGATGAAGCGGCCCTCAAGGCGCGGCGGACCGTCGTCGAACAGGGCCTGGAAGCCGGTCGGCGGCAGCAGGCAACGCTTGAGCAGATGGCAGCCGAGGCAACCCCCAAACTCAACGCCGCCAGGGACACCTGGTACCGGTTGTCCTCTTCCCGGGAGCGCCTTCGGTCCCTCGGATCGCTGGCCCGCGAACGCAGCCGCCTGCTTGGCTCCGCCGATGCCGCCCCTTCCTCCGGACGGGATCCGGAACAGCTGGAACGGCAGGCTGCCCGGGTGCGGGAGGAACTTGCTGAACTCGAGCGGACCATTGTGGACCGGCGGGCCGCCCTGGAATCGGCTGCTGCGGCCAAGGCAGCTGCCGAGAGAGCGGCCTCGGCCGAGGACCAGCGGCTCACAGCCCAGCTGCGCGCCGCGGCTGACCGGCGGGAGGGGCTGGCACGGCTGGCGGGCCAGGTGGCGGCAGCCAGGTCCCGGGTCGAATCTGCGCAGGCTGAATTGGGCAGGCTCCGTGAATCGCTGGCCGCCGGGGCGGAACGCCGCGCCCGGGCGCAGGAGGAGTTCGCCGCCCTGGAAAACCAGGTGGCGGGAGTGGAGGAGGGCGAGGAATCGCTCGACGCCGACTACGAGGCCGCCGCTGCCGCCCTGGACGCCGTCCTTGAGGAAATTGCCCGGCTCAAGTCGGAGGTCAACGAGGGAATCCGGAAGCGTGACGCCCTGGCGGCCCGCAGGGATGCGCTAAAAGTGGGCTTGGACCGCAAGGACGGTGCCCGCCATGTCCTGCAGTCCCGCATCGCCGGCGTCCATGGCAGTGTCGCCGGGGAACTGGCGGTGGAACCGGGATACGAAACTGCCATCGCGGCCGGCCTTGGGGAGGCCTCCGATGCCGTCTTGGTGCAGGACGCCGAAACCGCCGCCGCCGTCCTGCAGCTGCTTAAGGACGACGACGCCGGCCGGGCGTCGTTGCTCCTTGCGTCCGCGGCCGCGACAGACCGGAAAGACACGGACACGGCAGACCTGCCCGCCGGGGCTCACCGGGCCGGGGACCTGGTTGCCGGCAGCGGGCCGTACCTGGCCCTGGCCAGGCACCTGCTGTCCCGGACCGTCATCGTTGCCGATATCGAAGCGGCAGCAGCACTCGCGTCCGCCCGGCCCGGGCTCAGCACCGTGACCCGGGCGGGGGACGTTTTTACCGCGGTTTCTGTCACCGGAGGCTCCGAAAAGGCGCCATCGCTGCTCGAAGTCCAGGCCGCCGTCGACGACGCCGACAAGAAGCTTTCCGCGGTCACTGCCGGCATTGAGCAAAACAGGTTTGCCCTGGCCGGGGCGGAAGCACGGCGCACCGAGGCGCAGGAACGGGCCGACGCGGCCCTTGACCGGCTGCACGAATCGGATGCCCGGCTGGCAGCCGTGGCGGAACGTTTGGGCCATCTGAACTCCGTACTCCGCAGCGCCGTCGGCGAAAGCGAACGGCTCGCAGCGTCGCTCGCCCGGGCCGAAGCCAACGTGGCGGCGGAGGAGGAAGCGCTCGCAGCCGTCGCCGCACGCCTTGCCGCGGCCCAGGAGGCGCCCGTGGAGCAGGAACCGTCCAGTGAACAGCGCGATGCCCTGGCCCTGGCGGCATCTTCCGCCCGTGCCGCGGAGGTGGAGGCACGGCTGTCGCTGCGCAGCGCCGAAGAGCAGCTCTCGGCTACCAGGAACCGGGTTGCGTCACTGGAACGCGCGGCTGCCACCGAACGCCGTGCGCGGGAGGAAGCGGCCGAACGTGCCAGGCGCAGGCGCGTCCAGGCCAAACGGGCAGCGGCAGTCTCTGCCGCCGTGGAACTCGCACTCAGTCTTGTTGACGTCTCCGTCGCACTGGCCGTCCATGAACGCGACCTCGCGGAAGAGAACCGGGAGCAACGGGAGCAAGGCCTGAAGCAGGTCAGGAGCGCCAACGAAACCTTGGCTAAAGAACTCGCCGAACTCACCGACAACGTCCACCGTGACGAACTTGCCCGCGCCCGGCAGCGGGCGCGGATCGAGGCTCTGGAGACCCGCTCCATCGAGGAACTCGCCATCACCCCGGATGCCTTGGTCCAGGACTACGGGCCGCACGTGCCGGTTCCCGTGGCGGCGGAGGAGGGCACCGACAAATGGGCAGCCCTCCGCGCCCCGGTCGATGCCAGCGGGGAGGAAATCCGGGAAGGCGTACCGTTCAACCGGTCTGAGCAGGAAAAGCGGCTTCGGAAAGCCGAACGGGACCTTGCCAGCCTCGGCAAGGTGAACCCGCTGGCGCTTGAGGAATTCGCGGCCCTGGAGGAACGCCACCAGTTCCTCAGCACGCAGCTTGAGGACCTCAGGGCAAGCCGCAAGGACCTGCTCGACATCATCAAGGAAGTGGACCTTCGGGTCCAGCGTGTCTTCACAGAGGCGTTTGAAGACACGCAGACCCAGTTCGTCAGGGTCTTTGAGCGCCTCTTTCCCGGCGGTGAAGGGCGCCTAGTCCTCACCGACCCCTCGGACATGCTCACCACCGGCATCGACGTCGAGGCCCGCCCCGCCGGCAAGAAGATCAAGCGGCTTTCGCTGCTGTCCGGCGGCGAACGCTCCCTGACAGCGGTGGCCTTGCTGGTGGCGATCTTCAAGGCCCGCCCGTCACCTTTCTATGTGATGGACGAGGTGGAGGCGGCACTGGACGACACCAACCTGGGCCGGCTCATCACCATCTTCGAGGAACTGCGGGAGTCCAGCCAGCTCATTGTCATCACCCACCAGAAGCGCACCATGGAGGTGGCGGACGCCCTGTACGGCGTCACCATGCGGGGCGACGGCGTCTCCACCGTGATCAGCCAGCGCCTTCGCGCAGAGGTGTAGGCACAGCGCTTCCGCCGGTGTTGCGGCACGTCAGCGCCGCTGGGGTGTGCCCAAAGCGGCCGCCGCGTTTGTGAGAAGCTAGGGGAGTGAATGACATCCTTCCCATAATTCTGTCCATTGTTGCTGCCCTGGCGGTTATCGGCGGGCTGATTCCTGTCCTGTTGAAGACTCGGAAGAACATCACCCAATACCCCGGGACGCGCGACGCCAATGATCCCGAAGTGCAGTCCGGCGGCAGCACGCTCGTAGATGACCGCCCGGTCCCGGCGGCGAAAGCCCCTGCCGGCGCGGACACGGGGGACGTGGACACAACCACTGTTCCGGACGATGCAGCCGGGCTGGAAGTCATCCCGGTAGAAACCCCGCTGCCCGTGGCGGGCCGCCTCATCCGCCTGCGGGAGCGGCTTGTCCGCTCCAACAACATCATGGGCAAGGGCCTGCTGGCGCTGCTCTCCAGCGACAAAATCGACGAGAACGTCTGGGACGAAGTCGAGGAAACCCTCCTGCTGGCAGACCTTGGCACCGAACCCACGATGCAGCTGGTGGACTCCCTGCGCGAGCGGGTCAAAGTGCTCGGCACCCGGACACCTGATCAGGTCAAGGCGCTGCTGCGGGAAGAACTCATCAAGCTCGTGGATCCCGCCATGGACCGCAGCCTCAACGTCCAGCGGCATGCGGACAAGCCGGCGGTCATGATGGTGGTGGGTGTCAACGGCGTGGGCAAGACCACCACCGTGGGCAAGCTTGCCCGCGTCCTGGTCGCCGAGGACAAGGACGTCCTGCTGGGTGCTGCGGATACGTTCCGTGCCGCCGCCGCCGAGCAGCTGGCAACCTGGGGCCAGCGCGTGGGCGTTCCCACGGTGAAGTCGGATATCGACGGCGCCGACCCGGCCTCGGTGGCCTATGAGGCCGTCAAGGCGGGTATCGACCAGGAAGTCGACGTCGTCATGATCGATACCGCCGGCCGCCTTCAAAACAAGGTTGGCCTCATGGACGAGTTGGGCAAGGTCAAGCGCGTGGTGGAAAAGCTTGCCGAGGTGGACGAGGTCCTGCTTGTCCTGGACGCGACCACCGGCCAGAATGGCCTGAACCAGGCGCGGGTCTTTTCCGAGGTGGTCAACATTACGGGCATTGTCCTGACCAAGCTGGACGGGACGGCCAAGGGCGGCATCGTCGTCGCAATCCAGAAGAGCCTTGGCGTTCCCGTGAAGCTGATCGGGCTGGGTGAGGGAGCAGACGACCTCGCCCCGTTCGAGGCCGAGGCTTTCGTTGACGCGTTGCTGAACTAGCCGCGGGCCGCCCGGCCAGCCGAAGCCGGCCGGGCACTGGCCGGACCTTAGGACTTAGCCGGCCGGAGGGTCTCACGCGTGGCCAGCCACGTACAGGCCGCCACCAGCATGATGCCGCCGGTGACGCCGAAAGCCCAGCCGAAACCCAGGCGGTCAGCGAGCACGCCTGCCAGGACCGGCCCCACGATTGCACCGACGTCGGACGTCATCTGGTAGACCGCAAGCACCTTGCCGCCGGACCGCCCGTTGCCGACGACATCAGCGATGGCGGCCTGCTGCGCAGGTCCAAAGAGTCCTGAACCGACCCCGGCAAGCGCCGATGCGGCAAGGAACCACAACAGGTCCTGGGTGAAGCCGATGCCGGCCGTTGCGAGGCCTGCCACCAGCAGGCCCCAGATCATCATTGGCTTGCGGCCCAGGCTGTCCGCGAGCCGTCCCGAGAAAGTCAGGGCCGCCGCATTTCCGCCGGCGAAGACCGCCAGGGCCAGCCCCGCCGCTTCCGGCCCGGAACCAAAGGCAGCCGCCGCGAACAGGGGAACGGTGGCCATCCGGACCCCGAATGTCGCCCACCCATTGGCGAAGCTGGAAAACAGCGCTGACCTGTAGGCCCCGGTGGCCAGGGCTTCCCCGAACGGCATGTCCGGTGCCTTCTGCTGTCCCTCGGTGGCCCCGCGGCGCTGATGGCTCAGCTGCGTCTGGACCACGACGGCGGCCACCACCAGCGCGGCGGCGTAGGCCAGGAACGGGATCCGGAGTCCGAAACCGGCCAGAAGGCCACCCACGATGGGCCCGCAGACGTTGCCGATCAGGAATGCGGACGCGTAGGCGCCCGAAACACGGCCCCGGCTCTCCGGCGGTGCCAGCCGCACCACCAGTGCCATGGATGCGACCGTGAACATCACCGACCCTGCACCACCAAGCCCGCGGAAGAGCAGCAACTGCCAGTAGTCGGCGGCGAACGCGCAGGCCGCCGTGGATGCGGCGACGATCAGCAGCCCCGCGACGTAGACAGGCCGTTCTCCCAGCCGGCCGATGAGCGTGCCGCCGGCCGGCGCAAAAATGAGCCGCATGAAAGCGAAGATGGCCACGATCACGGCAGCTTCGGTGTTTCCCACCCCGAAGGTCGTGGCGAATTGGGGCAATACGGGCGCAACAAGCCCGAATCCGAGCGCAATCAGGAACGCTGCAACCAGCATCACCTTGATGTCACGCGGAAGCTTGTCGTTCCGCGGCCGGAGGCGGGCCAAGATCCTTGACGTGGCGCCGCTCACACGGGGTGCTGCAGTCATAAAGCAAAGTTCCTTGCGCAGAGGTTAGCCGGGATCCGGCGGGAGTGGTGAAACACAACCGTAACAACCCCGATATGCACCATTTACTTCCGGGAGGTTCTTGTAACAGGCCGGCAATCTAAATCCTCTCCGGGCGAAACACGCCGCCGACACACTTTTTACAGGACGCAAAAAGGCGTTGGCAGGCGGAGAACTCCGCATGATTCGGATGAGAGAGGACGTGCACCATGGAACTTACCGCAGGTCACGTATGGCTCATGGTGGCGGCAGCACTCGTGCTGTTCATGACACCAGGTCTGGCATTTTTCTACGGCGGCATGACCCGCGCCAAGGCAGCACTGAACATGATGATGATGAGCTTCATCTCCATCGGCATGGTCGGCGTTGTCTGGGTGCTCTGGGGCGCGTCCATGAGCTCAGGTGAAGGCTTCCTGCAGATCGTCGGCAACCCGTTTGCCACGTTCGGCCTGGAGGGCATCGACACTCCGGACGGATTGATCAAGGTCGGCTACGCAGCCACATTCGCCATCATCACCGTGGCCCTGATCAGCGGCGCGATCGCCGACCGGGCCAAATTCGGTGCCTGGAGCGTCTTCGTCCCGGTCTGGGTCACCCTGGTGTACTGCCCGCTTGCCTACATGGTGTGGGGTGGTGGACTGTTCGGCCCCGAAGGCGCGGTAGGACAGGCCCTCGGTCCCGCGATTGACTTCGCTGGCGGCACGGTGGTCCACATCAACGCAGGCGTGGCGGCACTGGTGCTGGTCCTCATCATCGGCAACCGCAAGGGCTTCGGGAAGGATCCCAACCACCGCCCGCACAACATCCCGTTCGTCATGCTCGGCGCTGCCATCCTCTGGTTCGGCTGGTTCGGCTTCAACGGGGGCGCCGCAACCACTGCGGAACAGGGCGGCCTCATCTGGGTCAACACGCTCGCCGCTCCTGCCGCCGCCATGCTCGGCTGGCTTGTTACGGAGCGCATCCGTGACGGACACCCCACTTCCCTCGGTGCTGCTTCCGGCGTGGTCGCCGGCCTGGTCGCCATCACCCCGGCATGCGCGAACGTCAGCCCTGTCGGTGCCCTCGGCCTCGGCATCGTAGCCGGCGTGGCCTCCGCCCTCGCCGTTGGCCTGAAGTTCCGCTGGGGCTTCGATGACTCGCTCGACGTCGTCGGCGTCCACCTCGTCTCCGGCATCATTGGCACAGTGGCCCTGGGGTTCATCGCACTTCCCACGGACGGAGTTGGCGGCGGCCTCTTCTACGGAGGCGGGATGACCCAGATGTGGGCGCAGCTCGCAGCCGCCGGCATCGCCATCGCCTACTCCGCGATCCTGACAGCCATCATCGCGCTTGCCATCCACAAGACCATGGGCTTCCGGGTCTCGCAGGAACAGGAAACTGTGGGTGTGGACCTCAGCCTGCATGCCGAGACCGCCTACGAGTTCGGTGTGGGCGGACACGGTGGAACCTTCCAGCCGCTGCACGACATGATCACCGGCAAGAACCAGCAGGAATCCGCTGCCCAGCCGGCACCGGCTGCGCAGAAGTCAGAATCAGCAACAGGCAAGGAAAGCGTGGGGGCATGAAACTGATCACTGCAATCGTCAGGCCGGAAAAGCTCGAAGCCATCCGGGAAGGACTGGAAGCCTATGGCGTACAGGGCCTGACGGTCAGCGCGGCCAGCGGTTACGGCCGGCAGCGCGGCTACACGGAGGTCTACCGCGGCGCGGAGTACAACGTGGACCTCCTGCCCAAGATCCGGGTGGAGGTGCTTGCCACGGACGAGCAGGCGGATGACATCCTGGACGTGATCATCGCCAGCTCCAACACCGGCCGCGCCGGTGACGGCAAGGTATGGACCGTGGACGTATTCGAAGCCGTCCGGGTCCGGACAGGTGAGCGGGGAGTGGCGGCCATCTAGGACACGCAGCCCCTGGCAGTTGCCAGCAGGAAAGCGGGCGGGGAAACCGAAAGGTTTCCCGCCCGCTTTCCTGTGCCTTTGCCCTTAGCAGCACCTCTATGCGAGCCGCCAGCGTTTTACCCGGGCCGCCCGGCGGTGGGCCACGCTGCGGGTCCGGCCGATCCGGCGTCGTACTCCCCAAGCGGCACGTCGCCGCGCTGCCAGGCGGCCAGCACCGGCTCAACGATCCGCCAGCAGTCTTCAGCCGTGTCACCCCTGACAGAGAGCAGCGGGTCACCGGTCAGCACACCCTCAAGGACCTCTCCGTAGGGAAGGAGTTCCGATGCGCTGAGCTCCGTTTCGAGGGTCGCCCGGCTGAGGCTGAATATGTCGCCTGGACCGTTGACGTCGAGGTCGAACTGGAGGGTATCCGGACCAAAACCGATCCGCAGCTGGTTGGGCGAGTCGACTCCCGTGAATCCCTCGGGAAGATGCGGTACCGGCCGGAAAGTGACAACAGCTTCCTTCCGTTTGGCACCCAGCGCCTTGCCCGAACGGAGGATGAAGGGGACGCCTTTCCACCGCCAGTTGTCGATCCCCACCTCGATCTCGGCGAGGGTCTCCGTCCCGCGGTTCGGGTCCACTCCCGCTTCCCCGGCATAGTCAGGCACCTCTTTCCCCGCCACAGTCCCTGCTGTGTAGCGCGCCCGCCGGCTGGAGGCCGTCAACGGTGCGCTGACGCTGCTGGCGCGAAGGACGGCGGAGATGGCGTCGCGAAGGTCGCGCTCACGGATGGTGGCGGGAGGTTCGATGGCCATCAGCGCCATGATGTGCAGGAGGTGGCTTTGGATCATGTCCCGGAGGGCTCCCGCCCCGTCGTAGTAGCGTGCCCGCCCCTCCAGGGCGAGGTCCTCGTCGAAGATGATTTCCACTTTTTCGACGTGGTTCCGGTTCCAGACGGGCTCCAGGAAGTTGTTTGCGAACCGCAGGCCCAGGATGTTCAACACCGTGGCCTTGCCGAGGAAATGGTCCACCCGGTGGATGTGGTCTTCGGGGACCAGCCGCACCAACGTCCGGTTCAGGGAACGGGCAGAATCCTCACTTGAGCCAAACGGCTTCTCCATGGCCAGCCGCGTGCCGGGCGGGACATCCTCAGGCCGCAGGGATTCGCAGGCAAGCTGGCTGACCCTGGGCGGAAGGGCGAAATAGACGGCAACCGGCCCTTCGAGGCTGGCCAGGAGAGCGGCAAGGGCGCCGCCGGCAGTGACATCAAGCTGGTGGTAGACCGTTTCCTTTTCCAGCGCCTTAAGTGCATCCCGGCCCTCGGCACCGGCGCCTTCGGACGCTGCCGCAAAGGATGACTGCACCCGTTCCCGCCACTGCTCCGGCGTCCACGCATCCGATCCTGCCCCGACGAGCCGGAGCCCGGCCGCGCGGCCATTGGCCACGAGACGCGCGAGCCCGGGCAGGAGCAGCCGGCCGGTCAGGTCGCCGGAGGCGCCGAGGATGAGCAGGGTTTTTACAGTTGTTGGGCTCGTCATTTTGCCAGCATGCCATCTGGCCGGCCCGACTTGGTACCCTAGATAGTCGAGTCCCGATCATCTCCTGAAAGAAGTGCACGGCGCGTGTTCAATTCACTGTCTGACCGGTTGACAGCAACCTTCAAGAATCTCCGCGGCAAAGGCCGCCTCACCGAGGCTGACGTCGATGCCACAGTCCGCGAGATCCGCCGCGCCCTGCTGGACGCGGACGTTGCCGTTCCCGTTGTCCGTGAATTCACCGGGCGGGTCCGCGAACGTGCCCTGGGCGCCGAGGTGTCCGCAGCGCTGAACCCCAGCCAGCAGATCGTCAAGATCGTCAATGAGGAGCTGCAGGAGATCCTGGGCGGCGAGACCCGGCGCATCCGCCTGGCCAAGAGCGGCCCTACCATCATCATGCTGGCCGGACTGCAGGGTGCCGGTAAGACCACCCTCGCCGGCAAGCTCTCCAAGTGGCTCAAGTCCCAGGGCCACAGCCCCATGCTGGTGGCCTGCGACCTCCAGCGCCCCAATGCCGTCACCCAGCTCCAGGTGGTCGGCGAGCGGGCCAAGGTGCCGGTCTTCGCTCCCCACCCGGGAGCCACGTCCACCGAACTCGACCGGCCGGCAGGGGACCCCGTGGCGGTGGCCCGCGCCGGCGTCGAGGAAGCACGGCAGAAGCTGCACGACGTCGTCATCGTCGACACCGCCGGACGCCTCGGCGTCGACGCGGACATGATGGAGCAGGCGCGCCAGATCCGCCGGGCCATTGTGCCGAATGAAGTCCTGTTCGTCATTGACTCCATGATCGGCCAGGACGCCGTGAACACCGCGCTCGCCTTCGATGAGGGCGTCAACTTCACCGGCATCGTCCTGTCCAAGCTCGACGGCGATGCCCGCGGCGGTGCCGCCCTGTCCGTCGCGTCAGTCACGGGCAAGCCGGTCATGTTCGCCTCCACGGGCGAAGGCCTGGATGATTTTGAGCTGTTCCACCCTGACCGGATGGCCTCGCGCATCCTGGACATGGGTGATGTCCTTACGCTCATTGAGCAGGCCGAAAAGTCCTGGGACAAGGAAGAAGCAGCCCGGATGGCGAAGAAGTTCGCCGACCAGGAGGACTTCACCCTGGAGGACTTCCTCGCCCAGATGCAGCAGATCCGCAACATGGGCTCAATGAAGAAAATGCTCATGATGATGCCGGGCGCCCAGAACATCCGCCAGCAGCTGGAGCAGTTCGACGAGCGCGAGATCGACCGCGTGGAAGCCATCGTCCGCTCCATGACCCCGCACGAGCGCCTGGCTCCCAAAATCATCAACGGTTCGCGCCGCGCCCGCATTGCGCGCGGTTCCGGCGTGCACGTCTCCGAGGTCAACGGACTCCTGGAGCGCTTCGCCCAGGCCCAGAAGATGATGAAGAAGATGGCACAGGGCGGCATGCCGGGCATGCCCGGGATGCCAGGCCTGCCCGGTGCCGGCAGCGGGGCGCGGAAGAACGCCAAGAACGCGCCGAAGAAGAAAGCGAAGTCCGGCAACCCGGCCAAGGCAGCCCAGGAGCGGAAGGACGCCGAGGCACGCCGGGCCAACGCCGCGAAGGCGCTGCCCACCGGCGCCGCCTTCGGCCAGCAGCCCGGCGACTTCGACCCCTCCCAGCTGAACCTGCCCAAGGGCTTCGACAAGTTCCTCGGCAAGTGACAGCTTCCCCATCCAAGTAGCAGCAGGTGTCGTTCTGAGCCCTCAAAACGACACCTGCTGCTACTGACATGGGTTGTCGGTGCCGTGGAATAGGGTTGGGACATGTTCAAGCAGAGGGTAGTGTTCGTGCACGGCGCCGGAAGCTTCGGTGCCGCGGCATGGCCGCGCCAGCACGGCATGGCGCTGTCCTACGACGCACTGTTCCTGCGCCGCCACGGCTTTGACCCGGAGGCGGAACCTGTCGAGTCCTCATTCGCGGCAGACACCGCCATCGTGCTGCGGTCCCTGGCCGATGACGGACGGGGCGCCGCCGGCGGACACGTGGTGGCGCATGCCCAGGGTGCCATCGCGGCCATGATGGCCGCCGTCGAACGGCCGGACCTCGTCTATTCTCTGACACTCGTGGAACCCGCCTGCCTGTCACTGACGGCGGAACTGCCGGCCACCGCGGCCCACATTAGGCTGATGCAGCCGCTGCTCGAGGTCCGCCACCAGCTCAGCGATGACGATTTCCAGCGGGAGTTTGTGCGCCGGGTGTACGCCACTGACCTGCAGGAACCGGCCACCGCGGAGGAGAAGCGGTCCGCCAGGCGCCTCCGGCTGCAGGCGCCCTCATGGGAGGCGCCGCTGCATATCGTTCCGGGCGTCCCCACCCTGGTCCTGACCGGGGGCTGGGAACCCCTGTACGAGGAAATCGCCGGCTACCTCCGCGAAACCGGAGCCGTGCACCGCGTCTCTCCCGGAGGGCACAGGCCCCAGGACTCCGCGGACGGGGACCGGACCATCCGGTCCTTCATCAGAGACGTCAGCAGGGCCCAGCCTGCCCGCGCGTCCTGACCCGCGCAGGCCCGGGCTTCCCCTCCGCCCGGCCGGCCCCCAATAGCCAGCCGGACGAAAGGGAAGGCTTCTATGTGGAGATACTCTCGGGTAGCCGCAGCTCCGGCAGGTAAACCCTGCCTCCCGAGGCCATGAATTCCTGGCTCTTCTCCCGCATGCCGCTTGCCATGTCCGCCAGGGCTGCCTGCGCTTCCGCGGAGCCGTACTCATCCCGGATGTCCTGGCTGATCCGCATGGAGCAGAACTTGGGTCCGCACATGGAGCAGAAATGGGCCGTCTTGGCCGGCTCCGCGGGCAGCGTCTCGTCATGGAAAGCCTCGGCGGTCACCGGGTCCAGCGACAGGGCGAACTGGTCCCGCCAGCGGAACTCGAAGCGGGCCTTTGACAGTGCGTCATCCCGTTCGTGAGCGCCGGGGTGGCCCTTGGCCAGGTCTGCGGCGTGCGCTGCAATCTTGTAGGTAATGACTCCCGTCTTGACGTCGTCCTTGTTGGGCAGGCCCAGGTGTTCCTTTGGAGTCACGTAGCAGAGCATCGCCGTGCCGTACCGGGCGATCTCCGTGGCGCCGATGGCTGATGTGATGTGGTCATAGCCGGGCGCTACGTCGGTAACCAGGGGACCCAGGGTGTAGAACGGGGCGCCCTTGCACAACTCCTGCTGGCGCTCGACGTTTTCCCGGACCAGGTGGAAGGGAATGTGCCCCGGCCCCTCCACCATTACCTGGACGTCGTGTTCCCAGGCGCGCTGCGTCAGTTCCGCGAGCGTGTCCAGTTCCGCGAATTGCGCGGCGTCGTTGGCGTCCGCCGTTGCTCCGGGCCGCAGGCCGTCTCCCAGCGAAAACGCCACGTCGTACCTGGCGAAGATCTCACACAGCTCGTCGAAGTGCGTGTAGAGGAAGTTCTCCTGGTGGTGCGCCAGGCACCAGCCGGCCATGATTGATCCGCCCCGGGAGACGATGCCGGTGACCCGGTTGGCAGTCAACGGCACGTAACGGAGCAGGACGCCGGCATGGACGGTCATGTAGTCCACACCCTGTTCGCACTGCTCGATGACAGTGTCACGGAAAATTTCCCAGGTTAGCTTGTTGGCCTCGCCGTTGACCTTCTCAAGCGCCTGGTAGATGGGAACCGTACCGATCGGCACAGGGGAGTTGCGGATGATCCATTCCCGCGTTGTGTGGATATCGTCACCGGTGGAGAGGTCCATGACGGTGTCCGCGCCCCACTGCGTGGCCCATTGCAGTTTGTCCACTTCTTCGGCTATGGAGCTGGTCACGGCGGAGTTGCCGATGTTGGCGTTGATCTTCACCAGGAATGCCTTGCCGATGATCATCGGCTCCGACTCCGGGTGGTTGATGTTGCTGGGGATGATGGCGCGGCCGGCGGCCAGTTCGCTGCGGACCAGCTCCACATCGCAGTTCTCTCGCAGGGCCACAAAGCGCATCTCGGGGGTGATGATGCCCTGCCTGGCATAGTGCATCTGGGTCACGGTCCGGCCTTCGACGGCGCGGCGGGGCACCGGCTGCGCACCCCTCCACTCAGCGGAGGCTGCACCGCGGCGCACAGCCGAGCGGCCGTCGTCGAGCAGGTTCCGGCCCCTGCCGCTGTACGCTTCCGTATCTTCCCGCGCCGCGATCCATGCGGAGCGGAAGGGAGGCAGGCCCATCACCGGATCGCTGCCCGGGCCGGCGGTCCGGTAGGTACGGAAGGGCTCGTTGACTTCCCCATTGGGTGACGGTTCCAGGGAAATCTCCGTCACCGGAACCCGGATTCCGTTAGCCGTGTCTTCTATGAAGGCCAACGAATGCGACGCCAAAGATTGGGTAACAGGTTCCGCGGGCTTCTCACCAGGCAGGGCTGTCCCTGGCTGGTTTCGGGTAGGGCTCAGCTGTTCATTTGGTGTACTCAAGGAATACTCACTTCCTTCGCCGGCATTACCCGGACAGGTTCGACGGTCGCAGGCTGCATCAGCCCGATCTCAGCCCCTGCAGGGGCACCCGTGTGGTCAGGAACGAAGCTACCACAGCCGCTCCGGAAGCCCTTGTCATATTGGCAGTGCTAGCCTGACTGGCGACGAAAAGGGTGCCGGATGCCGAAGATCATCGAATTCAGCGGGCCAGTGCTGACTGCACCGGACAGCGAACACCGGGGCCTGTGGTCAGTGGACGGGAAACTCACGTTCGCCCGCCCGCAGCAGGCACCGGACCGCGTGCTGGACGGCTGGGTGCTGCCGGGCCTGGTGGATGCCCACTGCCACATCGGGCTCGGGCCCGGCGGGCCGGTGGATGCTCCAACCGCGGCCGCCCAGGCCCGGGCAGACCTGGCGGCGGGCACGTTGCTGGTGCGCGATGCCGGTTCACCGGCAGATACCCGGTGGATGCAGGGAGGCCGGGACTTTCCGGTGCTGATCAGGGCCGGACGCCACGTTGCCCGCACCCGCCGATACCTTCGCGGCTTCGCGGACGAGGTGGAGCCGGAGAACCTCGTGGAGGCCGTGCGCAAACAGGCACGCGACGGAGACGGTTGGGTGAAGCTCGTGGGGGACTGGATCGACCGCCGGGCCGGGGACCTGGCACCCTCGTTTCCCGCCGCCGTCGTCCGGGATGCTGTGCAGGCCGCGCACGACGAAGGCTCCCGGGTGACCGCCCACTGCTTCGCGGAAGACACCCTGGACCAGATGCTGGACGCCGGCATTGACTGCATTGAGCATGCCACCGGGCTCCTGCCCCGGCACCTTCCCCGCTTCGCGGAGCAGGGCGTGCCCATCGTCCCCACCCTGGTGAACATCGCCACGTTTCCCGACATTGCCGCCCAGGCGCAGCCAAAGTTTCCGCGCTATGCAGCGCACATGCTTGCCCTGTGGGAGCGTCACCTGGAACGGGTAGGTGAGGCCTACGACGCCGGCGTACGGATTTTCGCCGGCACGGACGCCGGAAGCGTCATCCGCCACGGACGGATCGCCGACGAGATCTTCGCCTTGCATTCCGCCGGGCTTCCCATGCCCGCAGCGCTGGACGCAGCCTGCTGGTCCGCACGGGAGTGGCTCGGAGCGGACGGCCTGCAGGAAGGTGCGCGGGCCGACGTCGTCATCTGCAGGGACGATCCGCGTGTCCGGCCGGCCGCAATCCGGAAGCTGGCCCACGTGGTGCTGGGAGGCCGCGTCATCGCCTGAAGAGTTTGCAGGAATTCAAAGGTGCTTGGAATAAATTGAAGCTTCAAGTAATTTTAACTGTGACAGGCCGTCTTATCCGCACGGCCTCCAGCACAGGGAGCGTTCAATGACTGCAGAAGCCACCAGCCAGGATCTTCTTCCCGCCGACCTCGCCATGGGCACCGTGATGCTCAAGGTCGGCGACATGAAGGTCATGACCGATTACTACCAGCGTGCCCTCGGCCTTGAGGTTGTTGCGGAGCAGGACGGCGGGCTCTACCTCGGCCGCCTGCAGAAGCCGCTGGTCCACCTGGCGCCCGCGCCCGGGCTGAATCTTCCGGGCAGGGGAGAGGCCGGCCTCTTCCATACCGCGCTGCTCTTCGAGGACCAGGCTTCCCTCGCCGCCACCATTGCCACCGCCGCCCGGTTCAATCCGCACTCCTTCACCGGCAGCGCGGACCACCTTGTCAGCGAGGCCTTCTATTTCAATGACCCTGAAGGGAACGGCATTGAGCTGTACTGGGACAGGCCGCGCAGCAACTGGTCCTGGAACGGCACGGACGTGGTGATGGACAGCCTGGCACTTCCACCGCAGCGCTACCTTGAGCAGCACCTCACGGAGGAATCCCTTGAAGGGCAGCGCCACACCGCTGCCGGCGTGGGCCATGTCCACCTCCAGGTGGGTGACGTGCAGTCCGCCCGCGACTTTTACGTCGGAATTCTCGGCTTCGAGAAAACCGCGGGCTGGCACGGTCAGGCCCTCTTCGTGTCTGCCGGCCGCTACCACCACCATATGGCCATGAATGTCTGGAACAGCCGCGGCGCGGGCCCCCGCAAGGACACGCTGGGCCTGGGCGAGGTCCTCATCGAAGTGCCCACTGGTGACGACGTCGGTGCGCTGGCTGACCGCCTGAAGGTCGCCGGAGTGCCGTCCCGCCACACCGGCGCGGAACTGAGGTTCGAAGACCCCTGGCGGAACAACATCCGGGTGGCAGTGCGCTGACCGCGGCGCCCCCGTATTAGGCTGAAACTGAACGGCCGGGTGCGGGACATGAGCCCGTCCGCCTCACTTTCGACGGAAGAAGGGTACTCCAATGGGCTTCACCGAGATCTTTGTCGCCACCCATGATGCCGCGCTTAAGCGTGCCGGCCTTCTCGACGAAGGCGGCAGCGCGCCGGCCGGCCAGGGGGTGCGGATCCCGGACATCAGCGACTTTGAGGTGGAGCAGCTCGGGGACCTTGCCGGCACCGCCGTGCACGCCGGTGGCGCGGACTACGAACTGACCATGGTCGATGTCACAAGCGATTCGCTGCTTGCTGTCCCACCGGCCATGGTCCGTGCCCTGGCCGACTTGTTGAGCTATGAGACCGAGGGCGAGGGAAACGTCCTCGACGATGTTGCCGAGCAGTGGGCGGCGCAGGACGACATGCCGTTCGATGCTGCCCGGGCGCGGACGTACATCCAGCAGCTGGCCGAACTGGCCCGCGGTATCGACGATTCGGAACGAACGGGACTCTACGTCTGGTCCGCCTGAGCGTTTTAGCGGGCCCGTCCCCGGCCCGGACCGCGTCAAGTCGAAATCGCGGCGCTCATCTGGCACAATAAACAGGTACTCGATCTGCGCGGCCCCTCTCTCCGCGTCCGGATCCTGTCCTTCGAACCCGCAAGTACGGCCCGCCCCACGGGTGCAGAAAACCGGGCTCACCCCCTTTTTCTGAAACAGGAGTGACCACAAAAGTGGCCGTAAAGATTCGCCTTAAGCGCTTCGGCAAGATGCGCGCCCCGTACTACCGCATCGTCGTCGCGGACTCACGCACCAAGCGTGACGGCCGCGCCATCGAGGAAATCGGCAAGTACCACCCCACCGAAGAGCCCTCATACATCGAGGTCAACTCCGAGCGTGCACAGTACTGGCTGTCCGTCGGCGCCCAGCCGTCCGAGCAGGTTGCCGCGATCCTGAAGATCACCGGTGACTGGCAGAAGTTCAAGGGCCTGCCGGGCCAGGAAGGCACCCTCAAGACCAAGTCTGAGAAGGAAGCCTTCGTTGCCCCGGAAAAGGGCACCGTGATCATCCCGGAAGCCATCACCAAGAAGGCACCCAAGTCTGACGCAGCCGAGGCACCGGCCGAAGCAGAGACCACCGAGGCTGAGTAGATTGCTGGCAGACGCGCTGGAGCACCTGGTCCGCGGGATCGTTGATTCCCCGGACGACGTCAAGGTCAGTTCGAAGAGCAACCGCCGCGGGGATACCCTCGAGGTGCGTGTTCATCAGGATGACCTCGGACGGGTGATCGGCCGCCAGGGCCGCACGGCACGCGCACTGCGCACCGTTGTTGCAGCTCTGGCCGGCGGCGAACCGGTGAGGGTCGACGTCGTCGACACCGACCGCCGCCGCTGAGCGCACGGCAACACCAGTTTTGCTCCGGCCCCTCCACCGCCAGGTGGAGGGGCCGGAGTCTTTTCCCGAACAACCGCTTTGAATTAACCAACCCGAACAGAGGAACACATGCAGCTTCAGGTGGCCCGCATCGGCAAGCCCCACGGCATCCGTGGTGAAGTCACGGTCCAGGTCCTGACCGACGCTCCTGAGGACCGCTTCGTCCCCGGCACCGAATTCGTGGTTGAGCCGGCTTCCTCCGGCCCCCTGACCGTCAGCAGCGCACGCTGGAACAAGGACATCCTCCTGCTCGGGTTTGAAGAGGTGGCCGACCGGAACCGGGCGGAGACGTTGCGCGGGGCCAAGCTCTTCGTCGAAACCGGGGACCTGGACGAGGACGGCGGCGAAGGCTGGTACGAGCACGAACTGGTCGGCCTCGAGGCCCGGATTGGCGACACTGCTGTCGGTAAGGTCAGCGCCCTCAACACCATGCCCGTCCAGGACCTGCTGGTGGTCACTACGCCGGATGGCGGGGAAGTCCTCATCCCGTTCGTGGAACAGATTGTGCCCGAGGTGAACATCGAGGAGGGGTATGTGCTCCTCACCCCGCCGGACGGACTCTTCGAGCTCAACTCCGAGGATGCCTCCTCCGAGCCCGAAGGCAAGGCCTGATGCGGATCGACGTCGTCAGTATTTTCCCGGAGTATCTTGCACCGCTGGAACTCTCACTGATCGGCAAGGCGCGGCAGGACGGGATCCTGGACCTCCACGTCCACGACCTCCGCAGGTTCACCACCGACAAGCACCGTTCCGTGGACGACACCCCCTACGGCGGAGGTGCGGGCATGGTCATGAAGCCCGAACCGTGGGCGCAAGCCCTTGCCGCCGTGGCCGGGGAGGGTCCGGAAGGGGCCGGCAGGCCGGTGCTCATCGTCCCCTCACCGGCGGGTGAGCGGTTTACGCAGGCGCTGGCCTATGAGCTTGCAGAGGAAGACCACCTCGCCTTTGCCTGCGGGCGCTACGAGGGCATCGACGAGCGCGTGATCGAGTGGTCCCGCGAGCACTTCGACGTGCGTCCGGTCAGCCTGGGGGATTATGTCCTGAACGGCGGTGAAGTGGCCGTCCTGGCCATGGTGGAGGCCATCGGGCGGCTGCTGCCCGGCGTCGTCGGCAATCCGGAATCGCTGGTGGAGGAGTCCCACTCCGACGGACTCCTGGAATACCCCGTTTACACAAAGCCCGCCGTCTGGCGGGACCGCGCCGTGCCGGCCGTGCTGCTCAGCGGCAACCACGGCAAGATCGCACAGTGGCGCCGCCACGAGCAGTTCCGCAGGACGGCGTCGCGCCGTCCGGACCTGCTGGAAGGGTTCGACGCCGGAAGCCTGCCCCGTGCCGACCGCGCCGAGTTGCAGGGCCTGGGCTACGACGTCGTTGACGGGAAGCTCGTCCGCCGCCCGGACGCCGCGGACGGCAAGCACGACTGACGGTGCACCCTTCCGTCCCGCCGGGCGCGGATTGGCTGTAACCGCTCCGCTGTGGCAAAATTAACCCTTGTGTCTGCTGGGCCAGCGCCTGCCACAGGGGGAGCGAAGCCAACAGCCTGACAACCGGCCCCGTCAAGAATGGGGGTGGCCGGGCCCACTTAGCTTTTGGCAGTATTTCCGGCGCTACCTGCGCAGGGCATTGCTGCCGTGATCCCAAAGTGAATGACCTGTGGCGTTCACCAGGAGTGCAATCATGCATATTCTCGATTCCGTAGATGCAGCTTCGCTGCGCACCGATGTTCCCGAGTTCCGCGCGGGTGACACCCTCAAGGTTCACGTGAACATCATCGAAGGCAAGAACTCCCGCGTCCAGGTGTTCCAGGGCTTCGTCCTGGGCCGCCAGGGTGACGGCGTCCGCGAGACCTTCACGGTCCGCAAGGTCTCCTTCGGTGTCGGCGTTGAGCGTACCTTCCCGGTACACTCCCCGATCATCGAAAAGATCGAGGTTGTCACCAAGGGCGACGTCCGCCGCGCAAAGCTTTACTACATGCGTGCACTGCGCGGTAAGGCTGCAAAGATCAAGGAAAAGCGCGACTTCAGCACCGCCAAGTAAGTCCTTTTCCGGACATACGAAGGCTGGGCCGCAGCCGTATCCGGCCAGCGCCGGAGCCACTAAGCACCAGCGCCAGGATACGGACCGTGGACCAGACAAAACGCCAGCCCGCCAGAATGGGCTGGCGTTTTGCGTTCCTGGCCCTTCTCCTTGCTGTCGCCGTCAGCGGCCTTGTCCGGTCCCTGTGGATAGACGTCTATTTCATTCCGTCCGAATCCATGGAGCCCCTGCTGGAGGGCGGAGACCGGATCCTGGTCTCCCGGACCGACTTCCAGGCCGAGCCGATTCAGCGGGGTGACATCGTTGTGTTCGACGGCAGGGGTACCTTCGCGCCGCTCAACAGCGGCAAAGGCCCGATTGTGGACACCGCAGCTGGCATCACCCAGTGGCTTGGCCTCACCGGCAGTGACACCACCTACGTCAAGCGGGTCATCGGGCTTCCCGGAGACACCGTGGCCTGCTGCAATGCGGCTGGGAAGATCACTGTCAACGGTGAGCCTCTCGATGAACCATACGTCTTCGACGGAGATGCCCCCAGCACCCGGAAGTTCACCGCAGTGGTCCCGGACGGACGGTTGTGGCTGATGGGGGACCACCGCTCGCTGTCCGCCGACTCCCGCAGCCTGCTGGGCGCACCCGGGGGCGGCATGGTGCCGATGGAACGGGTTATCGGACGTCCGGTCCAGATCATCTGGCCCCTTGATAGATTTGCTGCAGTACCTCGACCGCCTGCGGCGGAACCAACCCCAGAGAACGGACAGTAGATGCCCGAGAACCACGCGCGGACACCGGAACCGCGCCCCGACGGCGCTTCCGATACCGCGGCCGGCCAGGCCGCAGGGGGAGCCGTTCCGGGCCAGGAAACGCCTGCACCGGGGCAGGCGGAAAGCCGCTCCGCAGCGAAGGCTGCCGAAAAATCGGCCGGCAGTCCGGTGTTCGCCTGGCTTAAGGAGGTTGCCACCGTCGTGGTGATCGCCGTGGTGCTCTCCTTCCTGATCAAGACCTTTCTCTTCCGGGCCTTCTTCATCCCGTCGGAATCCATGGTGAACACCCTTGATGTCGATGACCGGATCTTCGTCAACCTCCTCGTGCCCGAGCCGTTCTCCCTCAGCCGCGGCGACGTTGTGGTCTTCCGTGACACCAAGGGCTGGCTTCCTCCGGTAGAGGAGAAGGTCCGCGGGCCGTTCACCTGGGTGCAGGACGGCCTGACATTCGTTGGGCTCCTCCCTGACAATTCCGAGCAGCACCTTGTCAAACGGGTCATCGGGTTGCCGGGCGACCACGTGGTCTGCTGCGATGCCGGCGGTAAACTGACCATTAACGGGACCGCCCTCGACGAAAGCTATGTGAACCCGGCCGAGGTCCCGCAGGTCCGGAACTTCGACGTCATTGTTCCCGAAGGGAAGGTGTGGGTGATGGGCGACAACCGGAACCACTCCGCCGACTCGCGGGCCCACATGGATGCCGACGGCGGCTTCATCGACCTCGACGATCTTGAGGGCAAGGCGGCGGTCATTGCATGGCCCCTGAACCGGGTCACCACCCTGGACAACTACCCGGACGTGTTCCGGAACGTACCGGCGGCCCCCTGACATGTCCCCGGCACTCAAGGCGAACCCGGCGGCAACCGCGTCGGCCCGCACCCGTTCCGGCTCTCCGAAAGTATCCGCAGGCCGCGCCAAAGCGCCCACGCTGGGGCACGAGCGGTCCTTCCGGACGCAGGGCGTGCGCTACCTCGCAGGAGTGGACGAGGTGGGGCGCGGCGCCCTGGCCGGCCCCGTGAGCGTGGGTATAGCCGTTGTCGACCTTGAGCGCCAAAAAAGCCTGGCCGGGGTTCGGGACAGCAAACTCCTGGCACCTGCCGAGCGGGAACGCCTTGAGCCACTGGTCCGCCGCTGGAGCGTGGCCTCAGCGGTAGGGCATGCCACCGCGCAGGAGATTGATGCGTTTGGGATCATGGCCGCGCTGCGCCTGGCCGGAACCCGCGCCTGGTGTGAGGTCCTCGCTTCCGGGGTTACCCCGGACCTGGTGCTGCTGGACGGCAACCACAACTGGCTTTCTCCGGCGGAGCAACTGTCCCTGTTCGAGCCCGTTGCGCTGGAAGCGGCCTGCCACGCCCCGGTGCACACCAAAATCAAAGCGGACATGCAGTGCCTGAGTGTTGCGGCGGCCAGTGTCATCGCCAAAGTGGAGCGGGACAGGACCATGCGGCAGCTGCATACCGAGTACCCCGACTTTGGCTGGGACATTAACAAGGGTTATGCCACGGCGCTGCACCGGGACATGCTCCGCGCCGCCGGCCCCACGCCCTATCACCGCGTGAGCTGGCGGCTGCTTGGCGGCGAGCTCCTGGACGGGGAGGGTGCCGACGGGGATCCGGCCGACGAAGAAATCCCCGGCATGGAGGAATCCGCTGCGGGCTGATCCCTGCATGCTCCGGCGGTTGCTGCGGCGAAGATGGTGCAAGATGGAAGCATGAGTGCCGAGGATCTTGAAAACTACGAAACCGACATGGAGCTGCAGCTCTACCGTGAATACCGCGACGTCGTCGGACTGTTCAGCTATGTTGTCGAGACCGAACGGCGCTTCTACCTGGCCAACCACGTAGATCTGCAGGCCCGCAGCGCGGACGGTGAAGTCTACTTCGACCTGACACTGCAGGACGCCTGGGTATGGGACGTTTACCGCTCCGCACGGTTCGTCAAGAGTGTCCGTGTCCTCACGTTCAAGGACGTCAACGTGGAGGAACTTCCGCGCAACGAGGAACTTGCCATGCCCAAGGACGTGGACCTGGGCAACTAGCTCCCGAGCGGTTGCCGCACTTTCCCTCCACACCACCGCCGTATTCACATAGGGCCCGGCCGCCCTGTCCGCCGTAACCTCCGCCGCGCACGCTGGTTGCGGAGGTAGAAATGAAATCCAAAGACCTGTTGGGCCGGCACGGTGAGGAGCTCGCCGCCGGGTACCTTGAGTCGCTGGGCATGCTGGTGGTGGAACGCAACTGGCGCTGCCCGGAAGGCGAAATCGACATCGTCGCCCTCGATGGTGACGCCCTGGTCATCGCGGAAGTCAAAACGCGGCGTTCCCTTGACTATGGCCACCCGTTTGAGGCGGTGGGTCCGGAAAAGCTCTCGCGGCTGCACCGTCTCGGTTCGGCATGGTGCCGGGACCGGGAGTTGCGGATGCCGCTGCGGCGGGTGGATGTTATCGCCGTCGTCGATGACGGCAGAGGCCTCCCCGTGGTGGAACACCTCAAGGGGGTGGGCTGAGTGGCGCTCGGCCGCACGTATTCGATTGCCCTGGTTGGGCTGAGCGGATACATGGTTGAAGTCGAGGCGGACATAGGACAGACTCTCCCGGCTTTTGTCATCCTCGGGCTGCCCGACGCTTCACTGAACGAGGCCAGGGAGCGGATCAGGTCCGCGGCGAAGAATTCCGGGATCCCGCTCAGCCGGAGGAAAATCACCGCCAACCTGATTCCGGCCTCGCTCCCCAAACGCGGTTCCGGCTTCGATTTGGCAGTCACCATGGCCGTGCTCCGGGCGGCCAATGACATCAGGCCCACCGGGCGGACCGTCTTCATCGCTGAACTGGGGCTGGACGGCCGGCTCCGGCCGGTCCGCGGGATACTTCCCGCGGTCATGGCTTCGGTGCAGGCAGGATACCCCGACATTGTGGTGGCGCAGCCAAACCTCGCTGAGGCCGCCCTGGTTCCGGGGGCGAACGTGCGCGGGTACCGGACCCTGGCCCGGCTGGCACTGGACTTTGGCGCGGATCCCCAGGAGCTCGCGCTCGACTTCGAACCCGACGACCAGGAAGATGTCGGCGACGCGGCCGCCGATTCCGCACCCTGCCCCGATATGGCAGACGTGTCGGGGCAGGCCGACGCACGCCGGGCACTGGAGGTCGCAGCTGCCGGCGCCCACCACCTGCTGCTGACCGGCCCGCCCGGTGCCGGCAAAACGATGCTCGCGGAACGCCTGCCCGGCCTGCTGCCCGATCTTGGCGACCACGAATCCATGGAGGTCACCGCCATTCACTCGCTGTGCGGGCTCCCGTCATCATCGGTACAGCTTCTTCGGCGGCCGCCGTTTGAAAGCCCCCACCATTCGGCCACGGCCGCTGCCATCATTGGCGGTGGATCGGGACTGCCCCGGCCGGGGGCTGCCTCGCGCGCACACAGGGGAGTGCTGTTCCTGGACGAGGCGCCCGAATACGAGCGCCGGGTCCTGGATGCGCTGCGGCAGCCCCTGGAAAGCGGTGAGCTGGTGATCCACAGGTCGGCAGGCACCGCAGCTTATCCCGCTCGCTTTCAGCTTGTGCTCGCAGCCAATCCCTGCCCCTGCGGCAAGGCTTCCGGCAAGGGGCTCGAGTGCACTTGCACACCCATGATGCGGCGACGGTACCTCGCCAGGATGTCGGGGCCACTGCTGGACCGGGTGGACATCCAGCTGCAGGTCGAACGGGTTTCGCTTGCCGAGTTCGGGCAGTCCGGGGTTGAGGAGGACACCGCATCTGTTGCCCGGCGGGTGCGGGATGCCCGCTTCCGGCAGTTCGAGCGGCTGCAGCCATTCGGACTGGAAACGAATTCCCAGGTGCCGGGCCGGATCCTGCGTGGTGAACTGCGGCTGGAGCCGGCGGCAACCCGTATCCTCGACCACTCCCTGGAACGTGGCGTCCTCACCGCGCGCGGCTACGACCGGGTACTGCGTCTGGCTTGGACGCTTGCCGACCTGGGGCAGCGGGAAAGGCCGGCCACCGACGACATCGGACAGGCACTCGGACTGCGGCAGGCTGCGGCGGCCGCGGCATGAAGGAAACATCAATGGACCAAGATCGTCTGGCACGTGCCGCGCTGTCACGGCTGATGGAACCCCAGGACGCCGCAGGCCTTGCACTCGTCCGCGTCGCGGGCGCAGTAGACGCCCTCGGCATCGCCACAGGTGAGTTGAAGCCAGGGCCTGATTTGGAGCGGGAGATCACCGCCCTCCTCGCGGAGAGTGGACCTGCGACCAGCTGGGCCGGGCTGTCCGCGGCCCGGAAACGGTGGCAGCCCCGGATCCCTGACCTTGCGCCGGAACGGGACCTTGCGACCATGGCGCGCCTGGGCGGACGGCTCATCACGCCGTCCGACGCGCTATGGCCCGGCCAGTTGGCAGACCTTGGAATACAGGAGCCCATCTGCCTTTGGTGGCGTGGTCATGAACAGTTCCTTCCTGCCATGGACACCTGCATTGCACTGGTGGGGTCGCGGGACAGCACCAGCTACGGGGCCTCGGTTACGGGTGACCTCGCCTACTCGCTTGCCCAGCGGGGATTCACCGTGGTGTCGGGCGGCGCCTATGGCATCGACGCCCATGCCCACCGGGCGGCGCTGGCCGGAGGCTCGGGCGCTGTGCCCACAATTGCGGTCATGGCGGGCGGCGTGGACCGGTTCTATCCGTCCGGGAATGAGGATCTTTTGCGGGCCGTCGCAAACCAGGGTGCTGTACTCGCGGAGGTTCCTCCGGGGTCTGCCCCCACACGCTATCGGTTCCTGCAGCGCAACCGGCTGATTGCGGCCCTGTCGGCCGTAACGGTCGTGGTGGAGGCGCGCTGGCGCTCCGGGGCCCTCAACACTGCCCACCACGCTGAGACCCTCGGCCGTGCGGTCGGCGCTGTTCCAGGTTCGGTTCACAGCGCCAATTCGGCAGGATGCCACCGGCTGCTGCGGGATGGGGGAGCCGTCTGTGTTACCGACGCCGCAGAAGTCGCCGAGCTGGCTTCGCCGAGCGGCACGGCCCTGCCCGAACAGCGGCACGGCGACGCCCAGGTGCAGGACGGCCTGACCCTCGAGGATCTGATCCTGCTGGACGCGTTGCCGTTGCGGTCCACCACGTCCGTCGAGAAGCTCTCGGCTGTGGCAGGCCTGGGGCAGGACTCGGTGCGGGCTGGTCTTGGCAGGCTGGGCCTGCTCGGACTGGCTGTTTCCGAGCGTGGCGGCTGGAAACGCGGCAAGGCTTCAGCCTGAGGTGGGACGGAATCGCGGGAGGCGTTGGCGGGCACGTACCGTGTCAGCCTGCGGTTCGGCGCCAGCAGCTGAGACAGTATAGGAGTGGAAAATGAGGAACTGCCCCCGGGACTCAACCAGGCCCTGGACGCGTTCGCGGGCTACCTGTCGGGGGAGCGTGCCGTGTCTGCCCACACCCGGCGCGCGTATCTGGGAGACCTCCGCAGCCTCCTGGCACATGCAGCATCGGAAGGTGCCACCGGGCTTCAGGATCTTGAGCTGGGAACTCTCCGCCGCTGGCTGGGCGCCCAGAGCCAGTCCGGCGCCGCCCGGGCAACCCTTGCCCGGCGATCCGCCACAGTAAGGGCCTTCACTGCCTGGGCCCTGCGGGAGGAGCAGATTGCAGTGGACCCGGCGCTGCGGCTGAAGGCGCCGAAGCGGGAACAGTCCCTGCCCGGCGTCCTGCACAGTTCCCAGCTGACCCGGCTGCTGGCACAGCTGGGCGAATCGGCGGCCGAAGGCGCACCCCTGGCTATCCGCGACCGCGCCATTGTGGAACTCCTCTACGCCACGGGCGTGCGTGTGGGTGAACTTGCCGGCCTGGACATCGATGACCTGGATCCTGACCGGCGTACACTGCGGGTCCTGGGCAAGGGCAACAAGGAACGCACCGTCCCCTACGGTGTTCCTGCAGCAGTGGCGGTAGATGACTGGCTGCGCCGTGGCCGGCCCGTGCTTGCCCGGGACAACAGCGGCCCGGCACTGTTCCTGGGAGCCCGCGGCCGCCGGGTGGACCAACGGCAGGTGCGTGAACTGGTGCGCCGGCTCTTCGAGGCATTGGGCGATACCTCAGCCTCGGGACCCCATGCCCTCCGCCATTCGGCGGCAACGCATCTGCTCGACGGCGGGGCGGACCTGCGCGCAGTGCAGGAAATCCTGGGGCACAGCAGCCTGGCAACGACGCAGATCTACACGCACGTTTCGGTTGACCGGCTGCGGAAAAGCTACCAGCAGGCCCACCCCCGCGCTTGAATTCACGGTGGGCGAATCGCACTGGCGTAATTCTGCGGGGTACGGCACAATAAGAGTCACGTCCGGCAACTTTCAAGTAACGCTTGAAGCCCCATGGGCTGACGGCGGTGCGTAAAGTCCGGACTGTGCATATCTGAATAACAGGCAGGAAGGTTCGCGGAGCAGGGCACAGCAGTTCATCCAAGCAGAGGTCGTTGGGGAAGACGTACCTAGAGCTATGGAGGATGGAATGTCTGTTGCAATGACCCGCGGTGTGCTTTTCGTTCACTCGGCCCCTACGGCCCTGTGCCCTCATGTCGAGTGGGCCATCGGTTCCGTCGTGGACAAGCGGACGGATCTTGAGTGGACCCCTCAGCCTGCCGCGCCCGGAATGTTTCGTGCCGAATTGTCCTGGACCGGGACACCCGGCACCGGGGCCAAGTTGGCGTCCTCACTCCGCGGCTGGGCGCATCTGCGCTTCGAGGTGACGGAGGAACCGAGCCAGGGGGTGGATGGCGGCCGCTGGTCCCATACCCCTGAGCTGGGTATTTTTCATGCCATGACGGACGTGCACGGCAACATCATGGTGTCCGAGGACCGCATCCGGTACGCATACGAGTCCGGAGCAGGTGACCCTGCAGCCGTCTACCATGAGCTGTCGCTTGCGCTTGGTGAGGCTTGGGATGAGGAGCTGGAACCATTCCGGCACGCCGCGGAAGGCGCTCCCGTACGTTGGCTCCACCAGGTGGGCTGACCGCCGTCGTACTTCCTTTCCGGTCACTGAACCGGCACAACACTCCATAGCACAAGGGGAGGCCCCGCCATCCGGCGGGGCCTCCCCTTGTGCTCCGGGCCCGCCCGTCGGGATGTCAGATGCTGCGGACGGCGACGACGGCGTTGTGGCCGCCGAAGCCGAAGGAGTTGCTGAGTGCGACGATGTTTCCGGCGGGCAGGTCGCGGGCGGAAGTAACAACGTCGAGCGGGATCTCCGGATCCTGGTTTTCGAGGTTGATGGTCACGGGCGCCTTGCGCTCGTAAACGGCCAGTACGGTGAGTACCGCCTCGACGGCTCCGGAGGCGCCCAGCAGATGGCCCATCTGCGACTTGGTCGCGGAGACAGCCACGTTGTCTACATGGTTGCCCAGGGCCGCGCGGAGGGCGGTGTATTCGGGCTTGTCTCCGACGGGCGTGGAGGTGGCGTGGGCGTTCACGTGAACCACGTCCTCCGCCTGGATCCGGCCGTCAAACATTGCGGCCTTCAGTGCACGGGTCGCGCCCAGGCCTGCGGGGTCCGGCGCCGTGATGTGGTAGGCGTCGGCGGTGACGGACGTGCCGGCGAGTTCACCGTAGATACGGGCTCCGCGGGCCAGGGCGTGCTCCTCAGCTTCAAGGACCAGTGCGCCTGCGCCTTCGCCCATGACGAAGCCGTCGCGTGCAGTGTCGTAGGGGCGGGATGCGCCCTCGGGATCGTCATTGCGCCGGGACAGGGCCTGCATGGAGGCGAACGCCGCCAGGGGCATCGGGTGGATGGCTGCCTCGGCGCCGCCGCACATCACCACGTCAGCCTTGCCGGAACGGATCAGGTCGAGGCCAAGGTGCATGGCCTCGGTGCCGGACGCACAGGCGGATACCGGGGTGTGGGCACCGGCCCGGGCGCCAAGGTCCAGGCTCACGGCCGCGGCAACACCGTTGGGCATCAGCATGGGAACGGTCATGGGCAGGACCCGGCGGGGGCCTTTTTCCTTTAGCGTGTCCCAGGCATCCAGCAGCGTCCACACGCCTCCGATGCCGGTTGCGAAGGCAACCGCCAGGCGATCCTTGTCGAACTCCGTGATGCCGGAGTCAGCCCAGGCCTCCCGTGCTGCGATAACGCCAAACTGGGTGGAGGGATCCATCCGCTTGGCCTCGACCCGGCTGAGCACGTCGAGGGCCGAGGTGCTGCACCGGGCTGCGAAATGGACGGGAAGCTCGTACTGGGCAACCCAGTCGTCCTCCAGGGTGCGGGCACCGGAGACCCCCTTGAGCGCGTTGTTCCACATCGTGGGAACGTCGCCGCCGATGGGCGTGGTGGCACCCAGACCGGTAATGACCACTTTGCGTGTCATGGGATCACTCTTTCGTCGGTGGGGAATCCGTCTCCGTTCCCGGAGGGTCCCGCATGTTGAGGGCCGGCTCAGGCCGGGTGAAGCAAGATGGCAGAAAATGCGGCGGGGCTGCCGGTCCGGTCATCCGGACCGGCAGCCCCGCCAAGCCGAACGGGGAAAGCCTGGACTAGGCCTGCGCTCCGGCGATGAAGCTGACAGCGTCGCCAACGGTCTTGAGGTTCTTGACCTCTTCGTCCGGGATGCGCACGCCGAACTTCTCTTCAGCGTTCACCACGATGGTCATCATGGAGATGGAGTCGATGTCCAGGTCCTCGGTGAAGGACTTGTCCAGCTCCACGGACTCGGGGGCCAGGCCGGTTTCCTCGTTGACGATTTCAGCCAGGCCGGCCAGGATCTCTTCGTTGCTAGCCATTGATGGCTCCTTTTCTTGTTTTGCCGGCAGGGGCTGCCGGAAATGGTTCAGGCCGCGGGTGCGGCCCCTTTGGGACGTTCCTAGGGAAGGACAACTACCTGTGCGCCGAAAACCAGCCCGGCGCCGAAGCCGATCTGCAGCGCCAGCCCGCCGCTGAGGCCGGGGTTTTCCTGAAGCAGGCGGTGCGTTGCCAGCGGGATGGAGGCCGCGGACGTGTTGCCGGCGTCGGCAATGTCCCGTGCCACTGTAACCGTCTCCGGCAGCTTCAGCTTCTTCACCATCTCGTCGATGATGCGCATGTTCGCCTGGTGGGGGATAAAGGCCACCAGGTCTTCGGCCTGCACGCCTGCTGCGTCAAGTGCCTGCTGTGCAACCTTGGCCATTTCCCAGACGGCCCACCGGAAAACGGTCTGGCCGTCCTGGCGAAGTGTGGGGTACAGCTCCTGGGCCTCTTCAAGGAGTGCGAGGTCCCCGGTGGAGTCGGACTGGCGGGCTGCCATGCCCAGGTCACGGACATCCAGGATGGAGCGGGTCATGCCGATCGCGTCCCACTTGCTGCCATCCGAACCCCACACCGAGGGTGCGATGCCCGGAGTCTCGGACGGCCCGATCACCACGGCGCCGGCACCGTCGCCAAGCAGGAAAGAGATGGTGCGTTCCCGGTTGTCGATGACGTCGGAGAGCTTCTCCGCGCCGACCACCAGGACGTACTTGGCCGTTCCGGAGCGGACCAGGGCGTCGCCCTGGGCGATGCCGTAGCAGTAGCCGGCGCACGCGGCGGAAATATCGAAGGCGGGTGCCGGTGTGGCCCCCAGGCGGTCCGCCAGGCTGGCTGCAGCCGACGGCGTGGCGTAAGGGTGGGTCACGGTGGAAACAATGACGGCGCCGAGGTCCGAGGCCTGGATGCCGGCCTTCTCCATCGCCTCACGGGCAGCGCCCTCGGCCATGTCGATGACACTGACGTCAGCCTTGGCACGGTGCCGCGTGACGATGCCGGTCCGCTGGCGGATCCACTCGTCAGAGGAGTCGATCCACTGGCACACGTCCTCATTGGTGACGATGACGTCCGGCCGGTAGGCGCCCAGGCCCAGGATGCGGGTGTGCTCCTGGATGGGAGCCTGTTTCAGCGTGGGAACGCTCATGCGTTGCCCTCCAGTTCTGCGAAGAGAGCCAGGGCGGTGGACAGATCGTCGGGGGTCTTGACTGCAACGGTTCTGACGCCCGGCATGCCGCGCTTTGCCAGGCCGGCGAGCGTTCCAGCGGGGGCCAGCTCGATGACGCCGGTGACGCCCCGCTGGACCATGGCCTCCATGCACAGGTCCCAGCGGACCGGGCGTGACACCTGCGCGATGAGGCTGTCGACGGCGGCAGGGCCTTCGGTGACTTCGCCGCCGTCGTAGTTGGACAGCAGGGGAACGGCTGGGGCCTGCGGCTTCAGCTTCGGCTCAAGGGCCTTCAACGCACTGACTGCAGGGGACATGTGGCTTGTGTGGAAGGCGCCGGCGACCTTTAGCGGTATGACCCGCGCCTTGGCGGGAGGGTTGTCAGCGAGAGCCTGGAGCTGTTCGAAGGTCCCGGCGGCTACGGTCTGGCCTGCGCCGTTGACGTTGGCTGGGGTGGCGCCGGACGCTTCGATGGCTGCCAGGACCTCGGCCGGTTCCCCGCCCACCACGGCGCTCATTCCGGTGGGAGTGACGGAGGCTGCCGCGGCCATGCTGTTGGCACGCTCGCGCACGAACGTCATGGCTTCCTGCTCGGTCAGGACGTTAGCCAGGGCGGAGGCGGTGATTTCACCGACCGAGTGTCCGGCCAGGATCACCGGCAGCGTGCTCAGCTCAACGTCGAAGAGCGATGTTGCGGCCACGAGGCCGGCAGCCACGATCAAGGGCTGCGCTACCGCGGTGTCCTTGATGGTCTCCTCGTCGGACGTGGTTCCATGAGCGATGAGGTCGATACCGGCGATGTCGCTCAGGGAGGCCAGTTGGCCCGCCACCGGGGGCAGTTCCAGCCACGGGGCCAGAAAACCCGGGGTTTGTGAGCCCTGTCCAGGGCAGACTATTGCAAGCACGTAACCAGCTTTCCAAATTACTGTGTGATCCAGCGGTGTTTGTCCGCACCAAGCTCACGGGGTCAGGTTGTAGGAAGTCTACAACGGGTCAGGGCTGATTCCGCGACGGTTGACGTTCTGTGGCGGCTTTGGGCGGCGCCGAAAGACGGCCCACCACGAGCGCCGCCTGCAGGACAAAAGCCTCCCGGGGAAGGAGTGGGTCCCAACCTGTCACGTCGCAGACGCGCTTCAGCCGGTACCTCACCGTGTTGGCATGGACAAAGAGTTCGCGCGCCGTAGCCTCGAGCGAATGGCCCAGTTCAAGGTAGGTGCCAAGGGTTTCCACCAGGCCGTTGGATGCAGCCAGCAGGGGCCGGTAGATGTTCTTGACGAGGGAGCGCCGTGCGGCGTCGTCGCCGGAGATGACACGCTCAGGCAGCAAGTCGTCCGCGGCCACGGGGCGGGGTGCGGACGGCCATGCCTTGGCGGCGGTGAGGCCCGCGAATGCCGACTGCGCCGAGCCGCTGGCTTCCAGCAGAGAGCCTGCCTCGGGCCCGTAGACGACGGGCCCGGGCGCGAACATGTCACTGAGTTTCACGTAGGCGGTTTCCCGGTCCTGGAGGCCGCCAAGGATGAGGATCAACCGGTCGCCCTGGATGCCCACCAGCGCGTCTTCGGCGTAGCGCCCGGCCATGCGGCGCAGTTCGCTGACGTAGCTGGCACTGGGCTCGGAGGGCGAGTTGCCCACCATTACCGTGAAGCGCTCCTGCGCTTTCCATCCCAGTGCGGCGATCCTGGAACGCAGGGCGTCGGTGTTTTCGCCGCGAAGGATGGCGTCCACGATCAGTGCTTCCAGCCGGGTGTCCCAGGAACCACGGGATTCCGCGGCGCGGGCGTAGACGTCAGCGGCGGCAAACGCCACCTCCCGGGAATAGCGCAGGACAGCTTCGCGCAGGGACGGCTGGTCTGCCTCCGGGGCAATGACGGGGACCTGGTCTTCCACCACCTCCACCACAATCCGGATTAGCTGCAGTGCTTTTTGCAGGCTGATGGAACGGGTCAGCTCCGTGGGTGCCGTGCCGAAAACGTCCGTGAGGATCCATGACGGCGAGCTCGGCCGTTCATACCAGGTGACGAATGCTGCGATGCCGTTTTGTGCCACCATGCCCAGCGCCGACCGTTCGTCCGAGCTCAGCCGGCTGTACCACGGAAGCGACTTTTCCAGTTCCCGCAGGGTGGTGGTAGACAGCTGTCCGACGTTTGCCCGCAACTTCTTGAGGGTTTCCGACTTCTCCGGAGTGACCTTGGGCTCGGCCGGTTTGCGCTTCGCGGACGGGGTGGCAGGTGCTGGCATTCTTTGAGCATACGGGCAGCGGGCGGCAACCTCCATTTGTGCGAAGGCTACAATCCGCTTTGTCGTGCATCACACGTTCTGCGCGTGCCCCGCAACGGACGACGGCGGCCCCCACCTTTCGGAGGGAGCCGCCGTCGTTGCTTCTAGCCGGGACAGTTAAGCCTCGCCTCCGGCGTTGCCGGTGGTTCCGGCGTTCACGTTGTGCAGGCGGTACTTCTCGATGGCCTTGACCGGAGCCTGGGCGTCCACTTCGCCGCGGCGCGCCAGCATTTCAAGGGCGCGCACCACGATGGAGTGGGTGTCGTTCTTGAAGTAGCGGCGGGCTGCTGCGCGGGTGTCCGAGAAGCCGAAGCCGTCGGCGCCGAGGGTGGCGTATTCATTGGGGATGAATTGCCGGATCTGGTCGGGGACGGCCTTCATGTAGTCCGAGACCGCGACGACGGGGCCGGTGGCGCCTTCGAGTTGCCGGGTGACGAACGGGACCCGGGCGGGCTGTTCGGGGTTGAGGAAGGCTTCTTCTTCGGCGGCGAGGCCGTCGCGCCGGAGTTCGTTCCAGGAGGTGACGGACCAGACGTCGGCGGACACGGACCAGTCCTCGGCGAGGATCCGCTGGGCTTCCAGGGCCCAGGGGACGGAGACGCCGGAGGCCAGGATCTGCGTGCGGGGCCCGTCGATCTTGGCGGGCTGGAGCAGGTAGATGCCCTTGAGCACGCCCTCGATGTCCAGTTCCTCGGGTTCGGCCGGCTGCAGGATGGGTTCGTTGTAGACGGTGAGGTAGTACATCAGGTTCCGGTCGGCGGATTCCGGGCCGT